>DATDGG010000552.1:0-2597 GCA_036522235.1 Xanthobacteraceae bacterium
CCCCGATTGCACATGCGTGAAGTCGAGGATGCGCACGCCGTCGAGCGCCCTGCCAGCCTGTCCCCACGGTTTGGTCGTCGGCTTGGGCAAGCCGCCGCTCACGGCCGCTTTCGCCGCCGGCCTTTTCGCCTTGAGCTTGACGACCTTGCGGACTGGCTTTTTTGCCGCTTTCGGTTTTGCCTTGGCTGCTTTCTTGCGCGTTGCCATTGCCTTGTTCCCCTATTTCTTGCGAAGCACGCTTTGCGGATTGAGATTGCCGATGCGGCCGCTCTCGCTGCCGGCCGCCGGGTCGATCACCGCGTTGATCAAGGTCGGCTTGCCGGAATCCATGGCCTCGTTCACGGCCCGCTTGAGCTCGTCGGGCGTCGTCGCATTGACGCCGACGCCGCCGAATGCGTCCATCATCTTGTCGTAGCGCGAGCCCTTGACGAAGACGGTGGTGGCAACGTCCGCGCCTCCGGACGGATTGACGTCGGTGCCGCGATAGATGCCGTCGTTGTTGAAGATGACGACGCAGACCGGCAGCTTGTAGCGGCAGATCGTCTCCACTTCCATGCCGGAAAAGCCAAAGGCCGAGTCGCCTTCGACCGCGAGCACCGGCTTGCCGGTCTCGATCGCGGCCCCGACGGCAAAGCCCATGCCGATGCCCATGACGCCCCAGGTGCCGACGTCCAGGCGCTTGCGCGGTTGATACATGTCGATGATGCCGCGCGCGAGATCGAGCGTATTGGCGCCTTCGTTGACCAGGATGGCATCCGGCCGCTCCTTGACGATGGTCCGCAGCGCACCGAGCGCGCCGTGATAGTCCATCGGCGCCGAGTTCTTCATCAGCCGCGGCGCCATCTTGGCGATGTTCTCTTCCCGCTTCGATTTGACGGCGTCGGTCCAGTCGGCCGGCGGGGCCGGCCACTTGCCGCCCATGGCCTCGAGCAGAGCCGTCACACAGGAGCCGATGTCGCCGACCAGAGGAGCCACGATCTCGACATTGCTGTCCATTTCCTTGGGCTCGATGTCGATCTGGATGAACTTCTTCGATCCGGGCTCACCCCAGGCCTTGCCCTTGCCGTGCGACAGGAGCCAGTTGAGGCGCGCGCCGATCAGCATCACGACGTCGGAGTCCTTCAGCACGGTCGAGCGCGCCGCACCCGCGCATTGCGGATGCGTGTCGGGCAAGAGTCCCTTGCCCATGCTCATCGGCAGGAACGGTATGCCGCTTTTTTCGACCAGATCGCGGATCGCGTCGTCGGCCTGCGCGTAGGCCGCGCCCTTGCCGAGAATGATCAGCGGGCGCTTGGCGCTCTTGAGCACATCGAGCGCCCGCTTGACGGCGGCTGGAGCTGGAATCTGGGCCGGCGCCGGGTCGATGACCTTGACCAGCGACTTCGCTCCGGCCTCCGCGTTCATGACCTGCGAGAACAGCTTGGCCGGCAGATCGAGATAGACGCCGCCCGGACGGCCCGACACCGCCGCGCGGATCGCGCGCGCGAGGCCGATGCCGATATCGGCGGCATGCAGCACGCGGAACGCCGCCTTGCACAGCGGCTTGGCGATCGCCAGCTGGTCCATCTCTTCGTAGTCGCCCTGCTGCAGGTCGACGATCTCGCGCTCGGACGAGCCGCTGATGAGAATCATCGGGAAGCAGTTGGTCGTGGCATTGGCAAGCGCGGTCAGGCCGTTGAGGAAGCCCGGCGCCGACACGGTAAGGCAGATGCCGGGCTTTTTCGTGAGGAAGCCGGCGATCGCCGCCGCATTGCCGGCATTCTGCTCGTGGCGGAACGAGATCACGCGGATGCCCGCAGCCTGCGCCATGCGGCCGAAGTCCGTGATCGGGATGCCCGGCACGCCGTAGATCGTGGTCAGGCCGTTGAGCTTGAGCGCGTCGATGACCAGGTGAAAGCCATCGGTGAGCTCCTGCTCCGCGTCGGCTTCGCGTTTCTCTTTCACTGCTGCGTCAGCCATGGGAGGCCTCCCTCGGATCGTCTTGCTTTTCAGTCCAGGTAATCGGCGTATTTCGCGACGTGATCGGCGAGGCCGAGCGCGTGCGCGCGCACCAGCTCCTCGGCGCGCGCGGTGTCGCGCGCCTCGAGCGCCTCGATGATGTGCATGTGGTCGCGGATCGAGCGATCGGCACGGTCCTGCTCGCCGATGGTCTTGCGGCGGATCATCCGCATGTGAGTGAATAGATTTTCCGCCAGGTCGATGAGCACCCGATTGTGGCTCATGCAGATGATGGCCTGGTGGAACGCGATATTCACCTCGGAATATTCATCGAGCTTGGCGGCGATCTCGCCGCCTTCGAAGGTCGCGAACATGCGCCGCAGCGAGGCGATCTCATCGTCGCCGGCGCCTTGCGTGATCAGCCGCGCCGCCATGCTTTCGAGGGCCGCCCAGGCGGTGATCATCTCGATGACGTCGCGCCTGGTCTTGCGCACCACATAGATGCCGCGGCGCGGCACCGAGCGCACGAAGCCGTCGCGCTCGAGCTGCGCCATGGCCTCACGCACGGGGGTGCGGCTGATGCCGAATTCAAGTGCGAGGCGGCGCTCGTCGAGCCGGATGTCGGCACGGCTGCGATAGACGTCCATGGACACGATGAC
>DATDGG010000553.1:0-6214 GCA_036522235.1 Xanthobacteraceae bacterium
CATCGGCGAGACGCGGCGCGAGCGTATCGAGGCGCTGCTGGCGTTGCGGGATCTCAACCGGCGCTATGGGCACATCCAGGAAATCATCATCCAGAACTTCCGCGCCAAGCCGCAAACCCAGATGGCGCAGGCGCCGGAGCCCGACGCGGCCGACCATCTGTGGACCATCGCGGTGGCACGCATCATCTTCGGCGCCGCCATGAACATTCAGGCGCCGCCCAATCTCAGCGGCGGCCCGCTCGCCGACATGATCGCGGCCGGCATCAATGACTGGGGCGGGGTCTCGCCGGTGACGCCCGATCACGTCAATCCGGAAGCACCGTGGCCCGCGCTCGCGACGCTGGCCGAACGTACCGCGGAGGCGGGCAAGGTCCTGGTCGAGCGCCTGGCAATCTATCCGGGCTACATCCGCGATACGGAGCGCTGGCTCGATCCGGCGCTGCGCGCTCCGGTGCTGCGCGCCGTCGACGCCGAAGGCTTCGCACGGACCGATGCGTGGGTCGCGGGAGCCGGGCACGCGGTGCCGAACGGCTGCGAAGTAAGGGACGCGGGGCCTTTCACTCCTTCTCCCCAAGGGGGAGAAGGGCGGGATGAGGGGGCTCCGGCGGATCGATACGGGCACATCGTGACCCCCTCACCCCAACCCTCTCCCCTTCGGGGCGAGGGAGTGAAACGCCGTGCCCGCCTAACCGCGAGTCGCTTGTCCCGTATTCTCGAGGCCGCGCAGGCCGGCGAGCAGCTCGGCGAGGCCGACATCGTCGCACTGTTCGCGGCGCGCGGCGCGGACTTCGAGCGGGTGCGCGCGGCCGCGGATGCGCTGCGCGCTGCCGTTAACGGCGAGCGAGTCGCCTATGTGGTCAACCGCAACATCAACTACACCAATGTCTGCTACTTCCGCTGCCAGTTCTGCGCCTTCTCGAAGGGCAAGCTCTCCGCCAACCTGCGCGGCCGCCCCTACGACCTCGCGCTCGACGAAATCCAGCGCCGCTGCAGCGAAGCCTGGGAACGCGGCGCCACCGAGGTCTGTCTGCAGGGCGGCATCCATCCCGACTATACGGGCGCGACCTACCTGTCTGTCTGCCGCGCCATCAAGGCGGTCACGCCCGAAATTCACATCCATGCCTTCTCGCCGCTCGAAGTGACGCAAGGCGCCCACACGCTCGGTCTCTCGGTCGAGGCATTTCTCGAGGAGCTCAAGGCGGTCGGGCTCGGCACGCTCCCGGGCACGGCGGCCGAAATCCTCGACGATGAGGTACGCCGCATCATCTGTCCCGACAAGATTTCAACGCAGCAATGGCTCGATGTGGTCGCGACCGCGCATGCCATCGGCCTGCGCACCACCGCGACCGTCATGTACGGCCACGTCGAAGGCTACGCGCATTGGGCGCGGCATCTGTTGCGCCTGCGGGCACTGCAGGAGCGCACCGGCGGGTTGACCGAATTCGTGCCGTTGCCTTTCGTGCCGATGGAGACGCCGATCTATCTGCATGGCCGCGCCCGCAGCGGGCCGACCTATCGGGAAGCCATCCTGATGCACGCGGTGGCGCGGCTCGCGCTGCATCCGCATGTCGTCAATATCCAAACCTCGTGGGTGAAGATGGGCCCGGAAGGCGTCAAGGCCTGCCTCAATGCCGGCGCCAACGATCTCGGCGGCACCTTGATGAACGAGAGCATCACCCGCGCGGCCGGCGCGGTGCACGGCGAGGAGCTGCCGCCCGCCGAGATGGAAGCCCTGATCCGCGCGATCGGCCGCCAACCGGCGCAGCGGACGACGCTCTATGAGGATGCCGACGCCGAACGCCGCACGGCGTCATTTGCGGCGGCGCCGCTCGCGGCCCCGATCCTCACGCCGGCGCATCGCTACGAGCGGAAGGCGGCCGCGACAGTTGGTGCCGAATAGCCGCTCGACAACAAAAGACAGGGAGGTTGCCCAATGACGCTGCGCGTTCGAATGGCCACCGGCTTGAGCCTCGGCCTGTTGGCGATTTCAACCGCCACCGCGCTCGCCGACGACACGCTGAAAATCGCCGTCGGCCAGCGCGGGAGTTGGGACACTTCGGTATCCGAGCTCGGCCAGAAGGCCGGCATTTTCAAGAAGCACGGCCTCGACCTCGATCTGTTGTTCACGCAAGGAGCTGGCGAGACCCAGCAGGCCACCATCTCGGGCAGCGTTGATATCGGCATCGGCGGCGGGGTGATGGGCGTGCTCGGTGCGTTCGAGAGGGGCGCGCCGATCCGCGTGATCGGCACCGAGGTCAACAGCGCCGGCGACTATTGGTATGTGGCTGCCAATTCGCAAATCAAGACCATCCGCGACGCCAACGGCGCCACCATGGCGTATTCGACCAACGGCTCGTCGACGCATGCGATCGTGCTCGCCATCATCAAGGAATACGGCCTCAGTGCCGCCAAGCCGGTCGCGACCGGCGGGCCGCCGCCGACCTTCACGCAGGTGATGTCGGGCCAGATCGATGTCGGCTGGGCGACGCCGCCATTCGGCATCGAGGCGCAGGAGCAGGGCAAGATCCGGATCGTCGCCCGCGGCAACGACATTCCGGAAATCCGCAACCAGACCAACCGGCTGTTGATCACTAGCGCGGGTGTGCTCGAGCGCCGCAAGGAGGATCTCCTCTGCTACATGACCGCCTATCGGGAGACCGTCGACTACATGTATTCCAACCCTACCGCGCTCAAATACTACGCCGAGATCGCAGGGGTTCCCGAAAGCCTCGCGAAGCGCGTGCGCGACGAGTTCTTCACCAAGGACATGCTGATGCCCGACAAGGTGATCGGGATGGACCTGATCATGCCGGCGGCGGTGACGCTGAAATACCTTGCCGCGCCGATTCCCGACGACAGGCTCAAGACGCTGTTTCGGGTGCCGTACCGGATACCGAACGGTGGTTGCTACTAAGCCCGAGGACTTGCCTTGTCCAAGCTTTCGATGACGTTTGCCTGCGGCCTCTACGACCGCATGATTGCGCTGCGCACCGGCGAGGTGAGGCCTGAGGGCATCGATCTCAACTTCATCAATGTCGACAATCCGCGCGAATTGTTCGACCGCATGGTCGGCAAGCTCGAATTCGACGCCTCGGAAATGTCGAGCTCGGAATATGTCAGCCGCTACGCCGCCGCCGGTGACTGTCCGTTCGTGGCGCTGCCGGTCTTCGCCTCGCGCGTGTTTCGTCACGGCTTCATTGCGGTCGACACCCGCCAGGTCCGCACGCCGAAGGACCTCGAAGGCAAGCGCATCGGGGTTCAGCTCTACACCATGACGGCCGCGGTCTGGATCCGCGGACTGCTGCAGCACCAGCACGGCGTCGATCTGTCGAGCGTGCAATGGGTCGAAGGCGCCATGGAGACGCCCACCCGGCACGGCAGCCCGACCGTCCTGCCGCCGCTCAAGCCGGTGTCGATCGTGCCCAATACCAGCGGCAAATCGCTGAGCCGGCTGCTGGAAGATGGCGAGATCGCCGCCACCATCGGGTCCGACCTGCCGTCCGCCTACGGCAAGAATCCAAATATCCAGCGGCTGTTTCCCGACTTCCGCGCCGCCGAGAAGGACTATTACCGGCGGACCAAGATCTTCCCGATCATGCATCTCGTCGTGCTGCGCCGCGATCTCTACGAGAAGCACCCGTTCGTGGCGACGAGCCTCTATCAGGCATTCTGCGAGTCGAAGGCGGTGGCGTTCAAGAAGATGCGGTATCTCGGGACGCTGCGCTACATGCTGCCCTGGATGACGGCCGAGCTCGACGAGATCGAGGAAGTCTTCGGCGGCGATCCCTGGCCCTATGGGGTCGAGCCCAATCGCGCGGCGCTTGAAGCGCTGGTGCAATATCTGGTCGATCAATCCATGATCGCCAAGCCGATCCCGGTCGATGATCTATTCGTGCCGGTCTATGGGGGCACGTGAAACCTTCTGCCCGATAGGCACAACGGCCGGCAAATCCGGTACACTGTTCGCGCGGTAGCCGGGGAGGACCACCATGCTTCACCGCATCGCGATTGCCGCCGTGACGCTGGTAGCGGCACTCGCTGCAGCCATTGCGGGCGCACGGGCCTGGGATGACACCCGCTATCCGGACCTCAAGGGCCAATGGGTCAGGGGCTATCCGGGCGGCTCGCGCTTCGATCCGGCCAAGGGGATTGGACTGCGCCAGGAAGCGCCGCTCACCGCGGAATACCAGGCCATCTACCAGGCCAACCTCGCCGAGCAGGCGACCGGCGGGCAAGGCATCGATCCGACCTATCGCTGTCTGCCGCCCGGCATGCCGCGGATCATGCACGTCTATTCGCCGATGGAAATCGTCGTCACGCCTGAGACGACCTATGTCCTGATCGAGCACATTCACGACAGCCGCCGCATCCACACCGATGGCCGCGACTGGCCCGCGAACATGTATGACGACCCGCAGTTCTCCGGCTATTCGATCGGCAAATGGGTCGATGAGGACGGCCAAGGCCGCTACAGCGCGCTGGTGGTGGAAACCCGCGGTCTCAAGAATCCGCGGACCTACGACGCCACCGGCATTCCGTTTCACGCCGACGGCCGCACGATCATCCGGGAAAAGCTTTATGTCGACAAAGCCAACCCCGACACGCTCCATGACGAGATCACGGTGATCGACAATGCGCTGACGCGTCCATGGAGCGCGCTCAAGACCTACCGCCGCGTCGCCGCCAAGGGGCCGATCTGGTGGCGCGAGGACGTCTGCACGGAGAACAACGTGCACGTCGTGGTCGGCAAGGAGGACTATTTCCTGAGCGCGGACGGCCTGCTGATGCCGGCCCGAAAGGACCAGGCGCCACCGGACCTGCGCTACTTCAAGCAAGGCGGAAAGTAGCCGGCCTGCCGTCAGCCCGCACGCGGATCGGCGGCCGCATCGATGAACCAATGGGCGCCCGCGCGCAGACGCGCCGCCGGCAGATCATCGCCGCCCCAGACGCGTCGGAGGATGGCGCGCTTTCCGGCTCCGACGGCCAGGAACGCCAAAGCGTGATGACTTGCGAGCGCCGGATAGGTCAGGGTGATGCGCGGCTGCGATTGCGGGCCCAACGCATCGACGACCCAGCGCCTGCGTTCCTGCAAGGCTGCGCTCCCGGGAAACAGCGAAGCGGTGTGGCCGTCCTCGCCGAGGCCGAGCAGCACTACGTCGAACAGCGGGCGTTGCGGATCAAGCGCCGCGGCGCCGTAGAAATCCTTGAGCTCGTCTTCGTAGCGTTGCGCCGCCGTGGCCGGAGCACCCGCGGTCGGGATCGGATGCACGTTGCCGGTGGGCACCGGCGCCACCGCGAACAGAGCCTCGCGCGCCATGCGGTAGTTGCTCTCGGGATGATCGGGCGGCACGAAGCGCTCGTCGCCGAAGAACCAATGCACACGATCCCACGGAAAGCGGTCGCGTTCCGCCGATGCCAGAAGCTCATAGACACGGCGTGGCGTCGAGCCGCCGGCAAGGCAGACAGCAAACCGCTGCGCCGCCGCTGTGGCGCGCTCGCGCAGCCACGCGGCCGTGGCGCGTGCCAGATCATCGGGCGCGGGATGAACCGAGACGATCACGGCTTGGCTTGCGACTTGCCTTGCGGCTCGGCTTTCGGCTCCGTGTGGCCGCCGAACTTGAACCGCATGGCCGAGAGCACCCGCTCCGCAAAGGTGTGATCCTGGCGGGAGCGGAAGCGCGCATAGAGCGCGGCGGTGAGCACCTCGGCCGGCACCGCTTCCTCGATCGCGGCGTTGACGGTCCAGCGGCCCTCACCCGAATCCTGCACCACGCCCGAATAGCTCGACAAGCTCGCATTCTCGGCCAGCGCCGCAGCCGTGAGATCGAGCAGCCAGGAGGAGACGACGCTGCCGTGGCGCCAGACCTCGGCAATCTCGGCGAGGTCGAAGTGGTAGCGCCGTTCCGGCGGGAGGTTTTCCTTCGAAGCGCTGTGCAGGATGTCGAGGCCCTCCGCGTAGGCCTGCATCATTCCGTATTCGATACCGTTGTGGATCATCTTGACGAAATGGCCGGCGCCGTGCGGCCCGCAATGGAGATAGCCGCGCGCGGCGCGCGGGTCGCGCGCTTCGCGGGCGGGGGCGCGGGCAACCCCGTCATCGCCGGGCGCGAGCGTGGCAAAGATCGGATCGAGCCGCTCGGCCACCGCGCGATCGCCCCCGATCATCAGGCAGAAGCCGCGCTCGAGACCGAAAATGCCCCCGCTGGTGCCGACA
>DATDGG010000554.1:0-11399 GCA_036522235.1 Xanthobacteraceae bacterium
TGGATCGTGAGCTGGCCGCTGCGGGTGCCCAAGGCCGCGCGGCGCAAGCCGACCTGAGGGGAAATAGTGTTGGGAGCGCATCATGGCTGCCCTGTGCGCGCTGCCATTGCCATGGGCGGGTGGCCGCGCAATGTTGCCGCCCATCACGAAAATTTGGCGACGATCACCACAGTTCATGACCGCAAGCAGCCGTAGCGCAGCCCCCGCCGACGCCGAGCACGCGCAAGCGCCGGTCGACCCCGCCACCGTGCGGACGATCATCGTCGGCATCATGCTGGCGATGTTCTTAAGCGCGCTCGAGCAGACCATCGTGGCGCCGGCGCTGCCGACCATCGGGCGCAGCCTCTCGGACGTCGAGAACCTCTCCTGGGTGGTGACCGCGTATCTGCTCAGCACCACGCTCGCCACGGCCTTGTTCGGCAAGCTCTCCGATATCTATGGGCGGCGTGCGCTCATGCTGATCAGCATCGGCGTGTTCGTGGCCGGATCGATCGCCTGCGCGCTCGCGCCCACGATCTGGGCGCTGGTCGCCGCGCGTGCCCTGCAGGGGCTCGGTGGCGGCGGCCTCCTGCCGCTCGCCCAGACCGTCATCGCCGACATCCTGTCGCCGCGCGAACGCCCGCAGGTTCAGAGCTACTCCTCGGTCATGTTCATGAGCGCCAGCATCCTGGGCCCGGTGCTCGGCGGATTTCTCACCGACTACGTCCACTGGTCGATGATCTTCTGGATCAACCTGCCGCTCGGCGCCTTGGCCTTGCTGATGACGAACCGCGCGCTGCAGCGCCTGCCGCGCCACGAGCGCCCGCATCGGCTCGACATTCTCGGCGCCGTCCTGATGGTCGGCGCCGCGGTCGCCTTGCTGCTGGCGCTGGCCTGGGGCGGCGGCTTCTATGGCTGGGGTTCGGCGCAGATTCTCACCCTGTTCGGCGCCTCGGCGGGGCTGTGGCTGCTGTTCGTGTGGCGCCTGATGAGCGCGCCCGAGCCGTTCATTCCGCTCAGCATGGTGCGCGAGAGCGTGGTCGGCGCCGTGGTGACCGCCGGGTTCTTCGGCATCGGGACGATCATCGGCCTGTCGATCTTCATGCCGCTCTATCTCGAGCTTGCGCTCGGCCAGTCGGCCAGCGCCTCGGGCCTCGTTCTGATCGCCTTCATGAGCGGAGCGACGATCGGATCGCTCACGGCCGGGCGGCTGTTGTCGCGGCTCGATCGCTACCGGCGCGTGCCGCTCGTCGGATTGCTGCTCGGCATCGCGGTGCTGGCGATCTTCGCCATCTGGCCGGACCGATTCTCGGCCCCGGAAGTGGCGGCGCTCCTGGTCGTGGGCGGCCTCGGCATGGGCACCATGTATCCGACCACGACCGTGCTGATCCAGAACGCGGTGCCGCCGTATCAGGTCGGCACCGCGACCGGCACCTTGAACTTCTTTCGCCAGCTCGGCGGCGCCATCGTGGTGGCGGTGTTCGGCGCGATCGTGCTGGGCGGACTGGACACCCGCTCGGGCGGCGCCGTCGTCTTGGAAAGGCTCTCCGGAGCGCCCGGCACGGCGGTGGATTTCGCCATGCTGTTCCGCTGGGTCTTCATCGCGGGTGCGGGCTTTCTCGCCTCAGCCTTCGTGGCCGTCCTGTGCGTTGCGGAGCGGCCGTTGCGCGGCCCCGCGGCGAGGCCACAGTCCGCGCCCGCGGCCGCCGAATAGGCCCGCCGCCGGCAATGGCCGATGGAGCAGCACCCTCCGCCCAACCCTCGGCCCAACCCTCGGCCCGTGCTCCGCTGACCAAGGCCGAGATCCGCCTGGTGTTCTATGGGCTGATGCTGGGCGGCTTTCTCTCGGCGGTCAATCAGACCATCGTGGCCACCGCCTTGCCGACCATCGGGCGCGATCTCGGAGATTTCAGCAGCCTCTCCTGGGTCATCATCGCCTATCTGTTGTCGTCGACCGTGGTGGCGCCGCTCTACGGCAAGCTCAGCGATATCCATGGCCGGCGCGCTATGATGCTCGCCGCGCTCGGACTGTTCGTCGCCGGCTCGGCCGCGGCGGCGGTCGCGCCCAATATGGCGATGCTGATCGCGGCGCGCACGCTGCAGGGCATCGGCGGCGGCGGCATCCCGCCCTTGGTGCAGACCACGGTGGCCGACATGGTCACGCCGCGCGAGCGCGGGCATTACCAGGCCTATATGGGCACCGCCTGGGTGGTGGCCGGCGTGGTCGGCCCGGCGCTCGGCGGCATCATTGCGGATCGGCTGCACTGGTCGCTGATCTTCTGGTTGAACGTGCCGCTCGGCCTCATCGCCGCGCTGTTGACCATGAGCTCGATGAAGCGGCTGCCGCGGCACGAGCGTCCGCATAAACTCGACATGCCAGGCGCCGCCCTGATGACCGCGGCCGCGATTGCGCTGTTATTGGTGCTGACCACTGGCGGCACCCGATTTCCCTGGGGGTCGCCGACCATCTTTGGCCTGATCGGCGCGTGCCTCCTCTTGACCTGGCTGTTCGGCTTGAGGCTTGCCCGGGCGGACGAGCCGTTCCTGCCGCTCACGGTGCTGGCCAACCCGGTGATGCGGCAGGGAACGCTCGCGACCTCGTGCGCGCTCGGCGTGATGACCGGGTTCATGATCTATCTGCCGCTCTACTATCAGCTCGTGCACAAGCTTTCCGCGACCGATTCAGGCCTCGCGCTCATCCCGGTCGTCATCTTCACGACGCCCGGCGCGATGATGTCGGGCCGCTCCATGATGTATCTGCGCCACTACAAGGTCTCGGCCCTGGCGGGGCTCAGCCTCACCATCGCGGCGGTGGCGGCGCTGGTGTGGTGGCCGGCGATGCCGCTCGCCGGCGCCGTGGTGGCGGCGGGCCTCATCGGCTTCGGGGTCGGCAGCGTCTTTCCGATCGCCACCGTGTCGATTCAGAACGCGGTCCTGCGCCACGAGGTCGGCACCGCGACCGGCGCCATGAACTTCTTCCGCGCGCTCGCGAGCGCGCTCGTGGTCGCGGTGATGGGCGCGATCGTGCTCGCAGGCCTCGGCGTCACGCCCGAGCGCGGCACCGGGATGGAGGTCGTGGTGCAGTCGGTCGGCGCAGCCGACCTCGACGTGGCGGAGGTCTTCCGCAAGGTGTTCGCGGCGGCGCTCGCGGTTGCGGTGCTGGGCTTCCTTGCCGTGCTGCGCCTGGAGGAGCGCCCATTGCGCGGCCCGGCCGCGGCGGACCTGCCGATCGCCCCCGATGCGCCGGGCGCCCCGGCGGAATAACCGCGCAAAAAATTCCCCGCTTGCCGGCGCAAGCGGGGGGATTTCGAACAAAGCGCGCGCGGCTTGGCGTAGCGCGGCCTATTGCGCGGCCTGCGCCTTGAGGGCCGCCAGGTCGGCCTCGTTGCGGAACGTCATGACCGCGACCTTGCTGGTGCGCGAATAGGGCAGCACCACTTCCATCTTGCCGTCGCGCTCGAGCAGCGAGATGTAGCGGGCTTCGGTTCCGCGCGTGGGCAGGTCGAAGGTCGTCCATTTGCCGCTCGCCGGATCGTATTTCATGATCACGTCCGACGTCCAAATGTTGAGCCAGGCGTTGTGGCCGCTGTCGACCGCCACGTGATAAGGCTGCATCGCGCCGGGGCCGGGCAGGGGCACGAACGACGTCTCCATGGTGTGGATGTCGATCTTGGCGAGGCTGCCGCCCCAGGAATTGCCGACCCAGAGCACGTCGCCGTTCTTGTCGCTGCCCATGCGGCGCGGGCCCTCGTTCCACGGGACCGGCTGGTTGAAGTCGGCGGAGGCGTATTTCTCGTAGAAGGCGCGCTGCTCGTCGGTTACGAGATCCTTGTCCAGCACCACGCGCGGCAGCTTGAGCTCGGAGGCTTCCCCGGTCTTGGCGTCGGCGTGGCCGATGATGTCGAGGGTCATTTCCGCCCACCAGCCGTTGCCCTCGCGGTCGCCGGCCGCGCCATAGGTCGTGCCGGTGCCGTTCGGGGTCTTGTAGGTGCGCGACTTGTACTCGGTGAAGCTCTCGGTCTGCGGATCAAAGCGCAACGCGCCTTCAGGCGAGGACACCCAGATCTTGCCCTTGCCGTCCCAGTCGACGGTGGTGGCCCCGCCGGTCGGCGACACGCCGTTCGGCGGCTGGAACACCTGGATCTGCTCGGTCTTGGGATCGAGCCGGCCGAGGCTCCCTTTGCCCGGATTGACGTTGAACCAGATGATCCCGTTCGGATCGCGGGTCATGCCGTGGGTATTGGCCGCCATGCCGTTCTGCCCGTTCACCTTCAGCATCTTGACGGCGCCGGTCTGCGCGTCGATGCGGCCGAGCGAGGTCGTGTGATTGGGCACGTTGGAGGTGAACCAGATATTGCCGTCGAGATCGGCCCAGGAATCATGCACCAGGGAGCCGGCGCGCGAGGGCGTGCCGAGCGACCAGTCGCTGCCGTCGTTCAAGGCCTCCTTGGTCGGCATGTTGGAGTCGGTCTGCAGCGGAACGTCGTATTCCTTGTACACGACGCGCGCCGCTTCCCCGGTCGGGCGCGGCCGCAGCTTGAACTTCATCGACGTCTCGCCCGGTCCGCGGGCGCGGGCGAGATACGACGCCAGTTCCTTCTGATTGAAGTCGAGCACGCCATTGGTCCGATCCGGGCCGAGATAGACGCCGGAGACGTTGACGTGCTTCATCAGGTCGATGATCGCGCTCCAGCCGGCGGCGTCGAACTTGTGCTGCAACGGATAGTTCGGGGTATGGCAGCCGGTGCAGTTGTTGTGCACGAGGTTCTTGAGCCGCGCGTCCTCCGGCGTCTCGTCCGGCAGCGCGGCGATGACCAGGTCGCCGGGCAATTGCCGCTCGAACTCCGCAAGCGGACTGAGCTTGAAGTCCGCTTTCTTGCCGGCCGCAAGATCGACTTCGCTCTTGGCGGTCGCGAAGGTCAGCGCCTGCGCCCAGACCGCGTACTTGCCGGCCGCGAGCGGCGGGAAATAGTAGTTGCCGGCGTCGTCGGTGAAGACCGTGGTGGTGATGGTCGAGCCTTCGGCCTTGGCCGACACCGTCACGCCGTTGAGCTTCTCGCCCGAAGCCGTTGTGATCGATCCGGAGAGCAGCACATCGGCGGCCTGCGCGGAAATCGGGATGAGCGCGGTCGCCGCCAGTCCCGCCGCCGCGATGGCCGCGAGCGTCACGCTGGCTTGTCCGAAACGCTTGGCATGGGTCATGTCGTTTTCTCCTTGGGGTGGCCGTTCCGCTCAGCGCGCGGCTGGCGCGGGCGGATTGGGCGCTGGCAGGGTTTTCAGATACGCGACGATGGCATTGATCTGGATGGGCTCGAACTGAAACTTGAATCCCGGCATGCGCGTGGTTCCATTGCTGATGAACGCGCGCAGGACTTCCTCCTGCCCGCCGAGCGTCTCCTTCGACAGCACCGGGCCGTACTGTCCGCTCGTGATTTGCGGCTTGGTGTGGCAGACGACGCAGGATTGATAGAACAGCCGCTGCCCGAGCTTCTGGCTGTCGTCGAGCGGCGCGGGGGGCGCGGCCGGCTGCGCCAACGCGCCTTGTGACAGGGCCGACAAAATGAGCGCGATCCCGACGCGACGAATCATCTCTTAATCCTCCCGGACAAGCGCTTGCGAAACGCTTTGTTGGCACGCTTTATGACCCGGTTTGTCGGGCCTTGGCGCAATGTTACGCTGCAACCGGGACGGAAGGGAAGGGCCCCGCGTGCCGCCGCTCAAGGCCTCGGCACCAGCGTGTCTTCCTTGGGCAGCTTGCGGGCGTCGCGCGCCATCTGCAGGCAGACCAACAATTCCGTATAGGTCGGGCTGCCGCCGGTGGTCGCCAGGCGCGTGCAGAGACCGCGATCGTTGGCGGCGAACTCGCCCCACTCCTTGGCCAGCTGGTCGCGCGCGCCCTTCTCGTCGTCGAGGCACACCGACATGTCTTGCTTGATGCCGGCGGCGCCGCTGGCCGCCGCCCGGCAGCTCGGCTCGACATTGAATGAAGGCACCGGGTCTGCGACCGCGATCGTCAAATGCGCGCCCATCGTGAGTGCGGGAAGAAGCGCCGGAAAGAGCAACATGACGACCTCCGCTGTGCGCTCTGCCGTGATCGATGCCATTGATCGAGGCCGGGATCGATCGGCATGGCAACGCCTGATCGGCGCTCCCGGTTGCATCGGAGCTCACGGATCAGGCGCAGCGTATCAAGGCAAGATTGCAAAGGAAATACGATCGAAGGAATTGCGTGCGGGGCGGGGGTTGGCAGCTCCGGTGGGGGCACCGGAGCTGCCGCTCCGGATAGCTTGGTATCGGGGGGGTCGGGGCGCTATCCGGATTGGCTCCTTCATAACCCAAGGCGCGTAGCGCGGTACCGCTCCCATGGAATTGTCGCGACTTAACCTTTGCACTTAACGTTAAGCAGGGCGCGTGTGTGCGCCAGGCGATTCGAGCTCATGGCGCATAGGTTCGGTCAGGCCCTGGGCTCGGCCAACCTCAAGTCGAGCCTGTTCATGTTAGGTTCACCCGCGTGAACCTAAGAAACCGGTTGAGCTTCCTGTGCCGCCGCTCAACACCTCCTTGAAATCGGGCGCCCGCCAGACCAAGCTCCGTGCCTAAGCTCGATGCGCCATCCGATGCTCAAATCCGTGCTCAAATCCGCGCTCAAGCCGCGACCACGGCCTTGGGCGGCGGTGATGCTGTTCGCGGCGGTCGCGGCCGCGGCGCTGCCGCCCGGCGCGACCGGCGCCGAAACGCGGCGCTGCCTCACCGGCGAGGAGCAGCGCGCCGCCATCGCCAACGGCAAGACCGTGCCGCTTGCCACCGCGATCCATGCGCTGCATCACCTGCCAAAAGACGTCATCAAGGCGCAGCTTTGCCAGGAGCCCGACCGGTTGATCTACCTGCTGACACTGTTGGGGCGCGATGGCAAAGTGAAGCGCGCGGTCGTCGACGCCACCAATGGGGCCGTGGTCGGCGAGCGATAGGAGAATTCTGAGTGCGCCTCCTCGTGGTCGAGGACGATCCCGATCTCAACCGGCAACTGGCGACGGCGTTGACCGACGCCGGCTACGTGGTCGATCGCGCCTTTGACGGCGAGGAGGGGCATTTTCTGGGCGAGAGCGAGCCCTATGACGCGGTCATCCTCGATATCGGGCTGCCGAAGATGGACGGGATTTCGGTGCTCGAATCATGGCGTCGCGCCGGCCGCTCCATGCCGGTGCTGATCCTCACGGCGCGCGACCGCTGGAGCGACAAGGTGCAGGGCTTCGACGCCGGCGCCGATGACTATGTGGCCAAGCCCTTTCATCTCGAGGAGGTGCTGGCGCGCATCCGCGCGCTGCTGCGCCGCTCGACCGGGCACGCCAAGAGCGAGCTGATCTGCGGCACGGTGCGCCTCGATACCCGCAGCGGCCGTGTCACCGTCGACGGCAATCCGATCAAGCTCACCTCGCACGAATACCGGCTGCTCGCCTATCTGATGCATCACACCGGTCGCGTGGTCTCGCGCACCGAGCTGGTCGAGCATCTCTACGACCAGGATTTCGACCGCGACTCCAACACCATCGAGGTGTTCGTCGGCCGCATCCGCAAGAAGCTCGGCGTCGACGTGATCCAGACCGTCCGCGGCCTCGGCTATCTGCTGAGCCCGACCGATGCGCGCTAATTCGCTTGCGCTGCGCCTGTTCGTCTCGGCGGCGACCTGGACGGTCGTGATCCTGCTGGTCACCGGCGTCGTGCTGTCCTCGCTCTACCGCGCCGCGGTCGAGCGCTCCTTCGACGGCAGGCTCGGCGTCTATCTGCGCACGCTGGTCGCCGACGTGGCGAGCCCCGACGAGGCGAGCGACAAGTTCCCGCAGTCGCTGGGCGAGCCGCTGTTCGAGCTGCCGCTGTCGGGCTGGTACTGGCAGGTGACCAGGCTCGATACGCCAAAGCCGGAGATTCGCTCGTCGCGCTCGCTCTGGGATTCGAGCCTGCCGAGCCTGGAAGCGCTCGGCGTGCAGGGCAATCTCGGTGGCACCCGCGAAGGCTATGTCAAGGGGCCGGAAGACCAGAAGCTGCGCCTGGTCGAGCGCATCATCGACCTCGGCGAGGACGGCCGCTTCCTGGTCACGGTGGCCGGCGACGCCGCCGAGATCGATGAAGGCACTTACGGCTTCGATCGCATCCTGATCGGGACCTTTGCGGTGCTCGCGATCGTGCTGCTCTTGATCACGACCTTCCAGGTGCGCTTCGGTCTCGCCCCGCTCAACCGCATCTCGGCTGGCTTGGCGGCGATCCGCTCGGGCGCCGCGGAACGGCTCGAGGGCAATTTCCCGGTCGAGATCGCGCCGCTCGCGCGCGAGACCAACGCGCTCATCGACGCCAACCGCGAAATCGTCACCCGCGCGCGCACCCATGTCGGAAACTTGGCGCATGCGTTGAAGACGCCGATCTCGGTGATGATGAACGAGGCCGCCGCCCACCGCGAGGATCCGTTTGCCGCCAAGGTCGCCGAGCAGGTCGAGATCATGCGCGACCAGGTCGCCCACCATCTCGAGCGCGCGCGGCTCGCCGCCGGCATGGCGGCGGTGATCGGCAGCGTCACCGACGTGCGCTCGGCGGTGACGGCGCTCGCCCGCACCATGGGAAAGATTCACCACGACCGCGGCATCAGCATCGAGCTCGACGCCTCCGAGGACGCCAAGTTTCGCGGCGAGCGGCAGGATCTCGAAGAGATGATGGGCAACCTGGTCGACAATGCCTGCAAATGGGCGCAGTCGCGCGTCGCCATCGAGGTTTTTGCACAGACGCTCGGCGGGCTCGACAACCGGCCGGTGGTTCGCATCATGGTCGACGATGACGGCCCGGGACTTTCGCCCTCGCAACGTGATCAGGTCGCGCGCCGGGGCCGGCGGCTGGACGAGACCAAGCCGGGTTCCGGCCTCGGACTGTCCATCGTGGTCGAGCTTGCCGCCCTCTATGGCGGAGAGCTCAACCTCGGCACCGCTCCGATCGGCGGCTTGCGGGCGGAGCTGGTTTTACCGGGCGCTTAGTGTGAAATTGGGCGGGTACGGAATTACCGAGTGAGCCCGCGCGCGCCGCTCACATTTCATAAACCAAGCTCGCCGTGGCGGAACTCACGCGCGGCGCCCGTGCCGCGATTGCTCAACGGGTTCTTAATGCGGCGGCGATATCAACCTCGCTCGTAGCATTGATGAGGTACGGTACGCGCGATGGCCATGGGGCCCCCGGTCGAGCAGCTTCGGGGCTATCTGCTGCAGCTTCCGCCGGAAAAACGGGCTCTGCTGATTGCCGAGCTTGAACGCGCGCTGCTGCGCGGCGACGATATCCCGGGCGGCGATCTCTTGTTGCAAGAGGTGCGCAGCTCCGTTCGCGAATCCGGCCAGCGTGTCCCGCGCATCAGCCCGCCGGCGCGGCTCTTCTTCCGGCCCCTGCATCCATTCCTGACCGATGAATCGTCCGTGCCGCCGCCGCAGGCGCGGATTGCGCGCACATCGCTCGAGCCGATCTGGGGCTGGATCTGCCGCGACGTGGTGCCGGATGTCGGCAATCGCTTTTGCGACGCGATCATGCGCGAGCTGCAGAGCGACAGCACCGCCACCTGCGACCAGTTCATCCGTCCGTTCCAGGACCAGGTGGTCGCGCGCATCCGTTCGATGCTCGACGAGATCAAGACCGACGATCGCACGCGCCGGCGAATGATCGGACAGATCGGCGGGCCGTCCGGCCTCGACGACGCGCGCAACCTGCTTACCATCCTCGCCGGCCGCGACGTCTTCGCCGCGATGGCGAGCCGGTTGCCTCGCCACATCGGCAATCTCGCCGACGCGCAGCTCACGCAGGTGAAGGCGGTGGTCGATTCCTGCCTCGCCCATCCGGACCGGCTGCCCTTTGCCCTGGTCCTGGTCATGGGCCGCATGGCGTCGCCCTGGCAATTGATCCGCCTCGCGGTCGGCCACGCCGACAGCGACGATGCGGCGCGGATCGCGGCCACGCCTTACGCGGTCGCGGTCACCATGACGCTCGCCGACATCGAGCGGATGGTCGAGGAGCTCAAGGCCGACCTCAAGCGCGGCGGCAGCCTCGCGGTCACGGCGCTGCCCAAATGCATCCACGACGCCGTGCGCGGCGTGCGCAGCGAGCTCGATCTCGCGGTCGACTCTCCGTGGGGCCGCCAGCTCGCCGGCATCCGCAGCGAGGTTTCGAGCGCGCTGCGGAACGAGATCGACCAGGTTCCCGGCCGCGTGCGTCGCTTGCTGCGGCCGCGCCCCGCCGGCAAGGCGGCGGGCGTGGCGGGCCTCGATCCGGGCGAGGTCGCGGAGACCGAGGCGCTGATCGAACTGCTCGGCGCCTGCCGTCACTATGCGAGCGAGCTCGCGGTCAGCGAGGTTACGCTGCGCGCCTATACCGAGGTGCAGCAATATCTCGATACCGGAACCCGTTCCCTGGTCGAGGGTCTGCGTGGCGGTGATGCGGCGGACCGGCCGTTCCGCCAGTCCCAGGTCGACGCGGCGGTACGTTTCTGCGCCAGGATTTTCGGCCGTGAATACGCCGCCGTGCTCGGCAAGGCCGCCGATGTCGCGGCCAACAGCGAGCGAAAGGCCGCCAAGGCGTGAGCCCGCCAGCGCTGCCCGCGACCCAGTGCTCCGGTTATATTTGATTAATATGAATGAATTAGCCCGCTTCCCGATGTCGCGGCGAGGGGGGCGGTTATCCGTTGCACGGGTCGGCGTGCGTGATGTAAAGCCAAAGCGCCGCTTTTTGGGGGAACATCTCGGTCGGCTTCCGGCACGGCCACCGGAATGTGGATTGTCGAGCCGACGCCTTAGAAACCATGAGTTTATGGCTCCTGTTCGCGCTGATGACCGCGATGGCGATGTTCGCCGTGCTGTGGCCGCTTGCGCGCTCCCGGGAGGTGCCGCGCTCCGGCAACGATCTCGCGGTCTATCGCGACCAGCTTGAAGAGATTGCGCGCGACCGTGCGGCCGGACAGATCGGCGAGGCCGAGGCGGCGGCCGCCAAGGTCGAGGTTTCGCGGCGGCTCATCGGAGCCGCGGACGCGGAGGCGTCCGCGCCCGGCCCGGCGCCGGCGACCCGCTGGCACCGGCGGCTGGTCACCGCCGTCGCGCTCGCGGTCCTGCCGCTCGGCGCCACCGGCCTCTATCTCGAGGTCGGATCGCCCGAGCTGCCCGGTCAGCCGCTTTCGGCGCGCGCCGCGGACGTCCAGAACCAATCGATCGACCATCTGATGGGGCAGGTCGAGGCGCATCTCGAAGCCAATCCGGACGATGCCCGCGGCTGGCAGGTCATCGCGCCGGTCTATCTGCGGCTCGGCCGCTTCGATGACGCCGTCAAGGCGCGCCGCAACGTGCTGCGCATCGGCGGCCAGAGCGCCGATCGGCAGGCGGATCTGGGCGAGGCTCTCGTCGGCAGCG
>DATDGG010000555.1:0-37223 GCA_036522235.1 Xanthobacteraceae bacterium
GAGGCCGCCATGGTCGCGGATGCGGTGGCACCAGCCGGAAAGCCGCGCTTCTGCGCCGATATCGGCTGCGCGCAGTTGGCCGCAGGTATGGGAGCGATAGCGGTGCATGGGATTGGTCGAACCCGTAATGTCGCGCGGAAAGGCTCATGCAGGGGCGCGCTTGTCAAGGCGCGCCAAGCCCCAGACCAGGCCCACGCGAGGCCCAGCCAAAGGTGCCCTCGACAGGGTGGCGCTGATCTGCACACTCGCCCGCGCGTTTCCACCGAAGGCCTTTGGATGACCCCCACATCGCCGCCGCCGACCGCCCTCCCCGCAGCACCGACCACCACCACCGCCGAGGCCACGGTCGCAGCCCTCATCGCCCATGGGCTCGAAACCATCTATGCGCTGCCCGGCGTCCATAACGACGTGTTGTTCGACGCCTTGTTCAAGGCCGCCGACCGCATCCGTACCATCCATACCCGCCATGAGCAGGGCGCGGCCTATATGGCACTGGGCGCGGCGCTCGCCACCGGGCGCATCCAGGCCTATTCGGTGGTGCCGGGGCCGGGCCTGCTCAATTCCTCGGCGGCGCTCCTGACTGCCTACGGAACCAACGCGCCGGTCCTGGCGCTGATCGGCCATATCCCGCAGGCCGCCATCGGCCGCATGCTCGGCCATCTGCACGAAATCCGCGATCAGGCCGGCATCATCGCGCGCCTGGTCGATTTCTACGCCCGCATCCGCACGCCCGCCGAGGCCCCTGGCCTGGTGGCGGCGGCAATCACGGCGATGCGCAGCGGCCGGCCCGGCCCGGCGGCACTCGAATGCGCGATCGATGCCTGGGGGATGCGGGCGCCGGTGCCTGCCGGCGCCGGCATGGCCCCCGCCCCCTTGCCGGCGGCGGCGCTCGACGAGGATGCGATCCGCGCCGCCGCCAAGCGACTCGGCGGCGCCGCGCATCCCATGATCGTCGCCGGCGGCGGCGCCCAGGACGCGGCCGCCGAGGTGACGGAATTGTCGCGCCTGCTGCAGGCTCCGGTGCTCGCTTTCCGGCGCGGGCGAGGCGTGCTCGACGCGCGCGATCCCTTGAGCGTGACCTTGCCGCTCGGCCATGCGGCCTGGGCCAAGGCCGACGTTGTGCTGGCCGTCGGCACCCACCTCCACATCCCGTTCAACCAATGGGGCGTGGATGAGAACCTCGCGGTGATCCGTCTCGATGCCGATCCGGAGGAGCCGGCGCGCTGGCAGGCGCCGGCGGTAGCGCTGGTGGGCGATGCCAAGCCGATCCTGCGCCGTCTGATCGACCTCATCCCATCTCACAACAAGGCACGCCCCTCCCGGCACGACGACATGGCAGCGCGGCAGGCCGAGCTGCGGGCACGGCTGACCCGGCTCGGCCCCCTGCTCGGCTTTCTCGATGCCGTCCGCGCAGCACTGCCCGAGGACGGAATTCTGGTAGAAGACGTGACTCAGATGGCCTTTGCGGCCCGGGTGGCCTTTCCGGTCTACCGCCCCCGCACCTATATCTCGCCAGGGTACCAGGACAATCTCGGCTGGGGCTTTGCCACCGCGCTCGGGGTGCAGGATGCGCGGCGCGACGTGCCGGTCGTCTCGATCTGCGGGGATGGCGGCTTCATGTTCACGGCCAACGAGCTTGCGACCGCGGTGCGCCACCGCATCCCCCTGACGACCGTGGTCTTCGCGGACGGGGCCTTCGGGAACGTCCGCCGCAACCAGGAGGAGCGCTACGGCAACCGCCTGATCGCCTGCGACCTCGCCAATCCCGACTTCGTCGCCTTCGCCGAGAGCTTCGGGGCTGTCGGCGAGCGCGCCCGCGGCCCCGATGAGCTCGGCGCCGCGCTCGGGCGCGCCTTCAAGCGCCGCGACGGCCCGACCTTGATCGAGGTACCGGTCGGGGCGCTGCCTTCACCCTGGGAATTTATCCGGTTACCGCGCGTCCGCGGCCCGTCGCGGCCCTGACAAGGACATATGCCTAAGCTAAACTCCATCATGCAGCCGATTACCACCACCAAGAAACTCGCTGACGCCTGCGCCCGGCTGGCGAAATATCCGTTCGTGACGGTGGACACGGAATTTCAGCGCGAGACCACTTACTACCCGAAGCTGTGCATTGCCCAGATGGCAAGCATCGACGAAGCGGTTGTGGTCGACGCGCTCGCCGAGGGCATCGACCTCGCGCCTTTCTTCGCCCTGATGGCGAACGAGAAGGTCATCAAGGTCTTCCACGCTGCCCGCCAGGACATCGAAATCTGCTGGCACGCAGCGGAGATCATTCCCACGCCCCTGGTCGACACCCAGGTCGCCGCCATGGTGCTCGGCTATGGGGATTCGATCTCCTACGAGCAACTGGTCCAGCGCATCACCGGCGACAGCCTCGACAAGTCGCACCGCTTCACCGATTGGACGCGGCGGCCGCTGGCCGAGGCGCAGCTCGCTTATGCGGTCTCCGACGTGACCCATCTGCGCGATGTGTATATCAAGCTGGCCGCCGACCTCGAGGAGCGCAAACGCACCGATTGGATGCGGGACGAATTGAAGGTGCTGACCTCGCCCGACACTTATCGGATGGAGCCAGAGCACGCCTGGGAGCGGCTCAAGACGCGGGTGCGCAAGCCCAAGGAGCTCGCTGTCCTGATCGAGGTCGCGGGCTGGCGCGAACGCGAGGCGCGCACGCGCGACGTCCCGCGCGGACGCGTGCTCAAGGACGACGTCATCGGCGACATTGCCGTACAGGCGCCGACCACGATGGAGCGCCTGGCGGGCTTGCGCTCGCTGCCGCGCGGCTTCGAGCGCTCGAAATGGGGCGAGGCCATTCTCGAGGCGGTCAAGCGCGGCCTCGAGCGCGATCCCAAGACCTTGCCGCGGCTCGAGCGCGCGAAGCCCGTGCTCAACGGCCAGGCCACCGTCGAGCTGCTCAAAGTGCTGCTGCGCATGACCTCGGAGCGCCACGGCGTCGCCGCCAAGGTGATCGCCACGGTCGACGATCTCGACCGCATCGCCGCCGACGACGAGGCCGACGTGCCAGCGCTCTCAGGCTGGCGTCGCGAATTGTTCGGCGAGAAGGCGCTCGCCCTCAAGCACGGCCGCCTGATGCTGGCGATCGAGAAGAACCGCGTGGTGGCGGTAGAGCGGGCTTAGTGTGTAGGCCGCATGGAGCGTAGCACAATGCGGGAACGGCGATCCCGCATTGCGCTACGCTCCATGCGGGCTACATGCGCGCGGCATGTCAATTATTCAGGGCCGGGATGTCCTTGGCGGCGCGGCCGGTGGGCAGGGTCTGCAGGAACGCGTAGATGTCGGCCGCCTCCTTGTCGGACAGCACGGCCTCGGTATAGGGCGGCATGACCCTCACCGGGTTGCGCACCTGCATCTTGAAGCCTTCGAACGGCAACTGGGTCTTGGCGAGAATCGGCGTCACGCCGTAGTAGTTGCCGCCCTGCCCGGAGCGTCCATGGCAGGTGAAGCAGCCGTCGGCGAGGTAGATGCGCTGGCCGTTGGCGGCATCGCTGCGCGGGGCGTCCTGGGCGCGCGCCGACGGATCGACGGCACCGAACGCCGCCAGCGCGGCCGCCAAAAGGAGACTGGGAACGCGGATCATGTGCCCTCTCCTCAACGCGGCTCGGATACGACGTCGACCAGCGCGGGCTGGCCGCTCTTGACCACGGCGAGCGCGCGCTTGAGCGCGGGGCCGAGCTCGGCCGGATCGCTGATCGGGCCCTCGCCGTGGACGCCGAACCCGCGCGCCACAGTGGCGTAGTCGATGTTCGGATCTTTGAGCGTGGTGCCGATATCGACATCGGTGACGCCGCGGCTGCGGCGGCCGGCCATCGCCAGGACATACATGTATTCCTGATGATAGGCGCGGTTGTTGAGCACGACATAGAGCATCGGGATGCGGTGATGCGCGGCGGTCCACAGCGTGCCGGGCGCGAACATGAAGTCGCCGTCGCCGCCGATCGCGACCGTCAGCCGGCCGTGCTTCTTGTTGGCGAGCGCCGCGCCGAGCGAGGCCGGCAGCGTATAGCCGATGCCGCCGCCGCCCGAGCCGCCGTTCCAGCTGTACGGCTTCTTGAAGTCCCACAGGCGGCGGGGCCAGTTGTTGCCCGTCGAGGTGCCGACCAGCGACCAGTCCTCGTCCTTGACCGTGTTGTAGACTTCCGCGCTCAGGCGGGCGACCGAGATCGGGCTCGCATCCCAACCGACCGTCGCGGCGGCTCTCGCCTGCTCGAGCGAGGCGAGTTGCGCCGCGCCGAGCTTCTTGCCGCGCGCCTCGAAGGCCTGCTTGCGGCCGCCGTCGATGAGACGCTTCACCGCCTCGGTCAGCGCCGGCAGCGACGCCTCACCGTCGCCGCCGATCGCCAGGTCGACCTCCTGATAGCGCGCGAAGTCCTGGAAATTGGATTTGATGAGGTAGTCGCGGGTGCCGAGCGTCACCATCTTGGCGCCCGGCTTGGAGGTCGAGCGGGATGAGCGCTCGATGCGGTCGGTGAACGAGTTCGCCGCGGCCCAGAAGTCGTTCATCTCGAGGCCGAGGATCACGTCGGCCTGATCGATGGCGGCGCGGCGGAAGCTCTGGTTGAGCGGATGGCGCGAGGGGAAGTTCATGCGCCCGCCGACATCGACCACCGCGCATTGCAGCGTCTCGGCGAGCTCGACCAGATGGGTCATGCCGGCGCCCGTGCGCGCCAGCCGATCGCAGATCAGCACCGGGCTCTCGGCCGCGACCAGCATCTTCGCGAGCTCATTGATCGCGCCCGCATCGGCCTGCGGCGGCACCACCTTGGAGAGCTTGGGAATGCGCAGCCGTTCGGGATCGGCGATCGGGTTTTCCTGCAGCTCGGCATCGAGCGAGATCAGAACCGGCGCCATCGGCGGCGTGGTCGCGATCTTGTAGGCGCGCACCGCCGATTCCGCGAAGTGCTGCAGGCTCGTCGGCTGGTCGTCCCACTTGAGGAAATCGCGCACGATCGCCGCCGGATCAATCGCCGAGTGGGCCCATTCGACGCCGGGCGCGCGCTTGTTGGCCTCGATGATATTGCCGATCATCACGTAGACCGGCACGCGGTCGCACCACGAATTGTAAAGCGCCATCGCGGCGTGCTGCAGCCCGACCACGCCATGGCACATCATGGCGAGCGGCTTGCCGTCGATCTTGGCATAGCCCTGCGCCATATGGACCGCGATCTCTTCATGCGGGCAGGTGAGGATTTCGGGCTTGATGTTCTTGCCGTGATTGATCAGCGATTCGTGGATGCCGCGGTAGCTCGAGGCGCAATTGATCACGCAATAGTCGAAATCGAGCGTCTTGAGCACGTCGACCATGAAATCCCCGCCGGACGAGGTCTGCGTCACCGGGTCTTTCTGCGGCGGCAGCGTCTCGACCGCGATCAGCTTGGGTCCGGGCACGTCGGCCTTGAGATTTTGCTTCGGTGCGGAGACCTGCGCCTTGGCGGCGGCCGGCGTCAGCGCGGCGGCGCCAGCCAGGCCCGCGCCTTTGAGAAAATTGCGACGCGCAACATCGGGGGAGTTTCGGCGTTTCGGCATGGGGGCGCTCTCCGCAGGGCTCACGTCCGATTCCGGTATGGATCGGCGCAAATCTGTTTTGTCCGGCAGGCTGAACTTCAGGCTGGACTTGAACGCGGAGTCTCGCGCCCCACCCGGGGCCAGTCAAGCCGCCAAGCGGCTTTGTGCATCAAGCGGCTTTGTGCGTCATGCGGCTTTGCGCGGGCTTTGCGCTACCCGACATCCATCACCGGCTCGCGGCCGATCAGGCGCGCGAGCTGGCGCAGCCGCACGAACACCCGCTCGCCGGCGAGCGCCTTGAGGTCGTTCTCGAAGCGCAGCACCAGGCGGCCGCGCTCGACCAGAATGGGGGTCTTGGGCAATACGCCGGGCGTCGAGGCGGAGACCAGATAGGCGACCCGTAGCGCGGCGCCGAGCACGCGGGCGCGGTCCAGCACCCGCGTCGAGGCGAGCTCCCGCAATCGCGGCGAAAGCTCCTCGTCGATCAGGCCGACATGGCGAAAGAACACCGCCAGCGCGAGAAAGGTGCGGCCCGGATGGTCGATCGCCACGAATGCCGCATTGGCGATGATGTTGAGCGACTGCTCGCCGCGGTAGTCAGGGTGCGCCCGCCAGCCGATATCGGCGAGCAGACAGGCGGCGTGCCGCAGGCGACGCTCGTCGGCGGTTTCGTCGAGCCCGGAGGAGGCGATGAAACGGTCCGTCCAGGTGATCAGCTCCTGACCATGGGCGGGCGAGCGCGAGCGCAGGAGATTGAGCTCGCCGGCGGCGGCGATCAGCGGATCCTTGCGCCGTTCCTCCTCGTCGAGCAGCGAGTAGAGCAGTCCCTCGCGCACGCCCAGAGCCGAGATCACGATGTCCTTCGGCCGCGCGATCCGCACCAGGTGCTCGAGCACCAGCGCCGCATAGGACAAGAGCGGGCGCCGCGCATCGGCGACAACCTCGATCTGCGACAGCGTCTCCGGATTGACCCGGTGGACGAGGCCTGAGAAGTCGAGCGCCTCGCGGGCCGGGATCACGTAGCCATGCATCACATGCAGCGGATAGCCGGTCTGCCACATGTGCAGCCGCGCCAGCGCGCGCCAGGTGCCGCCGATCGCATAAAAGGTGCGCCCGGCTCCGGCTTCGAGCAGCCGCGCGCCGGTGAGCGCCTTCTTGACGATCTTGTCGGCCTTCTTGAGGGATTTCGACGATATGTCCTGGAGCGCGAGGCCGCCGAGCGGAAGCGTGACGCCGGGCTTGACCCGATGGCCGTGGATGTCGGTCAGTTCGAGCGAGCCGCCGCCCAGATCGCCGACGATACCGTCCGGCCGATGAAAGCCGGAGACGACGCCGAGCGCGCTCAGCTCGGCCTCGCGCTTGCCGGAGATCAACTCGATCTTGGTGCGACAGACGCGTTCCGCCTCCGCGATGAAGGCGCGGCCGTTGCTGGCGTCGCGGCAAGCCGCGGTCGCGATCACCAAGAGCCGCGGGACCTCGATCCGGTCGCAGAGCGTGCGAAATCGGCGTAGCGCCGTCAGGGCCTTTTCCACCGCGTCGGCGGCGAGCAGCCCGGTCGACTGCACCTCGCGGCCAAGCCCGCACAGCACCTTTTCGTTGAAGATGGGCGTGGGGCTGCGGGTCAGTCCCTCGTAGACCACCAGGCGCACCGAGTTCGAGCCGATGTCGATGACGGCGACCGGCGGACCGGAATTGAGGCGGCCTTGCGCCGGCTCATCCGCCGGCATTTCGACGGGCTCCAGGGCCGCCTCCGCGGCCGCAGGCCGCCCCCGCCTAGCTTCGATCAAGGCGGCGGACAAGGCTGCGCGGTGAGGAGTCTTTGAGTGATTTGCCACGGCCCGATAGGCTCGGATTGGTCATGAAATATTTGTGGGCATTGAAGGGTTCCTCCCCGTCGGCGGCCTTTATGCGATTCGAGGCGCCATCAGGCAAGAGCTTCCAGCTCTGCTCATTGTCCTTGAAGTTCGCCACCATGATCTGATCGAGCACCTGCTCGTGCACGGTCGGATTGAGGATCGGGCAGAGCACCTCCACCCGGCGGTCGAGATTGCGCGGCATCATGTCGGCGGAGGAGATGTAGACCGCGGCGCGCGGGTGCGGCAAGCCGTGGCCGGCGCCGAAGCAGTAGATGCGGCTGTGTTCGAGAAAGCGCCCGATGATCGACTTCACGCGAATATTTTCGGACAGGCCCGGTACGCCCGGCCGCAGGCAGCAGATGCCGCGCACCACCAGATCGACGGCAACGCCGGCACGCGAGGCTTCGTAGAGGAGGTCGATGATCTCGGGGTCGACCATCGCGTTGTCCTTGATCCAGATCGCGGCCGGACGGCCGTTCCTGGCATGCGCGGTTTCCTCGATGATGTGCTCGCATATCCGGTGCCGCAAGGTCAGCGGCGACACCGCCATCTTCTCGAGCTCGGCCGGCGCCGCATAACCGGTGACGTAGTTGAAGACGCGCGCAACGTCGCGCGCGATCACCGAGTCGGCGGTGAAGAACGACAGATCGGTGTAGATGCGGGCGGTGAGTGGATGGTAATTGCCGGTCCCCACATGCACGTAGGTCGCGAGCGCTCCGCCCTCGCGGCGCACCACCAGCGACAGCTTGGCGTGGGTCTTGAGCTCGATGAAACCGAATACCACCTGCGCGCCGGCCCGTTCCAGGTCGCGCGCCCAGCGGATATTGGCTTCCTCGTCGAAGCGCGCCTTGAGCTCGACCAGCGCGGTCACCGACTTGCCGGCGTCGGCCGCCTCGACCAGGGTCCGCACGATCGGCGACTCGGCCGAGGTCCGATAGAGCGTCTGCTTGATGGCCACCACGTCGGGGTCGCGCGCGGCCTGCTGGAGGAACTGCACCA
The DNA here is from genome assembly GCA_036522235.1 of Xanthobacteraceae bacterium. Lineage (GTDB taxonomy): Bacteria > Pseudomonadota > Alphaproteobacteria > Rhizobiales > Xanthobacteraceae > VAZQ01. Next base: position 8,382 of record DATDGG010000555.1, read on the forward strand.
CCACGTCGAAGGATTCGTAAGGGTGGTGGACGATCAGATCCTTCTGCCGGATGGCGGCGAAGCAATTGCCGGCATGGTCGCGGATGCGTTCGGGAAAGCGCGGATTGTAGGGTACGAATTCGAGGTCGGGCCGGTCGAGGCTCGAGAGCTGCGACAGCTCGTTGAGCGCCAGCACGCCGTCGACCAGAATGATCTCGTCGTCGCTGACCGCGAGCGCGCGCGCCACGAAGCGCCGCAGCTCGAGCGGCATGGCGGCCTCGATCTCGAGCCGGATCACCGATCCGCGGCGTCGGCGCTTGAGCGCGGTCTCGAACAGGCGCACCAAGTCTTCGGCCTCCTCCTCGATCTCGACCTCGGAATCGCGGATGACGCGGAAGCTGCCCTGCCCCTTCACCGCATAGCCCGGGAACAGGCGGCCGATGAACAGGCCGGTCGCCTGCTCGATGGTCACCACGCGCACCGCCGCGGCGCCTTCGGCGGCCGGCAGGCGGATGAAGCGCTCGATCTTATTGGGCATGCGGATCAGCGCGTTCATGGTCTTGCCGTCACTCACGCGCGCAAGCTGCAGCGCGATGGTGAAGCCGAGATTGGAGATGAACGGGAACGGGTGCGCCGGATCGATGGCGAGCGGGGTGAGCAGCGGGAAGACGTTGCGAAGGAAATGATCCTCGAGCCAGACCTTCTCCTTCTTGGTCATGTCCGGCCCCTCGACCAGCGCGATGCCCTGCTCGACCAAAGCCTGGCGCAGCTCGCGCCAGCGTTTCTGCTGGTCGCTGGCCAAAACGGACACCGCCTCGGCGATGCGGCCGAGTTGCTCGGCCGGGGTGAGGCCGTCGGGACTGCGGGTGGTGATCCCGGCGCGCAGCTGTCCCTTGAGGCCGGCGACGCGGACCATGAAGAATTCATCGAGATTGTTGGCCGAAATCGCCAGGAACCGCACCTGCTCCAGCAGCGGATGCGCGGAATTGTTCGATTCTTCGAGCACCCGGCGATTGAAATGGAGCCAGGACAGCTCCCGATTGATGAAACGAGTCGGGCTCCTCGCGAGCTCGCGCTCGGGCGTCTCCGGGCTCGAGGGCGAGGCAGTTTCTTCCACCAAAACAATAGCTTGAGCGCGGTCCGTCATGTTTAAAATTGGTCTGCTTAGGGCGTCATAGTGGCGCGGTTTCATGTCGTTGCGATGACATCATCGCGCCGATCCCCGGGGGTCCGTCAAGCGTGACCTGGCCTAATGGTTGAATTTGTTGCAGTGCGAGTTCGCCACGCGACCCTGGTCCAATCTAGCGCAAAATCTCGGCCGCAAGCGCCCTGGTCAGCGGACGCCGCTGGCGCATCGCCTCGTGATCGAGCACGGCCACCATGCTGCGGGCGGCGGCCATCGACCGCTCGATCCGCTTCACCAGATAACCGACGAGGCTCTCGTCGACCGTGAGCTGCCGGTCGGCGAAGAGCTTCACCAGCACGGCGCGCAGCAAGGCATCGTCGGGCGCGGTCAGGGTGGCGACCGGCAGCGCCTTCAGCCGCGAAGCGAGGTCCGCGATGGCGAACGTCCATCCGGCCGGCGCGCTGCGTGCGCTTAGGAGCACGAAGGCACACTCTTCGCGTGCGAGATTGAGGAGATGGAACAACGCCCGCTCGTCGAATTGCCCGGGGAAGAGGTCCTCGACCACGAGCGCTCCGGTCGCGAGCGCCGTCGGCACGAGCGCGGGCGCGAGCGCGCGCGCGGCGAGGAAGCGCGCCCCCGCATTGGCCGCCCAGATTCCGGCGAGGTGGCTCTTGCCCGAGCCCTCGGGCCCGACCACGACCACGCTCTGCGTTCCCCAGTCGGGCCAACGCTCGACCAGCGCCAGGGCCGCGGCATTGCACGATCCGCTCAAGAAGTCCTCGCGCGCGAAGCTCTCCGCATGGTCGAGCGCAAGTGCGAGCTGACGCGGGACTTGGGATACGGACATGGCAGTCAGCCGGATTCCTCGCCCTGATAGAACGGGCTTTCCGATCGGTCGCCCCCAACGCGGGCGCAAGATGCGCGGCCTGGAAGCGCCAGCTTGATACGCGGGCTTGGTGCGCCAGCCCCTAGGCCCGGATTCAATGCCCGGAATCCGCCGCGTTCATGTGGCGGACCCACTCTGCGACATAGAATGCGATCGAAAGCAAGGTCAAGGCCGCCACCAGCGCCATCAACATCACGGTCGCCACCTCGGCGTCGAACTTGAAACCAAGCGCGGCAAGCACCAGCAGGGCGAGCGCGATCTGTGCCACCGTGTTGAGCTTGGAAACCATGAGCGGCTTGAGCGCGACCGGCTTGTCCACGAGCCACGACAGAATCACGGCACCGACGATCATGACGTCGCGCGACACGACCAGGATGACGAGCCAGCGCGGGATGGCATCGGCGACGCCGAGCGCCACATAGATCGAGACGATCATGGCCTTGTCGGCGAGCGGATCGAGATAGGCGCCGAGCTCGGTCGCCATGCCGAAGCGCTTGGCGAGAAAGCCGTCGACCGCGTCGCTGACGCCGGCCGCCAGGAACAACAGGAACGCAATCCGCATCTCGCCCGAGGTGATGGCCCAAATCAGGATCGGCACCAGCAGGATGCGGGCAAGCGTGATCAGATTGGGAATGCTCAAGCGGCGCCCCGGCTCACGCGCCGGTGCTGTGCCCGGCGCTTTGTTTCCCCCGATTTCGAGTATAGCGGCGATCGAGGCGTTGCACAGTCCGCGATTTGGAAGTACCTGAAACCGCAGATATCCGAAGGACTGCCATGGCGGACAAGGGCCTCACCTATGCTGAGGCTGGCGTTGACATCGACGCCGGCAACCGCATGGTCGAGCTGATCAAGCCGCTGGTGCGCGCGACCGCGCGCGCGGGCGCCGATGCCGAGATCGGCGGCTTCGGCGGCCTGTTCGACCTCAAGGGCGCGGGATTTTCCGATCCGGTCCTGGTGGCGGCGACCGACGGCGTCGGCACCAAGCTCATGATCGCGATCGAGACCGGTCAGCACGAGACGATCGGCATAGATCTGGTCGCCATGTCGGTCAACGACCTGGTCGTGCAGGGCGCGGTGCCGCTCTTCTTCCTCGACTATTTCGCCTGCGGCAAGCTCGCCCCGGAAATGGGCGCGCGCGTGGTCAAAGGCGTCGTCGAGGGTTGCCGCATGGCCGGTTGCGCGCTGATCGGCGGGGAGACCGCTGAAATGCCGGACCTCTATCGGCGCGGCGATTACGATCTCGCCGGCTTTGCGGTCGGCGCCGCCGAGCGCAATGCCCTGCTGCCGCGCGGCGATGTCGCGGCGGGCGACGCGATCCTCGGGATCGCATCCTCAGGCGTCCACTCGAACGGCTTTTCGCTGGTGCGCCGCGTCGTCGCCAAGAGCGGGCTCGGCTGGAACGCGCCGGCGCCCTTCGATCCCGGGCGAAGCCTCGGCGGGGCGCTCCTCACCCCGACGCGCATCTATGTGCGCTCGTGCCTTGCGGCGCTGCGCGAGACCAAGGCAGTCAAGGCGCTGGCCCACATCACCGGCGGCGGTTTCCCCGACAACATTCCGCGCGTCCTTCCCGCCGGGCTTAGCGCCGCCATCGATCTTGCGCGCGTGCCGGTGCCGCCCGTATTCGGCTGGCTCGCCGCGGTCGGCGGCATCGCCGAAGGCGAATTGCTGCGCACCTTCAATTGCGGGATCGGCATGGTGGCGGTGGTGGAGCCGGCGCGCGTCGCGGCGGTCACCGCCGTGCTCGCGCGCGAAGGCGAGACCGTCGTGCCCCTGGGTGCGGTCGAGGCGGCGGGCGGCGATGCACCGCGTGTCGCCTTTTCGGGGCACCTCGGTCTCGCCGGCAGCCCATGACGAAGAAGCGCGTCGCCGTCCTGATCTCCGGCCGCGGCTCCAATATGGCGGCGCTGATCGAGGCGGCGAAGGACGCACGCTATCCGGCCGAGATCACGCTCGTGCTTTCCAATCGCCCGGCGGCCGCCGGTCTTGCGGCTGCCCGTGCGGCCGGCATCGCGTGCGCGGTGGTCGACCACACGGCCCACGGCAAGGACCGGGAAGCCTTCGAGCAGGCGATGCAGAAGCTCCTCGATGCGCATCGCATCGAGATCCTGTGCCTGGCAGGCTTCATGCGGTTGCTGACGCCCGCCTTCGTGCGACACTGGCGGGAACGCATGATCAACATTCACCCGGCTTTGCTGCCCGCCTTCAAGGGGCTCGACACCCACCGGCGGGCGCTCTCCGCCGGCGTCAAGATTCACGGCGCCAGCGTCCACTTCGTGGTGGAAGAGATGGATTGCGGACCCATCATCGCCCAGGGCGCGATCGCGGTCGGCGACGACGATGATGTCGTGACCTTGGCGGCCCGCGTGCTGGCGATCGAGCACAGAATCTATCCGGCGGCGCTCGCGCTCCTCGCCGCCGGCCGCATCACGATCGTCGATGGCCGCTGCCGGATCGAGGGCGCGCAAGCTGCCGCCGGCCATTTGATCGTGCCGGAGGTCTGAAGTCCGAACTGATCGCGCTCGATCAATCGCGGGCGAGACCGGGTTGCAGACCCGCGTGGATTTGGCTTAGCTCACAGCTCACGTGCCAAACGCGGGGGATGCGATGATCACGCTCTACACTTTTGGTCCGGGGTTTGGCCTTCCCGATCCGAGCCCGTTCGTCATGAAGGCCGAGACGCTCCTGAAGATGGCCGCTCAGCCGTACCAGGTCGACACGACGGGGTTCTCCAAGGCACCCAAGGGCAAGCTGCCTTACATCGATGACGACGGCGAGCGCATTGCCGATTCGACCTTCATCCGCTGGCACATCGAGAAGAAGTACAAGATCGACTTCGATCGCGGGCTCAGCGAGGAGCAGCGCGCGACCGCCTGGGCGTTCGAGCGCACGGTGGAGGATCATCTCTACTGGGCGCTCGTGGATGCGCGCTGGACGGATGACGCCAATTTCGACAAAGGACCGCGGCATTTCTTCCGCGCGGCACCCGCGCCGATCCGCCCGCTCATCATTGCCATGGTCCGCCGCAAGGTGCGCCGCGGCCTGCAGGCGCACGGCATCGGTCTTCACAATCCGGCGGAGATCACGGCCCTGGCGACGCACTCGATCGACGCGGTGGCAGCCTATCTCGGGGCAAAGCCTTTCTTCATGGGCAGCGAGCCGGTCGGCGTCGACGCCACCATCTTCGCGTTTGTCGCCGGGACGCTCTGCCCGGTCTTCCAAACGCCGATCCGCACCGCGGCGGAACGCCACGACAATCTCAGGCGCTATGTGGGCCGCATGGCCGCGCGCTTCTATCCGGACCTGCGCGAGATCGCCGGCTGCAAGGCAGCATAATAGCTGCGAGGCCGCGTAGCAGCAAAGCCGCCTAGCGGCAACACCGCCTCGCGGCGAGGCCGCCTAAAGCGTCGGCGATCGCGTCACGACAGTTTGAGATTTTCCGCCGAGGTCTTGCCGCGATTGCTCACCAGCTCGTACTCGACGTTCTGGCCCTCGTTGAGGGTGTTGAGGCCGGCGCGTTCCACCGCCGAAATGTGCACGAAGACGTCCTTGTCGCCGGCCGAAGGCCGGATGAAGCCATAGCCCTTGGTAGAATTGAACCATTTGACGGTGCCCTTCTGCATCGTCTGTCTCCTGATTGGTTGCAAGTCACTTCATGCGGTCGCATCGCTGCGATCGCGCTACACCTCGGGCTTTGGAAGAATGCGAAGCGAATGCGCCCCCATTTGGCACGCACAACTGCCGCAGCGGCCAAAACCGATTGCGGCCTGACAAACTCCAAAAATACGGCTGCAGCATGGCTCACGCCCTTCTTCGGATCAATCAATCAAGCTTATGCGACATCAATCCGCAAGCGTGACGGTCGCGCGCCGCCACACGCCGCCGCCAACGATCACGATCACGGCGCCGAGCAACCCGGACGCCTGAGCTATCGGGTTGAGCCCGATCTGAGATTCGAACGACCGCGCTGCCGCAGCGATGGCGGAATCCGCGCCGAAGATCATCGGCACCAGCGCGTCGACGCGCGACGCGATGACGGGATCGCTGACGAACAATTCTCCTGCCACCCAGCCGAGGATCGCTCCGCCGGCCCAGACAATGATCGGAAAGCGCCGGATCAGCACCAGGACGATCGCACTGCCGGCCACCACGGTCGGAATGCTGATCGCAAGGCCAAGCCCGAGCAGAACAAATCTACCATTGGCCACGGCGGCGACCGCGACCGCGTTGTCGAGGCTCATGATGACGTCGGCGGCGACGACGATCCACACCGCCCGCCACAGCCCTTGCGCCGCCTCCGGGGTGTCGGGCGCATCATGCGACTGCGGCCCCACGAGCTTGACGGCGATGAAGATCAACGCGCAGGCGGCGACCAGCCGCAGAAGGGGCAGCAGCATCAGGGCCGACACGATGATGGTGAACACCACCAGCAGCGTCGCCGCCGCGCCGGCGCCGATGATCATGCCCCAGCGCCGCTGGCGCGGCGGCAGATCGCGGCAGGCCATCGCGATCACCACCGCATTGTCGCCGGACAGCACGATATCGATCCAGATGATCTGGACCACGGCGACCCAGAATTGCGGTTCCGAAAACTGCGCCAACATGCTTGCCAGGGATCAGGGATCAGGTGTCAGGCATCAGGAGAAAACTCTTACCTGATTCCTGACAGCTGATTTCTGATTCCTGATCAGCCGACGAGCTCGTTGCCGCTGAAGAACTGGGCGATCTCCTGGGCCGCGGTATCGGGAGCGTCCGAGCCGTGCACCGAATTCTCGCCGATCGAGCGGGCGTGCACCTTGCGGATGGTGCCCCCTGCGGCCTTGGCCGGATCGGTCGCGCCCATCACGTCGCGATATTTTGCGATCGCATTCTCGCCCTCGAGAACCTGCACCACGACCGGGCCCGAAATCATGAAATCGACCAGCTCGCCGAAGAACGGCCGTTCGCGGTGGACGCCATAAAACGTTTCCGCCTGCTCGCGCGTGATGCGCAGCCGCTTCTGCGCCACGATGCGCAGGCCGGCTTGCTCGATCATGGCATTGATCGCGCCGGTCAGATTGCGCGCGGTGGCATCGGGCTTGATGATCGAAAACGTACGCTCAACCGTCATTAGGTTCATCCGCCGTTGGGAGTGAGTTGGGAGGCGATCGGTCGCGGCGGCTTATAGAGCATTTTTAGGAAAAGTGGAGTCCCGGCCTCCTGCTTCGGAAAATGCGACCAGCAAACTCGCACGATGCGATCCGATCGTAGAGCGTGCCTCAACCGAGCCCGGACCATATGGTTAACGCATCGCTACGAGCGCGGCTGGGCCGCAACACAGCGATCAGGATTTGAACCTCCCGGGCCGCCGGCGCGACGAAAGTGCAGGTGTGATAGCCGTCACACAAAAACAGGAGAGACACCCCCATGTTCCGCAAGACCATCCTCGCGATCGCCGCCACTGCCGTCATCGGCGTCGCCTCGCTCACCCCCGCCTCTGCGCATGAACACCACGGCTTCGGCTGGGGCGGCGTTGGCTTCGGCCTCGGCCTGCTCGGCGCTTCGATCGCGGCCTCGAACTACTACCCGGCCTACGACACCTGCTGGCAGTACCAGGTGGTCCCGACCCGCCACGGCTACCGGCGCGTCCTGGTCAACGTCTGCGACTAATTCTTCGATACCGAACTGTCAGGCGACAGGCGTAAGCCCCGGTCTCGCATCGCGAGCCGGGGTTCTTCTTTTTGCGCGCATGATCCCGAAAGAGCCCATTTGCATCGGCGCCCGGCTTCGATGAAGATCGCCGGCGCAGACAGGGACGAACCTCCAAGAAAATGCTTGTGATCGACGATCTCGCGGTGCGCGTGGCCGGCCGGCTTTTGATCGAAGGCGCCAGCGCGCATATCCCGACCGGGGCCCGTGTCGGGTTCGTGGGCCGCAACGGCACCGGCAAGACCACCCTGTTCCGCGTGATCGCCGGCGAGATGGCGCCGGAGCACGGCCAAATCCAGCATACCTCCCGCGCCAGCATCGAGCGCCTCGCCCAGGAGGCGCCCGACGGTCCGGAAAGCCTGCTCGAAGTCGTGCTCAAGGCCGACCGCGAGCGCAATGACCTCATGGCCGAAGCGGAGCGCGCCACCGAGGCCGATCGGATTGCCGAGATCCAGACCCGGCTCGCCGATATCGGGGCCCATTCGGCGCCGGCGCGCGCGGCCGAGATTCTTGCCGGCCTCGGCTTTTCCCACGCGGACCAGCAACGCCCCTCATCCGAATTCTCCGGCGGCTGGCGCATGCGCCTGGCGCTGGCGGCTGTGCTGTTCGCGAAGCCCGATCTTCTCCTCCTCGACGAGCCGACCAACTATCTCGACCTCGAGGGCACGCTGTGGCTGCAGGCCCATCTCGCGCGCTATCCGCGCACCGTGATCATCATCAGCCACGACCGCGATCTTCTCGACCACGCCGTCAACTGGATCATGCACCTGGAGGGCGGCAAGCTCACGCTCTACCGCGGCGGCTACTCCGCCTTCGAGCGCCAGCGCCGGGAGCGCCAGGCGCTCGACCGCAAGCTCGCCAAGCAGCAGGAGAGCGAGCGGGCGCGGCTCATGGCGTTTGTCGAACGCTTCCGCGCCAAGGCCACCAAGGCGCGCCAGGCGCAATCGCGGCTCAAGCTCCTGGCGAAGCTCGAGCCGACGGCGGCGTTCATCGCCCAGGAGGTCTTGCCGATCACGTTCCCGCCGCCCGCAAAGCCGCTGTCGCCGCCGATCATCGCGCTCGAGGACGTCGCGGTCGGCTACGAGGCCGGCAGACCGGTGCTGCGGCGGCTCAACCTGCGCATCGACGACGACGATCGCATCGCGCTCGTCGGCGCCAACGGCAACGGCAAGTCCACTTTGGTGAAGCTCCTCTCCGGCCGCCTCAAGCCGATGACGGGGCGGGCCACGCGCGCCGACAAGCTCGATATCGCCTATTTCGCCCAGCACCAGCTCGACGAGCTCGCCCCCGACGCCAGCGCCTATGACCATCTGCGCCGCCTCATGCCCGATCAGGCGGAAGCGAAAGTGCGCGCCCGCGCCGGCGCCATCGGGTTTGCGGGCGAGAAGGCCGACACGCCGGCCGGGCAGCTCTCGGGCGGGGAGCGGGCGCGGCTGCTGCTTGGCCTGGCGACGCATGCGGGCGCGCACCTCATCGTCCTCGACGAGCCGACCAACCATCTCGACATCGATAGTCGGGCGGCGCTTATCGGTGCGATCAATGCCTATCCGGGCGCGGTGATCTTGGTGTCGCACGACCGCTATCTGATCGAGGCCTGCGCCGATCGGCTGTGGCTGGTGGCCGACGGCCAGGTGGTGCCGTTCGCCGGCGACCTTGACGAATATCGCGACCTGGTGCTCGCCGAGCGGGCCGGCAGCCCTGCGCCGCAGGCCGGGGCACGCAAAACTGCCGATGCGCCGCGCGGCCGCCTCGAGATCAGGCGGGCCGCCGCCGAAAAGCGCATCGAGCTCGCCCCCTTGCGGCGGCGCATCGCGGAGGCCGAGACCGCGGTCAAGCGCTGGGGCAAGGAGATCGCGGGCATCGATGCGGCGCTGGCCGATCCCGGGCTCTTTGCCCGCGATCCGGCGCGCGCGGCGGCGCTCGCCAAGGGGCGGGCCGAAGCCGTCAGCGCGCTCGCGCGCGCGGAGGACGATTGGCTGGAGGCGAGCGCCGCCTTCGAATCCGCGATGAGCTGAAGGATATTTTTCGGCGCCGCAGGAGAAGTCGGTCGGCGCCGGCGCCCTCACGCCGATTTGGGCTTCTTGGCAGGCGGCTTTTTCGGCTTGGCGGGCTCGGGCGCCTGCTCGAGGCGGTCGATGTCGTGGAGGCGCCCACCCGCAAAGTGGTAGATGCCCGGCCGCGAGCCGCTGTTATAGGTCAGCGTCACCGCGCGCTCGCCGCGTTCCGTGGTGCCGACCTCGATATTTTCCGGCGTGCCGGCGCGCTTGACCACTTCGCATTCGGTCATCTGCAACGCGATCCCACCCTGGGCGGCGCCGGTATCCGCGCCCGCATGGGCGCATTGCCCCTGCGGCCCGACCAGATCATCGGCTGTCACCGGCCGCAGCTCGGTGGTCGTCGGCGCGCTCGCCACGCTCAGCGATTCAAAGCGGCTGAGGCTGCCGAAATTGGGCAAGACATTGATATTGCTGAAATCCGGTGTCGAGCACGCCACCACCCCCGGCGCGAGGACAGCGACCGCAACGAGGCGCAACAGCATCTGCTCCGGTCGTCGCACGCCTTTATTTCCATTCTTCGAATCATGCCTCGACGGGCGGTCGGGGGCCCATTGATTTTGCCGCAGCGACCCGATGTGGATCAACTGGTCATTTGCGGCCACACCGCGGCAAAATCACGATTGGTTAAGGACCGGGCGGGCAGCCCCGATGCTGCGTGCCGCCCGTCATGCCTTGCGCTGCCAGCGGCCGTGCTCGTCGGGCTGCCAATAGGTGACCTCGAAGCCGTTCTGCTTCGCCTCGCTCCAGCGGGCGCGGGCCGCATCGACGGCGTCGGGATCCTCGCCGTTGAACAGCAGCACGATGCGCTCATAGGTCGCGACATCCCCCGGCAGCGGCGCGCCGTCGAGCAGGAAGCGCACGCGCGCGCCGTTTGGATTGTCGTCATGGACCGTGAGCAGGATCGGCTGCTCGCGCGCGTCGCTTTCGCGCCAGGTGCCGTGCGGCAGAAAGCTATCGTCGCGAAAAGTCCACAGATGCGCGTCGAGCGCCTCGGCCCGCTCCTCGGAGGCGGTCTGCACCACCGCCCGCCAGCCGCGCTCGAGCGACTTTTCCAGCAAGGTCGGCAGCACGCGTTCGAGCGGCTGGTGTTGCAGGTGGTAGAAGAGGATCTCGGTCATCGAAGCGAGCGCCGGCTCATTTCTCGTAATGTTCCGCCACCAGGTGATCGAGCAGCCGCACGCCGAAGCCCGAGGCCCAGCTCTTGTTGACATCGGTCTGCGGCGAACCCATGCCGGTTCCGGCGATGTCGAGATGGGCCCATGGGGTCTTGTCGACGAAGCGCTGCAGCAGCTGCGCCGCGGTGATCGATCCGCCGTCGCGTCCGCCGGTGTTCTTCATGTCGGCGAACTTGGAATCGATCTTCTTGTCGTAGTCGGGGCCGAGCGGCATGCGCCATAACCGCTCGCCGGTCGCCAAGCCGGCCTTGATGAGGCGATCGGCGAGCTTGTCGTCGTTGGCGAACAGCCCGGCATGCTCGTGCCCCAGCGCCACGATGATGGCACCGGTCAAGGTCGCGAGATCGATCATGAATTTCGGCTTGAAGCGCGTATGGACGTAATGCAGTACGTCGGCGAGGACCAGCCTGCCCTCGGCGTCGGTATTGATGATTTCGATGGTCTGGCCGGACATCGTGGTGACGATATCGCCGGGGCGCTGCGCCTTGCCGTCGGGCATGTTCTCGACCACGCCGATCGCGCCGACCGCATTGACCCGCGCCTTGCGCGCCGCCAGCGCGTGCAGGAGGCCGACCACGCAGGCGGCGCCCGCCATGTCGCCCTTCATGTCCTCCATGCCGCCGGCGGGCTTGATCGAAATCCCGCCGGTATCGAAGCAGACGCCCTTGCCGATGAAGGCCACCGGATCGCTGCCCTTCTTGCCGCCGTTCCAGCGCATGATCACGAGCCGGCTCTCGTGCGCGGAGCCCTGTCCGACCCCGAGCAACGCGTTCATGCCGAGCTTCTTCATCGCCGCGACGTCGAGCACCTCGACCTGGACGTCGAGCTTCTTCAGGCTTCCGGCGCGGCGGGCAAACTCCTCGGGATGGAGGACGTTCGCCGGCTCATTGACCAGATCGCGCGCCAGCACCACACCGTCGGCGACGGCGTCGCGCGCCGCAAACGCCTTCTCGACCGGGGGAACGCTCGCGACCGCGACCGTGACCTTCACCTCCTTGGCGCGTTCCTCGTCCTCCTTGCGCTTGGTCTTGTAGCGGTCGAACGCATAAGCGCGCAGCCTTATGCCGAGCGCGAGATCGGCCGCCTGCTCCGGCTTGAGGCTGCCGCCCGCGAGGTCGGCGATGATCGTCGCCGCGCTCGCCGCAGCGGGAATCTTGCCCATGGCCACGCCACCGAGCTTCACGAAATCCTGGGCCTTGAGATCGCGCGCCTTGCCGACGCCGAGCACCACCAGTCGCGCCACGTCGAGGCCGGTCGGCGCCACGATTTCAAGCGCCGATCCGTTCTTGCCCTTGAAGCTGTCGGCTGCGGCAGCCCGCGCCAGCAGGTCGCCCGCGGGCGTCAGCGCCTTGCGGGCGGCGGAACCGTATTTGAGGCCCTCTTCGCACAGCACGACGAGAACGCCTTTCGGCGTGGCGGCAAGCGGAGCAAATTCAAGCTTCAAGGCCGTGGGCATGGGGACGCGGTCCTCTTGAGCGGGAGGCGGGTCGATCAGGCCGCGCCGGCCCGCTCACCGGGGACAGATATGACCTGAGGCGGCCGGCGATGCAAAGGCGGCCGGTGGTGTCGCGCATCTGACACCGGCGGCGGAGCCCCTCATGCAGCTCATATTCGTCGCGAAGCGTCCATCATAAGCAATTGAAGTTATTTTCGAAATATCGCAATGTGAATCCGGGGCTTAATCCATCGCATGGTCATGGCAGGTTCGACGGCGGCCAAGGCTGTCATCGAACCTTGGCTCCTCCTCACCGGCTTGAAGGGAAAACTCCGCGTGCGCGTGCGTCAATTCAAAGACCTGATCCTCATCGACAATTGGCCCGGATCGCTCGCCCTCATCGTCGCCGGCGTTATCGTTTCCTTCCTTCTGTTCGGCTTCTGGTGGCCCTATTGGCGCACCGCCGACATGGATTTCTGGATGGTGAACGACGGATGGTTGGTCAATGACGGCCTGCCACAAGAACGGTTCGAGCACCCGGGCTATCTCAGCATCCTCCTGCTCGGCCATTGGTTCAGCCTGTTGCATCGCGTCGGGCTTCTGGACGTGTACGCGGTCGCGTTGCTGCCGCCGCCCACCGACGCGGAGCACGCCTGGACCGCGGCGGTGCGGGCCGGACGCGTGCTTTCTCTTCTTCTCACCATCGCATTCGTGCTCGGCTTCGGCGTCCTGCTGCGTCGTTTGATCGGAGACTGGCGTGTTGCGGTGCTGGCGACGCTCGCGCTCGCGTTCTCGGGCGGGGTTGCGATGGAGGCGCGCATCATCCGCACGGAGCTCATCGCCGGCGGCCTGGTGATCATCGCGCTGCTCATTCTGCTCAATGCGGCGCGCAGGCCGCAGACGCCATGGCGGCCGATTCTTGTGGGATTGTCTGCCCTCCTCGCGACGCTCGGCCTCATCAACAAGGTTCAGCTCGTCTTCCTCATCTGTGCGCTCCCGCTCATCCTGTTGCCCTTCGGGTGCCGTTCCGACGATCCCTCCGCCTTCTGGCGACGGTCGCGGCTCGCATTTCCGCTCGGCGCGCTGCTTGCAGTCGCCGCCGTTCTGATCGCGATTCCGGCCGCATCCTTGGCCTGGTTCGGGATCGCGCACGCGTCCAGCGACTTCCCGAAGCCATTCGTGCTGGGCACGTTCGGCATCTATCAAGCCGCAATAGCGGCCTGGATCGCCGTGGCGATGATCGGCTTCGCGAAGGTGTGGCGGGTCTCGCCGGCGGAGACGCTGGCGGCGATGAGCGCCGTGTTGGCCGGCGTCGCGGTCGGCCTCTTGTCGCTTGAGCTGCGCTACGAGCCGCAGAACGTCATCATTGTCATGAATCCGCTCGAGAAGCTCGCGACCTATGCCAGCGATCCTGCGGTAAGGCAAGGCACGCTCGGTCTCGCCTATTCTTTGCTCCATGGCATCTACACCGTCCTCACCACGCGGACTTTCGTGCTCGATCCGTCGGCGCGGCCGGAGATCTTTCTCGAATGGCTGGTGGTCGCCGCTGCCTTTCTGACCTGGAGAGCCGGCAACCGGTTGCTCGTTCTGCAGGTCGCGGTCCTGATGTGCGTGGCTTGGGCGATGGACGCGATCTATGCGGCGCGCAGCTTGGCGCTGCAATACTTCACCCTGACCGACCCCTTGGTGATCATCGCGGCGGCCTGGCTGTTGGCCAAGGCGCCGGCCCTGCAAGCGCATAAGTGGGCCTATCCGATCGGCGCGGCCCTCATCGCGGCGCATTTTGTGCTTAGCCAATCGGAGCCGGTCAAGCACACGTTCCAGACCAGCAAGCCGCTCTTCTTCTGTTACGAGCGCGCCAACCAGCCGCAGCGGGTCGAGAGCTTCTCGTTCTGCCCTTCGGGCGCGTAGCGCTTGGCGCAGGACGACTTTCTGTCGAACCGCTGCTGGCCTACGTGTTGCTTGGTTGATTCTCGAGGCCGAATGCCGCAAATTGAGACAGTCTTGCGCGCCTGAACGCGCCAAAGCGGGCATTCGGGTGCTGTTCATGATCGCGGCAATCAATCCGGGCCACGCGCGATGACCGATTCCACGTGGGGAGCGCGGGCATCGAACGTCGTCAACCGCCTCGGATTTGCGCGCGCCGCGGACGCCTACGCGGCCTTGGTTGCGGCATCGTTGCCCTGGTCGACGACGGCGACCACGATCTTGATCGTGGCGTGGCTCGTGATCCTGCTGCCGACCCTCGATGTTGCAACCATGCGCCGCGAGATCATGACGGCGGCCGGCGGCGCGCCGCTGATCCTCCTGGCGCTGGCCGCGCTTGGCACCTTGTGGGCCGACGTGAGCGTGACCGACCGGCTGGGAGGCCTCGAGGGATACCTCAAGCTGCTGTTCATTCCGTTTCTGTTCGCCCAATTCCGCCGCTCGCCGAACGGAGGCTGGGTCATCATCGGCTTCTTTGGGTCCGGGCTGGCGCTGCTGGTGCTGTCGTGGGCGATGGTGTTGATCCCGGACTGGCCCTGGCACGGCAAGTTTGCCGGCATCCCGGTCAAGGATTACATCACCCAAAGCGGCGTCTTTGCGCTTTGCGCGTTTGCGGCGCTGCGCTACGCAACCGACGTGTGGCGGAACGGCCAACGACGCCGCGCATTGATGCTGATTTGCGCCGCCGCAGCCTTCATCGCCAATATCGCATATGTGGAAACCGGGCGTACCACGCTGGTGGCCATTGCGGTGCTGGCGCCGCTTTTTGGTTTCCGGAGGTTCGGCTGGAAGGGAATGGCGGCGGCGGTCGTCGTCGCCAGCGTGCTCGCCGGCATAGCGTGGGTGTCCTCACCCTATCTGCGGTTCCGCGTCACGTTCGTTGCCGAGGAAGTGCAGCGCTACCAGGCGAGCCACGAGCCGACGTCCACCGGAGCGCGGCTCGATTTCTGGCGGAATTCGCTCGAATCCATCGCCAAGGCGCCGATTGCGGGGCATGGAACCGGATCGATCCCGGAGCAGCTTGCCTCCACCGTCTCGCCCGACACCGGGATGGCTTCCATCGCCACGGTCAATCCCCACAACGAGATTTTCGTGGCGGCGGTCCAGCTCGGCCTGATCGGTGCCGCCGCCCTTTTTTCCATGTGGATTTCACACCTGCTGCTGTTCCGCGGTAACGACGCGATCTCCTGGATGGGCATGGTCGCCGTGGTCCAGAACGTGGTGGGTTCGCTCGCCAATTCCCATCTCAGCGACTTCACGCAGGGCTGGATCTACGTGTTCGCGATCGGCGCGCTCGGAGGCATGGTGCTCCGGCAAGGCGGGCCGCCCCCCGCAGGCTCCCTTTCCGTTCCGGCCCGGTGACCTGCCTTTTTCCGGCGTCCGCCAGCCCGCACATTGGCGCTGGCGGTAAATTGCTCCGCACGAATCGGAAAAACGGCGACCTGCGGCCCGCGCGGCTCGGTATCCGGGTGGCGCCTCGAAAAATTAACCATGTCGCCCGGTGTGGACAGGTCGCACGCGGTTAACCAACCGTTGTACATATGCAACAGGTTTGCCTTGGCGGGGCCATTTTGTTGCAGGATCAAGTGGTTTGTGGAGGTTGGGGCGGTTTCACCATTGGCGGCGTCGCTGCGGGCGGAAGGGGCCCCCGCGTGTATGCTATCCAATGGGCGGCCGACTTTGGGGTAGTGCGCACGGATGGGGTCGATCGGGCGTTATATTTTTCGCACCACGTTCGGTGCGTTCCTGGCGGTGCTCATCAGCGTGACCGCGCTGATGTGGATCACGCAGGCATTGCGCGACATCGACCTGATGACCAACGAGGGCCAAGGGATTCTGACCTTCGTCGGCCTCACCGCGCTGATCATCCCGCTGCTCGTCATGATCATTGCGCCCATCGCCTTCATGGTGGCGATGGCCTATGTGCTCAACAAGCTGGCCACCGACTCCGAGCTTATCGTGATGAACGCCGCCGGGATGCCGCCGTGGCATTTGTTCCGGCCCTTTCTGGCGGTCGCCGCGGTGGTGTCGATCCTGGTCGCGGTCGACGCCGCCTATGTGTCGCCCCGCTGCTTGCGGGAGCTCGCGCAATGGGTCAACGAGATTCGCGCCGACCTCGTCACCCGCATCGTGCAGCCGGGCCGCTTCGTCGCGCTGCAAAGCGGGAGATTGACGCTGCACATCCGCGAACGGCTGCCCAATGGGCAGCTGCTCGGCATATTCATCGACGATCAGCGCGATCCGAAGGAGCGCGTAACGTTCCTGGCGGAGCAGGGCGACATTCTCACCCACGATCGCACCTACCTTCTGCTGGCGGACGGCAGCGTGCAGCGGCAGCAGGCCGGAGACCGTGACCCCAATATCGTCCAGTTCGATCGCTATGCTTTCGATCTGTCGCAGCTCTCGCCCGGAACCCAGGGCGCGACCCAAAGGTATTCGTCGCGCGAACGCTATCTGTGGGAGCTCTACGGCCAGAATCAGGAAGACCCCTCGCTCGCGGACCGGCCGGAGCAATTGCGGGCCGAGTTGCATGACCGGATCGTCGCCCCACTCTATCCGCTGGTGATCGCGGTGCTGACATTCGCCTATCTGGGGGCACCGCGCACGACCCGGCAGGGCAGAACCCTGTCGCTCTTGTCGGCGATCGCCGCCGTCACCATCCTGCGCGGGTCGGGCTTTGTCGGCTTGCTGGCGGGCGCTCGCGTGCCGGCCGCGCTGGTGATCCCCTATGTGACGCTGGTGGTCGCCTTCCTCTTTGGCTATTGGGGAATATCACGCGGGGTCATCATCGAGCCGCCGGCCTTCATCGTCGATGGCATCAGCCGGTTGACGCAGCGCATGTCCGAGCGCACGGCGCGACTGACGGGGCAGGCGTCATGATCGCGGGCACGCTCTCACGGTATTTCGGGCAGCGGTTTCTCAACGCCGTTCTCGCCGTCTTTGTGGGCGCGATGGCGCTGGTGGCGATGATCGACTTCCTCGAAATGCTGCGCCGCACCGGCGACATGAAGGACGTCTCCTCGCTGATGGTCGCCAAGATCACCGCCTTTCGCCTGCTCTTCGTCACCGAAAGGATCATTCCATTCGCCATTCTGGTCGGCGCGATGGCTTGCTATCTCAGTCTGTCGCGCCGGCTCGAGCTCGTGGTTGCCCGCGCGGCCGGCATCTCGGCGTGGCAGTTCATTGCCCCGGCTGTGATCATCGCCATGCTGATCGGGATCGCCGCCACGACGATCTACAATCCGCTCTCGGCCATCCTGCGTGAACGCTCGGTGCGCCTTGAGGACACGCTCTTCAACGGGGACTCACAAGGCGGCGGAAGCTTCTGGGTGCGCCAGCGCGGCGACGACGGGCAAGCGATCGTCAGCGCGAAGGTCAGCCGCAGACAAGGCATCGAATTGGGCGGCGTGAGCGTGTTCCGCTACGACGAAGGCGGCCACTTCCGCGATCGCATCGAGGCCAAGGGCGCTGCGCTCGAGTCCGGATATTGGCGCCTGGACGGGGTCCGCATCCATGCCAGCGGCACGCCGCCGGCAGAGCTCGACACCTATCGGCTCAAGACCGCCCTCACCCCCGAGCAGGTTCGCGAAAGCTTCGCCACGCCGGAAACGGTGCCGTTCTGGCAGCTTTCATCCTATATTCAGCTGGCGGAGAATGCCGGGCTCGCGGCCGCGGCCTACCGCTTGCAGTATTATCAGCTCCTGGTGCAGCCCTTCTATTTCGCGTCGATGGTTCTGCTCGCCGCCGCCGTGAGCCTGCGTTTCTTCCGTTTCGGCGGCGTGCAGAAGATGGCTTTGGGCGGCATGAGCGGCGGCTTTTTCCTCTTTGTGCTGGCAAAGATCACGGGCGATTTGAGCAAGGCCGAGATGATGCCGCCGCTGGTGGCGGCGGCGCTCCCTGCGCTGTTCGGCGGTGTGACGGGTCTGGTGGCGTTGTTGTATCAGGAGGACGGGTGATGGCGCTCCCCCCCGGCCCCTGTGCGTTCGTCACGCGCCGCCGACGTCACGGCGGCGTTGCCGTCGTATTCGCGCTCGCCGCGATGGCGATCGGCGCGGGCATCGACCCGCAAGTCGCGCACGCGCAGCAGACCCTGACCTTCCCGCCGCGACCGCAACCGCCGAAAGGGCCGTCGGCCCGCGCCGGAGCGGATCAGCAAATGCTCGTGCGCGCGGACGAGGTCGACTATGACTACACCAATTCCCGCGTTTCGGCGGTGGGCAACGTCCAGATCTATTATTCGGGGGCGACGCTGGAGTCCGACCGCGTCATCTATGATCAAAAGACCAAGCGCCTGCATGCGGAGGGCAACGTTCGGCTGACCGACGCCGACGGCAAGGTCACCTATGGTCAGATCATCGATCTCAGCGACAATTTCCGCGACGGCTTCGTCGATTCCTTGCGGCTCGACCTGCCCGAG
Organism: Xanthobacteraceae bacterium; assembly: GCA_036522235.1. Lineage (GTDB taxonomy): Bacteria > Pseudomonadota > Alphaproteobacteria > Rhizobiales > Xanthobacteraceae > VAZQ01. The sequence continues at coordinate 27,128 of DATDGG010000555.1, forward strand.
CAAACCCGCGTTGCCTCGAGTCGCGCGCAACGAACGAGCGGTAACTTCACGGTATTCGAGAACGGAGTCTATACCGCCTGCGAGCCCTGCAAGGACAACCCGCTGAAGCCGCCGGAGTGGCAAGTGAAAGCCGCGCGGATCATTCACGATCAGGGCGAGAAGATGTTGTATTTCGAGGATGCCCGGATCGAGTTCTACGGCGTCCCGCTCGCCTACATGCCGTATATGTCGGCCCCCGACCCTACCGTGAAGCGCAAGACCGGCTTGCTCATGCCGATGATCACGACCAGCTCGCTGTATGGCGTCGGCCTGACCGTGCCGTATTACTGGGCGCTGGCGCCGGACTACGACCTCACCGTTGCGCCGACGATCACCAGCCGGCAGGGTCCGCTCGTACAAGGCGAATGGCGCCAGCGCCTGGTCAATGGCTCCTACAACATTCGCGCGGCCGGCATTTATCAGCTTGAACGGTCGGTCTTCGTCAATGCCGGCGATACTCCCGGCGATCGCGCGTTTCGCGGCAGCATCGAATCGAGCGGCCAATTCAGCCTGTCGGACAAATGGATCTGGGGCTGGGACACGACCGTGGTGACCGACCCGACGTTCCTTTCCGACTACCGCCTGTCGCAATTCTCCGGCAAATACGACACGCTGAGCAGCGTGCTGAAGTCGCCGGATTACGCGCTCTCCCAGCTCTATCTCACCGGCCGCGGCGACCGCAGCTATTTCGACGCCCGCTCGATGTACTTTTATGGATTTACCAGCTCCGACGCGCAGAAGCAGATCCCGATCGTGCTGCCGGTGATCGACCACGACTACACGGTCGACGAGCCGATCATGGGCGGCGAGCTCAGCTTCCACAACAATTTGACCGCGATCAGCAGGCAGAACGCCAATTTCGATCCGATTTCGGCGATGGCCTTCAGCACCGGCCTGTGCACGCTCAACACCGCCGATCCGGCCGCCGTGAACAAGAGCAACTGCGTGCTGCGCGGCGTGCCCGGAACCTATACGCGCTTCTCGACCGAGGTGGATTGGCGGCGCACCTTCGTCGACCCCTACGGCGAGATGTTCACGCCGTTCTTCTCGCTGCGCGCGGATGCGGCGGCCGTGCAGGTGACCGGGCAGCCCGGCGTAAGCAACTACATCAATACGGGCAACACCGAGATCGTGCGCGCCATGCCGACCGCCGGGCTCGAATACAGATACCCGTTCATCAACGTGCAGTCGTGGGGCACACAGACGATCGAGCCGGTTGCGCAGGTCGTGCTGCGCCCGAACGAGTCCCAATACAACGCGCTCCCCAACGAGGACGCGCAGAGCCTGATCTTCGACGACGCCAACCTGTTCAAGATCGACAAGTTCTCCGGCTGGGACCGCGTCGAGGGCGGCGGCCGCGCCAATGCCGGCATCCAGTACACCGCCCAGTTCAACCGCGGCGGCAATGTCAGCCTGCTGTTCGGCGAGTCGTATCAACTGTTCGGGCTGAACTCGTTCACGGTCGGCGGCCTTACCAATACCGGCATCAACAGCGGTCTCGACACGACTCGCTCCGACTATGTGGCGCGCGCGTCGTACCAGCCGAACTCGGCGCTGATGTTCACGTCGCGGTTCCGCTTCGACCAGAGCACCTTCACGGTGCAACGTACCGAGCTCGAAACCACCGCCTCGGTCGGGCGCTGGACCGCGCAGGTGATGTATGGCGACTATGCGGCGCAACCCGCGCTCGGGCTCGACCATCGCGAGGGGATACTCGGCACCGGCCGCTACAAGATCAACGAGAACTGGGTCTTTCTCGGCGGCGCCCAATACGACCTTCGGGCCGACAAGGTGAGCCAGACCCAGGTCGGGCTTGGCTACATTGACGATTGCCTCATCTTGGCCTTGAATTACATGACATCTTATTCCTATAGCGGGTCCACGGCCGCCAACAACACGGTGTTCCTGCAGCTCGGCCTGCGGACGCTCGGCGGCTCGACGGTAGGCACGAGCACCTCTGCGTTCAGTAACGGGCTTCCGGGTCTGTCGAGTCAGCGTTGACGATGGGCCAAAAGCGTGGCTCGATGTCGCGCCCCAATTGCAATGCGGCGCGAAGGAGAGGAAAAGCTTAAGATCACGACCGGCGACGCAGCGAAGGGCACCGGTTGGGTGAGCACAGCCATGGCAGCCATTCTCGAAACCCGTTACCTCGAATTTCCTTCCCGCAATTTCCTTTCCGGATGCCGCCGATGGAGCGTGGCCGCGTTCCTGGCCATGGCGGCGGCGACCAGCGGGGCGCAGGCCCAGAACGTCGTCGCCTTCGTCAATGGCGAGCCGATCACGGCGCTCGACATCGACCAGCGCAGCAAGCTCCTCGAGGCGACTTCGCCGACGCACAAGGTGCCCTCCCGGCAGGAAGTGCTCGACGACCTCATCAACGAGAAGCTGGAGATCCGCGAAGCCAAGCGGTGGGGGATCGAAGCGTCCGGCGACGATGTCGACCAGGCCTTCACCGGGACGGCGCAAAAGTTCCACGTGACGACCGACCAATTCATCCAGATGCTGACGAAATCGGGCGTCACCCCGCAGACCTACCGGGCGCGCCTGCGGGCCCAGATCGTCTGGCCGTCGCTGGTGCGTGGCCGCTACTCGTCCAGCCTGGAGATTTTCGACAAGGACATCCTTCAGGAGATGCTCAACAAGAAGACCGACGAGGAAGCGGGAAATTACGACTATACACTGCGGCCCATCCTGTTCATCGTCCCGCCCGGCTCGCCGGCGAGCGCGTTCGAGGACCGCAAGCGTGAGGCGGAGGGATTGCGCGGCCGGTTCACCGGTTGCGAGCAAGGGCTGTCCTTCGCCCGCGGGCTCGCGAGCGTGGTGGTCCGCGATCAGATCATCCGCGGCTCCGCCGACATTCCCCCCGACCTGCGCAAAGGTCTCGACAGCGTGCCGGTCGGCCAGTTGACCGCCCCCGAGATCACCAAGCTCGGCGTCGAAATGTTCGCGGTCTGTGCGAAGGACGCCGCCAAGGCCGACAACTCGCCCGACAAGCGGCAAGCCCGCGAATCATTGTTCAACCAGAAGTTCGAGCAACAGTCGAAGAAGTATCTGCAGGAGCTGCATCGCCAGGCGCTGATCGAATATCCGTCCGGGAACGGCAAGTAAGGCGCGCGGATGTCACGGCCGCTAGCGCTGACGCTGGGTGAACCGGCGGGGATTGGCCCCGACATCACCCTGGCAGCTTGGCGGCGGCGCGGCGAGCTGGCGCTTCCGCCCTTCTACCTCCTGGCCGATCCGGCGTTCCTGGAAAAACGGGCCAAGCGCCTTGCCGTCGATATCCCGATCGCCGTGGTCGAGCCTGCCGCGGCTGCGGCGGCATTCCACACCGCCCTTCCGGTCGTCGACATCGGGGTCGACGTCACCGCGGAGCCGGGCCACCCGGACCAAACCAGCGCGCCGGCGGCGCTCGCCGCCATCGACCGCGCCGTCGCCCACGTCCACGCAGGTATCGCCAGCGCCGTCGTCACCAATCCGGTGGCCAAGAACGTGCTCTACCGATCGGGCTTCGCGGAGCCGGGCCACACCGAATATCTGGCCAAGCTCGCGCGGGCGTCGACCGGCGAACCCGTGCATCCCGTCATGATGCTGTGGTCGCCCGAGCTCGCGGTCGTTCCCGTCACCATTCACCTGCCGCTGCGCGAGGTCGTCGCCCGGCTCTCGGCCGATCTCATTTTCGAGACCGGCCGTATCGTCGCGCGCGACCTGAGCGCGCGCTTCGGCATCGCGCGCCCGCGGCTGGTCGTCGCCGGCCTCAACCCGCACGCCGGCGAGGACGGCGCGCTCGGTGCCGAGGACCGCGACGTGGTGCAGCCGGCGGTCGAGCGGTTGCGGGCGGAAGGGATCGACGCGCGCGGGCCGCTCTCCGCCGACACGCTGTTCCATGCGGCGGCGCGCGCGAGCTACGACGCCGCGCTCGCCATGTATCACGACCAGGCGCTGATCCCGATCAAGACCTTGGCGTTCGATCACGCCGTCAACGTCACGCTCGGGCTGCCATTCGTGCGCACCTCGCCCGATCACGGCACCGCCTTTGATATCGCAGGCGCCGGTCGCGCCGATCCTGCGAGCCTCATCGCCGCCATCAAGCTCGCGGCGCGGCTCGCCGCCGCACCGCAGCCGCGGCCGCGGCCGGTCGCGCTCACGGCATGAGCGCCGTCGACGGCCTGCCGCCGCTGCGCGAGGTGATCGGCCGTCATGGGCTGCGGGCAAAGCGGTCGCTGGGCCAGAACTTTCTGCTCGATCTCAATCTCACCGGGCGGATCGCGCGTGCAGCCGGAGCGGGCGACGCCGCAACCATCGTCGAGATCGGGCCGGGCCCGGGCGGTCTCACCCGGGCTCTGCTGGCGCAAGGCGCGCGCCGGGTCATTGCGGTCGAGCGCGACGAGCGGGCGCTTGCCGCGCTCGCCGAGATCGCCGCGCACTATCCCGGACGCCTGGACGTGGTCTCAGCCGACGCGCTCGAATTCGACCCGCGCTCCCGCCTGGCGGGCGAGCGGGCGCGCATCGTGGCCAACCTACCCTACAATATCGCAACCGTGCTGCTGGTCTCCTGGCTCACGCTCGAGCCCTGGCCGCCATGGTACGACCGGCTGATCCTGATGTTCCAGCGCGAGGTCGCCGAGCGCATCGTCGCCCGCCCCGGCTCGAAGACCTACGGACGCCTGTCGGTGCTCGCCGGCTGGCGCAGCGAGGCGCGCATCCTGTTCGACGTCGCCGCCTCCGCTTTCGTGCCCGCGCCCAAAGTGACCTCCTCGCTGGTCGAGCTCCTGCCACGCGCAGCGCCGCTCGCCTGCGACGCGCAGGCGCTTCAGCGGGTGACGCAATCAGCCTTCGGTCAGCGCCGGAAAATGCTGCGGGCGAGCTTGCGCTCGCTTACCGCCGCGCCGGGGGCGCTGCTCGCCGCGGCCGGGATCGCGGAGACCGCGCGAGCCGAGGAAATCCCGGTCGAGGGATTCGTCGCGCTCGCGCACGCCTGGCGCGGCGGCTGAGCTCACGGCTGCGAGGCCGTGGCGGTCATCCGCCGGGCCGCCCTATTCCAAATTCTGCACCTGCTCGCGAAACTGCTCGACGATGCTTTTCAGCTCCAGGCCGATATTGGTGAGCTCGACGTCGTTCGATTTGGCGCACAGCGTATTGGCTTCGCGATTGAGCTCCTGGGCGAGGAAATCGAGCCGCCGGCCGATCGAGCCGCCCGCGGCGATCAGATGGGTGACCTGCGCCACATGGGCGTTCAGCCGGTCGAGCTCTTCGCGGATGTCGGCCTTGCTGGCGATCAGGATCGCCTCCTGATGCAACCGATCGGGGTCGAAGCGGGCGGAAGCGTCGAGCAGCGTCGCCACTTGCTCGGCGATGCGCGCCTTGATTGCCTCCGGGCGCCGGCCGGGCGCCGCGTCCGCCCGCACCGCGAGCGCCGCGATCTCGCTCAGGCGCTGGCCGAGGACTTCGCCGAGCGCGGCGCCTTCGCGACGCCGCATGGCGGCGAGCTCGGCGACCGTCTGCTGGAAACCGGCGACCACCGCCGCCTCGGCGGCGCGCCGATCCTCCTCGCGCTCGTCCTCGTCGATCACGTCGATGACCCCTTTGAGCGCAAGAATGCCGTCGAGCCGCGGCGGCGCCGCCTCGACGCGGCCGGCAAGGTTTTGCAGCGTCGCCAGCGCGGCCGCCAGCACCGACTCATTGATCCGCACGATCGGCGCCACGCCTTGGCGTTCGACCGTGAGCGTTCCGTAGACGGTGCCGCGCGTCAGCACCTCGGCGGCGCGGTTGCGCACCGCACTCTCCACCGCGTCCCAGCCCGGCGGCAGGCGCAGCCGCAGATCGAGCCCCTTGGCGTTGACCGATTTGAGCTCCCACGCCCACGCATAGGCGCCACTGTTGCCGTGGCCGCGCGCGAAGCCGGTCATGCTCGAAAGCGCCATCGGCATCGCCTGCTTTGCGGGGACTTCCCAAAGAGAACGGATTGAAGAGAACGGATGCGCGGCTGACCTTAGCGGCGCCTTGCGGAGGTCACAAGAGTGCCGCGGGCGCCGCGCTATTCCACCGAAGGCGGCGCCGCGGCGCCGCGTGGGGGAGCTGGCGGCTTCGGCTGGCGCTTGGGGGCGGGCGCGCCCGGCCGACCGGGCGCTGCCGCCCGCGCCGGCGTCAACGCATCCTCGGTCGCATCCTTGGCCTCCTGCTCCAGCGCGCGCAACTTGCCAACGCTCTTCTGGTGCTGGTCGTAGGTGTCGGAGAAGGAATGGCCGCCGGTGCCGTCGGCGACGAAGAAGAGCTCCTTGGTGCGCGCCGGATTGGCGGCGGCCTCGAGCGAGGCGCGGCCCGGATTGGTGATCGGGCCGGGCGGCAGGCCGTCGATGATATAGGTGTTGTACTGGGTCGGCTGCTCTTTCTCGCTCTTGGTGATCGGATGATCGAGCTTGCCCTTGCCGAAAACGAGGCCGTAAATGATGGTCGGGTCCGATTGCAGCTTCATCCTCTGCTTCAGCCGATTGACGAAGACGGCGGCGACCCGCGTCCGCTCCTCCGGCTTGCCGGTTTCCTTCTCGATGATCGAGGCCAAGGTCACCAGCTGCTCGGGCGTCTTCAGCGGCAGATCCGGGTTGCGGTGCTCCCAGACGTCCTTGAGCAAGCGCTGCTGCGCCACCTGCATGCGTTGGATCACCTGCTCGCGGGTGGCTCCGCGGCTCTCGTTGTAGGTGCCCGGCAGCAGGCTTCCTTCGCGCGGAATGGTGTTGATGCTGCCGCTGAGAATGTCGTTATCGACCAGAATCTGAACGGTCTGCTCCGAGGTGAGGCCCTCCGGCACCGTAATCGGATGTTGGACGACCTTGCCTTCCACCATCGTCTCGAGCACGTCGCGCACGCTCGCATGCTTGGCGAAGAGGTATTCGCCGAACTTGAGCTCGCTGCGCGCCTTGAGCGCGAAAACGCTGCCGATGAAAACCCCGTTGCCCTGGTTCATCACCCCTTCGCGGCGCAACAGGTCGGCGATCTCGATCAAGCCGAGGCGCGGCGGAATGTTGACCACCTTGTCGGCTTCGAGCGGGCCCGCGGCTTCGAACTGGCTCTTGACGAACACGAAGGCCGCACCGCCGGCCAGCACCAGCAGGATCAGAAGGGTGAAAACCGCATTGCCGACCATGACGATCGGATGGCGTGCACGTCCGGAGCGCCGCGTCGGAACCGAGACATGCTCCGGCTCGAGCGCGGCGCGCGGGCTGCGCGGCGTGATGCGTTTTTGCTCCATGAGCGTTGCACCAATTCCCTCGGTCTGCCGTCCGGAGGACGGATGGGGTTCCACGGCGTCGAACGCATTGCGCTCGGCGGTCGAATAGAGCGCCCCCGCGCCCGGCGAGGGGCGGTCAAGCGAGCGCACCGCCGCCGCCGGCACAGGCCGGCCGCCCGACCGGATCCTTTGCGGCTGGACGATTCCCGCCTCGAAGGACGCAGGATCGAGCGGCAAACTTGAGGCGGATCGATGGCGCACGATTGGGGCATCCACACGGTCGCGCCGAGACGGCGGCGGGGTTGGGCCAGGATCGGCGGCCCTCCCGCCCGCGGAGCCCGACATCGCCCCTGGGCGTGGGCGGCCCGACCCGGCTGGCAACGCAATCGATTCATGGGGGAAGGTCGCGGCCGGCCGGAGCGAGGCTGATCTGTCGGCACTCGCCCGCCAGGATGGGTCCGCTCCATTTTGGGCAAAGCCGACCGGCCGGCCGGCGCGACCAGCAACGGGGGCGCCGCGCGGACGTTGCGGCCCGCGCCCGTTGCCACCTGGCGGCAAGTTTTGCGAATTCACCCGCCCCTACCCCACGCTGCAGCATGATCCGGAAGACCACGCGACCCAACAAGCGCCAACAAGCCTACGAGCCAAGCCCACGAGCCAAAGCCTATGAGCCAGAGCCTACGAGCCTAAGAGCGCTTACGAGCGCCGGCCATGCGGCTGCCCGGTTCCCGGTGCGCGCCCCATGTGCCGCATGTTCCCCATCCACGCTCCGGAACTTCGCAGACTTTTTGCTTTTTGCCCACAAAAATTCCGATGCCTCATAACGGCGATTGTTCAAATCCGGGAAGGATGGGATTGTGGCAAAAGGGTGGACGAGCGCGGCTAGAGCACATCCCGATCGAATAGATCGGGATGTGCTCCGCTTCTTTGGCGCTGGCGCATGTCCCCCGCCTTCGCGGGGGCAGGCTTTTTCCGGGACATGACCTACGCCAACCGGCGGAAGACCAGGGAGGCGTTGGTGCCGCCAAACCCGAACGAATTGGACAGCGCCACGTCGATGTTGCGTTGCCTCGCCTGGTGCGGCACCAGATCGATGGATGTGTCGACGGACGGATTGTCGAGATTGAGGGTCGGGGGCGCGATCCGGTCCCGAATTGCCAGAATCGAGAAAATCGCCTCCACGGCCCCGGCCGCCCCGAGCAGATGCCCGATCGAGGATTTGGTCGAGGACATGCTCAGGCGGCTCGCGGCATTGCCGATGAGCCGCTGCACGGCAGCGATCTCGATCTCGTCGCCGACCGGCGTCGAGGTCCCATGGGCGTTGATGTAGTCGATCTCGGCGGGCGAAACGCCGGCGCGGGCGAGCGCCGCCTTCATGCAGCGCAATGCCCCGTCGCCGTCGGGCGCCGGGGCCGTGACATGATAGGCGTCGCCCGACAGTCCGTAGCCGACGAGCTCGGCATAGATGCGGGCGCCACGGTGCTTGGCGTGATCGTATTCCTCGAGCACCACGATGCCGGCGCCCTCGCCCAGGACGAATCCGTCACGATCCCGGTCGTAGGGCCGTGACGCCCGCTTCGGCTGATCGTTGAAACCGGTGGATAGCGCGCGCGCCGCCGCAAAGCCCGCGATGGAAATCCGATTGACCGGCGACTCCGCGCCCCCCGCTACCATGACGTCGGCATCGCCGAGCGCAATGAGCCGCCCCGCGTCACCGATCGCATGGGAGCCGGTCGAGCACGCCGTGACCACGGCGTGATTGGGACCCTTGAGGCCGAACTCGATCGAGGCGCAGCCGGACGCGAGATTGATGATCCGTCCGGGAATGAAGAACGGCGAGACCCGCCGCGGCCCACGTTCCTTCAGGACCAGCGCCGTTTCGGCGATGCCCTCGATGCCGCCGATGCCGGAACCGATCAGCACTCCGGACGCGATCTGATCCTCGTAGCTCGTCGGCCGCCAGCCGGCATCATCGAGCGCCTGGCGCACCGCGCACATGGCAAAGATGATGAAGGGATCGAATTTGCGCTGGTCCTTCGGCGCCATCCACTGGTCGGGATTGTAGGTGTCGCCCGACCCGTCGCCGCGCGGGACCTGGCAGGCGAACCGCACCGGCAGGTCGGAGACGTCGAAATGCTCGATCGGCCGGGCGCCGCTCTCGCCGGCGAGCAACCGCCGCCAGGTGGGCTCGACCCCGCACGCCAGCGGCGTCAGCATTCCGAGCCCGGTGACGACCACACGTCTCATCATTAGTTCCTCGCAGCGGGTCTCCAACGAACGCCGCCGCCATTTCGTTTATCGGGCGCGATTGCGGTCGGCACAATCGCTAAAGGCCGCGGGCCCTCCGCCCAAATAGTCTCCGCCGTCGCGCCCACAAGGTCCATGCGGGGGGCTTGATCGCCTGCGCACAGCCGGCGCTGGCTCCCCCGGCGGTGCGAACGCACAGCATGCCCGGGAGCTCGGCACGCGAGCATCCGCGTGCGAGCGGCCAAGCCTGCCGAATTGTGAGGATTTGCCCAACGCGGGCGTCAGCCTTTCGCGTTCTTCTCGAGAAATTTGACCGCGTCGCCGACCGTCAGGATGGTCTCGGCGGCATCATCGGGAATTTCGCAGCCGAACTCTTCCTCGAACGCCATGACGAGCTCGACGGTATCAAGGCTGTCGGCGCCGAGGTCGTCGATAAAGCTCGCATTGTCGGTGACCTTGTCGGCCTCGACACCCAAATGCTCAACGACAATCTTCTTCACTCGCTCGCCAATGTCACTCATCGCTGCACCCCGTATCCTTGGATTGGGCTCGATCGGTCAGCGCCCGCGAGCCATTGAGAAATCG
>DATDGG010000556.1:0-5026 GCA_036522235.1 Xanthobacteraceae bacterium
AAATGAACTGGATCGGCAGCATCAACGCGGCAACCGGCATTTGCGTGTCGTGGACGGCTTCCGGGATCACCACCTGGCAGGATCTGTTCGACAAGAATTACATCGTCGGCGGTACTGGCGCAGGGTCGCAGATGGAGACCATGCCGGCCATGCTCAACAAGCTGTTCGGCACCCGCATCAAGGTGATCTCCGGCTACAAGGGCGGCAACGACGTGTATCTCGCGATGGAGCGCGGCGAGGTGCAGGGCCGCTGCGGCGGTCTCATCTCCTCGATCAAGTCGACGCGGCCGGATTGGTTTCCGCAGAAGAAGGTCTCGGTGCCGATCCAGATCGCGCTCGAACGCGACGGCGAATTTCCCGATGCCCCCGCGCTGCTCGAGTTCGCCAAGGACCAGCGCACCAAAGACGTCCTGGAGCTCACGCTCGCCCCGATGGGCATGGACCGTCCGATCCTGGCGCCACCCGGTACGCCGCGCGAGACCGTTGCAGCGTTGCGCAAGGCGTTTCATGAAACCATGAATGATCCGGCCTTCATCGCCGAAGCGGACCGGCAACATTTGGAAATACAGGACGTCGACGGCGAGAAGGTCGCCGCCTTGCTGAAAAGCGCCTACCAGCTGCCGCCCGACGTCGTGAAGGCCGCCAATGAGGCCATGGCCCTGACCGGCGCCGCCAACGAAAATTAGCGGGTCGCGGTATCTGGTGGCGGAAGGCGCGGCGTTCCTTGTGCCGGAGGGAGCTTGCGACTAGTGTGCCGCGGCGATTGCTTCCTGCCGTCTGGCTAGGCTAAGAACGCCAGTAAAATCAACGCATTGTGATGCGCCTTTGGCCGAACGGAACCTATGCAATCAGCCTGCGACCAGCCCCCGAAGCAAGTCCGGAAGCCTTGACCGTGCGCTATGTCTCAACCCGCGGCGAGGCCCCGCCACTCGGCTTCGGCGAGGCCATGCTGGCCGGCCTTGCTCGCGACGGCGGCCTCTATGTGCCGGAGGCTTGGCCGCGGCTTGAGCGCGACACCATCGCGGGCTTTGCCGGGCAGCCCTATGCGGAAGTGGCGGTCGAGGTGCTGCGTCCGTTTGTGGGCGATGCTATCGCGGAGCCCGATCTCGCCCGCATGGTGCGCGAGGCCTATGGAAATTTCCGCCATCCCGCGGTCGCGCCGCTGGTGCAGCTCGGGGTGGGCGACTTCGTGCTCGAGCTGTTCCATGGACCGACGCTGGCCTTCAAGGATATCGCCATGCAGCTGCTCGGCCGGCTCATGGATCACGGCCTCGCCGCGCGCGGCGAGCGCTCAACCATCGTGGTGGCGACATCGGGCGATACCGGCGGCGCGGCGGTCGAAGCGTTTCGCGGCCGCGCCTGCAGCGATCTCTTCGTCCTGTTCCCGCACGGCCGCGTCTCCGACGTGCAGCGGCGCATGATGACGACGGCGACCGACGACAACGTCCATGCCATCGCGATCGAAGGCACCTTCGACGATTGCCAGGCGCTCGCCAAGGCGATGTTCAACCATCATGCCTTTCGCGATCGGGTCGGCCTCTCGGGCGTCAATTCCATCAACTGGGCGCGCATCGCCGCGCAGGTGGTCTATTATTTCACGGCGGCGGTCGCGCTCGGGGCGCCGCACCGCAAAGTCGCGTTCACGGTGCCGACCGGGAATTTCGGCGACATCTATGCGGGCTACGTGGCGTCGCGCATGGGCTTGCCGATCGACCGCTTGGTGATTGCCACCAATGTCAACGATATCCTTCCGCGCACGCTCTCGGCCGGCGCCTATGAGCTGCGCGAGGTGACGCCGACGGCGTCGCCATCGATGGATATCCAGGTGGCGTCGAATTTCGAGCGCATTCTGTTCGAGGTCTACGACCGCGATGCGAAGTCGGTGCGCGCCCTCATGGGCGCGCTCGCCCAGTCGCGGCGGTTTGTGCTTTCCGCCGACGCCTTGTCGAGATTGCGGGCGATCTTTTCCGCCGACCATGCCGACGCCGACGAGACCGCGGCCGCGATTCGGACGGTGCTGCGCGAGAGCGGACATTTCATCGATCCGCACACCGCCGTGGGTGTCGCGGTGGCCGAGAAGGAAACGCGCGACCCGGCCGTGCCGATGGTGGTGCTGGGCACCGCCCATGCGGCGAAATTTCCGGACGCCATGGAAGCCGCCTGCGGGGTGCGGCCGCCGCTTCCCGATTGGCTGTCCGATCTCCACGCCCGGGGAGAGCGGGTCACCTTGCTGCCGGCCGATCAAATGCAGGTCGAACGCCACATCCTCGCCACCAGTCGGGCCACCCGTGAAGGAGCTGCCGCATGAGCGTCGAAGTCACTGCTCTCACCTCCGGACTTCGCGTCGTCACCGACGCGATGCCGCATCTGCAGACCGCCTCGCTCGGGGTCTGGGTCGGCTCCGGCAGCCGTGACGAGCAGCCGGACGAGCACGGCATCTCGCATCTGCTCGAGCACATGGCCTTCAAGGGTACCTCGCGGCGCACGGCCCGGCAGATCGCGGAGGAGATCGAGGCGGTCGGCGGCGATCTCAATGCCGCGACCGGCGTGGAGGCGACCGCCTACTACGCGCGCATGCTCAAGGCCGACGTGCCGCTGGCCCTCGACGTGCTGTCCGACATCCTGTCCGACCCGACCTTCGATCCCGAGGAGCTGCAGCGCGAGCAGAACGTCATCGTGCAGGAGATCGGCGCCTCGGAGGATACGCCCGACGATCTGGTATTCGAGCGGCTGCAGGAGACCGCGTTTCCCGGGCAGCCGATCGGGCGCTCGATCCTCGGCAAGCGCGAGACCGTGCGCGCGTTCGACCGCAAGCGCCTTTCGGTCTATCTCAAGCGCAACTATCGCGCTCCCGACATGCTGGTCGTGGCCGCCGGCGCGGTCGATCACCGGGCGATTGTCGGCGAGGTCGAGCAGCGGTTTGCGAGCTTCAGCGGACCGGCGGCGCCGACGCCGGAGCCGGCGCGCTTCGTCGGCGGCTCGCATATCGAAGCGCGCGATCTCGAGCAGGTGCACGTGGCGCTGGCGATGCAGGGGCTGTCGCAGCGGGACCCGGAGCTTTTCAGCCTGCAGGTTTTCTCAAGCGCGCTGGGCGGGGGCATGTCGTCGCGCCTGTTCCAGGAGGTGCGCGAGATTCGCGGCCTCTGCTACAGCATTTATGCGTATCACGCGCCCTATTCGGATACCGGGACGTTCGGCCTCTATGCCGGCACCGACGCCGCCGATGTTCCCGAGCTGATGCGGGTCGTGGTGGGTGAGATCGAGAATGCATCCACGACCTTGACCGAGGCCGAGATCGCCCGCGCCCAGGCGCAGATGAAGGCGAGCCTGCTCATGGCGCTCGAGAGCTCCGGCGCGCGCGCCGAGCAACTCGCGCGCCAGATGTTCGCCTGGGGACGGCCGGTGCCGCTCGAGGAGCTGGTCGGCCGGATCGAAGCCGTGACGGTTGAGCGCGCGCGGGCGGCCGGGCGGGCCTTGCTCGCACGCGGCCGGCCGGCGGTGTCGGTGCTGGGGCCGGGGCCCGGCCTTGAAAGTGCCGCCACGATCGCGGAAAGTCTTGCCCGAGGGGCAGCTTGAGGTCAGACAACGGAAGCCACAGACGGTCAAGCCTAGCGCTCCCATTACCGGGTCTTTCTGGTGGTCGCCGATCCTGCGGCGTGTTTCATACGCGAGCCGATCGCCCATGGCGTTCTTCCGCACCGTTGCCTTGACCGAGCAACTGCCGGCGATCGTCGGTGACGGCGTCATGCTGCGGCCCCCGCAGATGTCCGATTACCCGGAATGGGCGGCGCTGCGCGAGGCCAGCCGCGACTTCCTGACGCCCTGGGAGCCGACCTGGCCGCCCGACGACCTGACCCGCGGGTCGTTCCGCCGCCGCATCAAGCGCTATGTCGAAGACCAGCGCAGCGATCTCGCCTATCCGTTCTTCGTGTTCCGCAAGCAGGACAGCGCGCTGGTGGGCGGCTTGACGCTCGCCAATATCCGGCGCGGCTGCGCCCAGACCGGCAATCTCGGCTATTGGATCGGCGCGAGCCACGCGCGCCGCGGATACATGACGGCCGCGGTCGCGAGCTTCGTTCCATTCGCCTTTCAGACGCTCCGGCTGCATCGCGTCGAGGCGGCTTGTATCCCCGCCAATGTCGCCTCGATCCGCCTGTTGGAGAAGACCGGATTTCGGCGCGAAGGCTTTGCCCGCGAATATCTGTGCATCGACGGCGCCTGGCAGGACCACCTGCTGTTTGCCCGTCTCAAGCACGATCCCAAGCCCTGACCGAGGTCTGCGGCGGTGCCGGCTTGGGCCGCCGCGGCTTCGCTGGTATAAGGACGGTCGGGGTGCTTCGGAGATCGTTTGAATGCTCCGGATAGGCTCGATGCAACCTGCGGGGTTTGGTCGGCGACGGCGCCGCCGACGCGGCGCGGCCGCGCTGGCCGCCGCGGTCATCGCGCTTGCGGTATCGGGTTGCTCGTCGGCCTCGAATCCGGGCGACGCCACCGTCGATACGCCCTTGACCAGCCGCTTCACCAGCGTTTTTTCCGGACCCGCAAGCCCGCCCGCGCAGGCGGCGGCCGGCGGTCCGACCCTCAATGATAACGACTGCCCCAGCATCGAGCTTCGCACCGGTGCCGGGACGTACACCGTGTCCGGCAATCCACCGCAGGCTTCGGTGACCGACGTGCGCTATCAGGTGAGCCTCACGCAGGTTGCCCGTCAATGCACGGCGGTCGGGGGCAACTTGGCGATCAAGGTCGGCCTGCAGGGCCGCATTGTCGTCGGCCCGGCCGGTGGTCCCGGCCAGGTCGATCTGCCGCTGCGCTACGCGGTCGTGCAGGAAGGCCTGACGCCCAGGACGATCGCGACCAAATTCAAGCGCCTTCCCGCCGATGTTCCACCCGGCCAATCGAACGTCATGTTTTCCGACGTCGACGAAAGCTTGAGCTTTCCCATGCCGTCGCGCGCGGAGCTCGCCGGCTACATGGTCTATGTAGGCTTCGATGAAATCGGCGATGGACCTGAGAAAAAACCCGC
>DATDGG010000557.1:0-8519 GCA_036522235.1 Xanthobacteraceae bacterium
CCTTTGGGCGCCGGCGGTCGCCACAGCGGCTCTCCGAGCAGCGCCTGCGCGCGCAACATGCCCTCGAGATTGCCGCGTCGGCCTGCCGCGCGCCGCGCCGCCACGATCCATTCGCCCGGACGCTTGATCTTGACCTGCTCGGGCGACCAGGCTTCGGGCGCGCTGACGAGAGTCTTAGTGACCTCCTTGAGGTCGCCGTCGGTGTCGAGGAAGCGCTGCGTCAGCCGCTCGACCAGCCCGGGCGGCGGATCGTCGGCAATGAAATGCCGCACCAGCTTGGTTGCCACGTGCCGGGCGGTGGCGGGATGGCGCGCCAGGTCGGCGAGCACGCTGCGGCCCTGCTCGACGCCGGTGTCCGGATAGGTATTTCCGATCAAGGTCTGCGACGCGGGTTCGTGCAGGCGCTTGTTGAACACGAACTCGCCGCCGTGATCCGGATTGTCCACGGTCGGCAGGATGGTCCAGCCGGTGATCACCTTGGCGAAATTGGTGACGTCGTTTTGCGTGTAGACGGTGCGCACCCCGAGCGTATGCAGTTCGAGGATTTCGCGCGCCAGGTTTTCGTTGAGGCCGCGGTCGCGATTGATGCCGGCGACTGACATGGGGCCGATCGACTGGGCGTTGTCGAGATAGAGCAGCATCGCGGGATGGCTCTCGGCCGCCTGCAGCATGTCGGCGAAGCGGCCGAGCACATGCGGGCGGATCGCCTCGCGCTCGTAGGCGCCGGCCATGACGGTCGAATCGAAGCTGACGCAGAAATGGTTCGACCAGAACCACACCAGCCGCTCAGCGAGTCCGATCTCGCCATTGATGGCGGCGCCGAAGCGGGCGCGGGACTCGTTGAGAAAGATCTGCCGCGGCAGCGGGACGGCCTTCGGCTGCGCCGTATTGGCGGCGGCCGCCGACGCATCCGGCTTTTGCATTTGCATTTCCGGCTTTTGCTCGGCAGCCATCTGCCCGTCGGCGTTTTCCGCACCGACATTTGCCATCGCGGCCTGCGCGAGCTCCTTGCGCTTGCGGTCGAGCTTGTCCTTGGCGAGCCGGGCGGCATTGTCTTCGTAGACGGCGCGGTTCTCGGCCCCGCTGCTCTGCAGGTTGGCGTCCGTGATCCGTCCGGCATCGGGCGCCTCGAGATCAGCCAGCAGCGCGCCCAAGGGATCGGGTGCGACTGCCGCGATCGAGCCCGTGCTCGAACCGGCCCTGGGGCCGAAGCCAAATCGGTGAAGGGCGAGCGCCGCCGCTTTGGGATCAAGAGCCATGATGGTTTAACCTTGGGTAACGATCTCAGGATCTTGTCAACGATGGATCGCGTCAACGATGGATCGCGTGAACGATGGATCGCGGCCACGATGTCGAGGCTAACGCGCTGGCGTCGAAGTCACGAGCGTTGCGATGCGACGATCGTCAAAAGTGTGACGCGCGTCACAAACCATCGACATCGGCAACCAATATAAAACGGCTGCGGTCCGGCACCAAGTTAACTTTTTATAGCAAGTTGAATTTCAGATGGTCGCCGCCACGAACTTGTCACAAAGTTGATCGGCAGCCGAAACTGAATCAGAATGATCCACGAAGCTTCAACTGGTCAGCGCACGCGCTTCGCCTGATGATGTTCCATCACGCGCAGTGATCTAAATTCCGGAGACGCATCGGTGCCGATCTACCTGACTGAGCAACACGCCGCCGAATTCCTCGACATGCCCTCCGCGGTGGCGGCGTTGCGCGCGGCCTTCATGGCGCAGGCGCGCGGCGAGGCGGTCAATATTCCGCGCACCCGGCTCGAATTCGGCGAGCGCCGGCTCAACCTGATGGCGGGCGGCGGCCGCGCGGGCGAGCGCTATGCGCTCAAGTCCTATGGGTCCTCGACCTATCACACGCTGCTTTATTCGGCCGAGCAGGGCCTCCTCGCCATCATGGAGGCGAACCTGCTCGGCCAGATTCGCACCGGCGCCGCGAGCGCGGTCGCGAGCGAGGCGATGGCGCGCAGCGGTGCCGGGAAGGTCGGGCTCATCGGCGCCGGGCGGCAGGCGCGCACGCAAGTTCTTGCGCTGCATTCCATCGGCCGCGTCACCGAGGTTGCGGTGTTTGCCCGCAATCGCGAGCAGCGGGCGGCGTTCTGCGAGCGCCTTGCGTCCGAGCTCAAGCTGCCGGTACGCGCGGCCGCTACCGCCAAGGAGGCGGTCAAGGACGCCGACATCGTGGTCACCGCCACCAATTCGTCGACCCCGGTCGTGATGAGCGAATGGCTTGCGCCCGGCACGCATGTGAACGCCATGGGGGCGAATTCTCCGGCGCGTCGCGAGCTCGACCCGCAGATCGTCATGCGGGCCGCCAGCGTGGTCACCGACGACGTCGCGCAGGCAAAGCTCGAGGCGGCCGAATTCATCGATCTCGCCGGCGCCGGCTGGTTCGACTGGAACGATCTCGTCCCGTTGCACCGGATCGTCGGCGGGGGTGACTTTCGCCGCGAGCCCGACGCCATCACGCTGTTCAAGTCGCTGGGGATCGGGCTCGAGGATCTGGCGATCGCCTCGCTGCTGTACGACCGGGCGATGGCGAGCGGCCGATTCAAGCCCCTTTGAAGCCCGCGGTTTGCCTGCAAGAATGGTATCGCCCTTTCTCGCGGGTGCCGGAGCCGTGAAATGATGCGAGCCTTGCTGATCCGCGCCGTGCTGGCCGCTGCGCTTGCGGTCCCGGCGGCGCCGGCCTTCGCCCAGTTCTACAAGAGCAAGACGCTGACCCTGTTGGTGAACTACGGGGTGGGCGGCAACGCCGACACCGAAGCGCGCATCTATCAGCGCTATCTGCCGAAATACATCGCCGGCAACCCTACGGTCATCATCCGCAATGCGCCGGGCGCCGGCGGCGCCGCCGCCATCAATCAGCTGGGCCTCAACATCGCCTCGCAGCCCGATGGCCTGACCGCCGGCTATTTCACGACCAGCGCCACCACCTCGCTGACCGAGGACCCGGTGATGCGGGTCAAGCTCTACGACTTCATCCCGATCGGGGCGGCGGGCGGCTTCAACGTGGTCTATGCGCGCCGTGATATCGTGCCGGGCGGCATGGTGAAGCCTTCCGACATCGCCAAGGCCAGGAGCGTCTATGCGGGCGGCTATGCGCGCGGCACCTCGCACGACACGCGGCTGCGCCTGGCGCTCGAGATCATGGGCCTGCCCTACACCATGGTGACCGGCTTCCCGGGCAACGCGCAGGTCAACAAGGCGATGTTGCAGAACGAGATCAACTTCACCGGCAGCTCGCTGCCCGGCTATCACACCCAGGTCATTCCGCAGATCATCAATCCGGGCGTCGGCATGACGCTGTTCCAGTTTCCGGCGATCGGGGCCGACGGCGCGCCGGTCGGCGATCCCATGCTCGAGCGCGCCGGCATCGCGACCTTCGACAAGGTCTATGCGCAGGCCTTCGGCAAGCCGCCGTCGGGCGCCAAATTCGACGCGCTGCTGCTGATGAACGACATCAGCACCAAGCTGCAGCGCATCGTGGTCCTGCCCAAGGGCGCGCCGGCCGAAGCGGTCGACGCGCTGCGGCAGGCCTTCAATGCGCTCGGCCAGGACAAGGACTTCGTCGAGGACTACATGAAGATCACCGGCGAGGAGCCCGACTTGATGAAGGCGGAGTTGATCGAGCCGCTGTTCGAGCGCATGCGTCATGTGGATCCGGAGGTCGTGCGGATCCTGAAAGAGTCGGTGGCGGAGTGATGATCGGCATGCCGCAGCGTATGGACATATTGCGCGGGATAGGCAGATGAACTTTGTAGGGGCGCCCCTCGTGGGCGCCCTGGGCGGCCAGAATAAGGGCGTTTACGCCCGTCTGCGACGGGCTAAGGGCCGCCCCTACGGTCGATGGGTTGGGGCATTCGAACCCGGGACATGATCATGTTTGAGACTACTATCACCGGAAGCCTGCCGAAGCCCGCCTGGCTCGCGGAGCCGGACACATTGTGGGCGCCCTGGCGGCTCTCTGGCGCTGCTCTCGAGGCCGCCAAGCGCGACGCCACCATCCTGGCACTGAAGCTGCAGGAGGATTGCGGGATCGATATCGTCACCGACGGCGAGCAGTCGCGCCAGCACTTCGTGCACGGGTTCCTGGAGAAGGTCGCCGGCGTCGACTTCGACCTCAAGGTCGAGATGGGAATCCGCGCCGACCGCTACAAGGCGATGGTGCCGACCGTCACCGGCGAGCTCAGCCTCACCGGACGCGTGCACGCGCACGAGGCGCAGACCGCGCGCGCCCATACCAGGCAGCGGCTGAAATTCACCTTGCCCGGACCGATGACCATCGCGGACACGATCGCCGACGCCTATTACGGCGACCGGGCCAAGATGGCGATGGCGTTCGCGGCGCTGCTGAACCAGGAAGCGCGTGCGCTCGCGGCCGACGGCGTCGACGTCATCCAGATCGACGAGCCGGCCTTCAACGTCTATGCGCGCGAGGTCGCGGACTGGGGCATCGCCGCGCTGCACCGCGCCACCGAGGGCCTCACCTGCACGACCGCGGTGCATATCTGCTACGGCTACGGCATCAAGGCGAACATCGACTGGAAACGGTCGCTCGGCACCGAATGGCGCCAATACGAGGCGATCTTCCCGCTGCTCAATGCGAGCCGGATCGATCAGGTCGCGATCGAATGCCGCGCCTCGCGCGTGCCGATGCATCTCCTCAGGCTGCTCGATCGCAAGCAAGTGCAGGTCGGCGTCATCGATGTCGCGACCGACGCGGTCGAGACGCCCGAGGAGGTCGCTGCCGTCATAGCCGAGGCCCTGCATTACGTGCCCAAGGAGGGCATCATCGCCGGCACGAATTGCGGCATGGCGCCGATGCGCCGCGATATCGCGTTCGCCAAGCTCACGGCGCTCGTCCACGGCGCCGAGCTGGCGCGGCGGAAATTCTCTTGAGACTTGCGTGCCCGCCCGTGCCTTCCGATGGCGGCGCGAACCATGTAGGCTTCCGAGATCGTTTGGACGCGCGAGGAAACGCCATGCACCGACGCAGTATCTTAAGCTTGTCCGCCATCGCGGCGCTCGGGCTCGTGTTGCCGCCGACCGGCGCGGCCGCCGAGCCCAAGACCCTCAAGGAGCAATTGGTCGGGGCCTGGGACCTGGTCTCGATCATCGCCACCGACAGGGCCGGCAGCAAATCCGACCGCCGGGGTCCCAATCCCAAGGGCCTTCTCATCTTCGATGCCAGTGGCCGCTACTCGATCCTGACCTCGCGCACCGAGCTGCCGAATTTCAAGATCGACAACGTCAACCAGGGCACCGCGGAGGAGAACAAGGCGGTGATGACCGGCATGATCGCCAATGTGGGGACCTGGACGGTCGACGAGAAGACCAAGACCATCACCACCAATGTCGAGGCCGGCTCGTTTCCCAACCTGAACGGCCACACCCAGACGCGCGTCATCAGCTCGCTCACCGCGGACGAGCTACGCTATGTCAACGGCGCCTCGGTCTCCGGCACCGTGGACGAAGCCACCTGGCGGCGCGCGAAATAGTTGCCCCAGCCGCACCTCCCCCTTTCAGGGGGAGGGCCTCACCGCAGCTTGCCGGTGCGGGCGAGCGCTTCCTGCCTCCACATTTCCCAGGTGCGGTCGGACCCGTGGCCGGGCCGGTGGCGGGCCTGGTCCTTGTCCATGAGGGCGGCTTCCTCCGGGGCCAGATAGGTGATCGGGCCACCGAGCATCTTGGCCTGCAGCAACAGCTTGGCATTGCCCTCGGTGTAGATCGCCCGATACACGGCCATGCGCACGCTCGGCGCCACGACGACATTGCCGTGGCCGCGCATCAGCGCGACCGAGTTCTGCGCGAGCGTCTGCGCCAGCGCCTTGCCGAGCGCCGGGTTGGAGATCAGGAGATTGGTCCAGCCGGCGGTCGCGCGGGTGTCGAACACCGGCACTTCCGGATAGAGAAACGCGCCGCGGATCGGCCGCAGCGGCACTTGCGTGACGCTGAAGGGCACCACGGTCGGGGAATGGCTGTGCACGACCGCATTGACGTCGGGGCGCGCCTTGTAGACCTCGGAATGGATGAACCGCTCCGAATAGACCGGGCGCTCATCGGGCTTGGTCACCTCGCCGTCGAGGCCGAACTCCATGATGTCGGCGGCAACGACCAGGCCGGGGGCGCGCGCCCGCGACATCAGGAAGCGCGCGGGGTCGTGCGGGTGGCGGGCGCTGATGTGACCGTAGCTGTCGACGACGTCCTGGACGTAGAGAATGCGGTTCCCGATCACTAGGTCATCGATGACCGCCTTGAGCTCCGCGCTCGCGCCCGACTTGCCGGCGCCGCTGTTCTTGGTTGGCCGAGCCTTCTTCGCCATGTCGCCGTCTCCCCGATGCGGTGGTGGTGGTGCAGTAGATCGTAGCCTGGATGGAGCGAAGCGTAATCCGGGTGGGCCATTCCCGCATTTCGCTGCGCTCCATGCGGGCTACAAGTTCGACTATTCCGGCGAGCGCGCCAGCAGCTCGCAGCCCTGCGGCGTGATCGCCGCCATGGCGGAGGCGACCGCGCCGCCCTGCGGATCGCGCAAGCCCACATGCAGGGCATAGACGTCGCCGGCCGCGAGGATGTGAGGGGCGTCGCCCCGCAGCTCGCCGCCTTCGTTCAAGGAGAAGCCGATACGTCGGCCGACGCTGGCGCTCAGCGCCGGATGCAGCGGGCTCGCGCCGAGCGCGCGGGTTGCCTGCGCATGGAGATCGGTCGCCCGGATGCCCGGACCAGCCGCCCGCAGCGCCGACTCGAGGCCGGCCCGCGCGCGGGCGTGCACGTCGCTCGGCCGATTGGCTGCGCTGACGAACGCTTCGGCCCAGTAGCCTTTGTGCTTCACCGCGATATAGCCGAGCAGCGATCCGGACGTGGCTTGAGGCTCGAACGTGCCGCGGAACGGCGCCAATGTGCGCCCGCCGTCGAAGCTTACTAAACTGCGCACGTCCTGCGCCGCCAGGCCGCGCGCGGCGCGCTCGCCCGCAAGCGCCGCGGCCTCGGCCCCTGCGCCTTCGCGCCAAGCCTGCACGAAGGCCTCGGCGGCCGTTCCCACGATACTGCAGGCCTCGCGGATCAGCGAAAGCTCGCGCGGCCGCGTTGCGCGCAGCGGCGCCACGTCCGAATCGGCGGCGACCAGGCGGAATCGATTGCCGAGGCTTTTCTGGGTCGCCTCCAGGAGCGCCGACCGCATCAGGTCGAACCGCAAGGTGCCGATATCTTCGGCCGCGTCGGAACCCAAGCCGGAGATCAAGCCGGCGAGCCATTGATCGAAGCCCTTATCCCAGGTCCAGGCCGACATCACGTCGGGAATCCAAGTCATCAGCCGCTGCGCCGGCATGTCGCGGGAGCTCATGGAAACCAGCAGCCGCGCGTCGCCCTGGCGCGGCAGCAAGGCCAGCGCCCAACGGTGGCGCGGAATGAAATTGGTGAAATAGGCGAGCTCCGAATGCTCGCGCGCATCGCCATAGACCAGCATGGCCTTGCAGCCCTTGCGGTCCATCACGGCGTTGAGCGCGGCCATGCGAATCTGGAACTCATCGCGCGGGACGCGGTCCTGCTCGAAGCCGTAGGCGCCGATCATGGTGCAGGGTTGAACAGTGCGCATGGTGGTTACGCCGAAATGCAATCGAGCGTGGCGGGGCGGCGCGACAGCGCCTTGGCCCCGACCGGTGTGACCAGCACGGGCTCGCCGCACATCAGATAGCCGGTCTCCGGCAGGTATTGGTTGGGATGCATCACGAACACCATCCCGTCCTCGAGCCGCGCCTCGCTGTCGACGGTGAGGTCGCCGGGCGCGTCCGAGGTGATGCCGAGCCCGTGGCCGCGCACCCGCATATAGGGCGGCCGGCAATAGTCGCCGTAGCCGGCGGCGCGGAAGCAATCGTCCATGCTCTGCGTCACCGCCCGCACGGTCGCGCCCGGCACCGCGGCCGCCTGGCCGCGGCGCATCGCCTCCTGCAGCACCGCGTATTTGTTTTGCAGCAGCGGCGCCGCTTCGCCGATCACGGTGGTGCGGCAGATCTGGGCGAACTGGCCCTGATAGCAGGGCGTGATCTCGGACAGGATGATATCGCCCACGTCCAGCACGCGCGCGCCGGCCGCCGTGACCGCGAGATTGTGCTGCGAGGCGGAGAGCAGCAGGAAATTGTCCTCGGCGCCGAGCTCTTTCATAAAGCAATAGAGCTCGGCCGCGAGCTCGAACTCGCGCAGTCCCGGACGCGCGAATTTGAGGAAATGCGCGTAGCCGCGCTCCGCGATCCAGGTGGCTTTCTCGGCCGCGGCCAATTCCTCGGGCGAACGGAGACGGGCGAGCTCACGCGCATATCTGTCGTTGGCGGCGACCTTTCCGCCCAGCACCGCCTCGATGCGCTCCACCAGGCCGACCCCGAGGGTCGAGAGCGCGACCGTGATGGTCTTGCGCGGGTCGATCCCGTGCACCGCCAGCGCCGATTTCAGAGCACTCGCGAGATCGTCGGTGCCCACGGTCTTGGGCGTGCGCGAGAGCGCAGCGGC
>DATDGG010000558.1:0-7881 GCA_036522235.1 Xanthobacteraceae bacterium
GCGCTGCCGCGCCAGCCGTGCGGGTCGGGACGGAGAAACGGCGTCCAGGTCGAACAAAGAAACGGGCCAGGGTTGTCGAGCCGGTCGCCACCATGCCATGACACAACGCGGCCAGGGCCGTCCCCGCCTTCCGGTCCCCCCGCAGCCTGAGCAACGAAGGCGACAGATCACGAGCTACAAAAACACGACAAGTTCACCCGCTACGGACAGGGCTGCGGCGCGCAGCGCCGACGGGCGCCTGCCGGCGCTGCGTTCGCCGGCCGTGCGGTTGACGAAGCTGCCGGGAGACTCAGGCCGCGAGCGGCGGGGTCGGGTTCTCGCCGAACACGGACGCGATCTTGTGCTGCAGGGTCTGCGCGTTGAACGGCTTGACGATGTAGTTGCTGACCCCGGCGCGCTTGGCTGCGATGACGTTCTCGGTCTTGGATTCGGCGGTGATCATGATGAAGGGCGTGGTGGCGAGCGCCGCGTCGGCGCGCACCTGCTTGAGCAGGTCGTAGCCGCTCATCGGCTCCATGTTCCAGTCCGAGATCACCAGGCCGTAGCGCTTGTCGCGCATCTTGGCGAGCGCGGTTGCGCCGTCATTGGCATGGTCGATGTTCTGGTAGCCGAGCTGCTTGAGGAGATTACAGATGATGCGGATCATCGTGCTGTAATCATCGACAACGAGGATCGGCATCGTCAGGTCAATCGCCATCATCCCCTCCAACCGGAGCCGCCTGGGCCAAAACCTCCAGCATCCCGGCATCACCCATCCGTCACGGAAACATGGCCCGCAAAGAGCATCAGGGCGTTTACGCCCGTCTTCGCGGGCTATGGAGTAGACGCCCTGATGCTCTTCCCGGGCGCGCGTCCTAAAGCCTGCTGCAATAGCAAAGGGCCTTGAACATCCGGTTAATCGGCCATTACGGGAAGTACTTGCATGTGAGCGCTTTCCCCCTGAACGGGCATCCAAAGTCCCGCAGTTCACGTCCTGCCTTTCACCGGCTATTAACGAACAGCGCCCGCCATCGCCGAAAACCGCACCCGATGACCGAAAACCCGCCGCCGCCGTCGTTCGCCGTGGTCCACGGCCCCGGACCCTTGCCGGCGGCGCTTGCCCGCGCGGTCGTCGCCATCGGCAATTTCGACGGCGTGCATCTGGGCCACCGGGCCGTGATCGCGGCCGCCCGCGCGCGCGCGGCGACGCTGGGGGTGGGGGCGGCGGTCCTCACCTTCGAACCGCATCCGCGTAGCTTCTTCCAGCCGGACGCCCCGCTGTTCCGCCTGACCGACGAGCGCGCCAAGCTGCGCCTGCTGGCGGCGACCGGGCTTTCCGGCGCCATCGTGCTCAAGTTCGACGCCGAGCTCGCGGAGCCGGCAGCGGACAGTTTCGTCAACGACATCCTGCTGCATCGGCTCGGCATATCGGGCGCCGCGGTCGGGTTCGATTTCCGCTTCGGGCGAGGTCGCACCGGGACACCGGATTTGCTCGCCGCCGAGGGCGCGCGGCGCAAGTTCAGCGTCGACGTGGTGGGGGCCGTCGAGATCGAGGGCCGCCGCGTCTCCTCGGGCCTGATTCGCGAAGCGCTGGTCGCCGGCCATGTGGCGGAGGCGAACGCGCTGCTCGGCTATCCCTGGTTCGTCAGCGGCGAGGTCGCGCACGGCGACAAGCGCGGACGCGAGCTCGGCTATCCGACCGCGAATATGCGGCTCGACCCGGCCTGCGGGCTGCGCCACGGCATCTACGCGGTGCGGGCCGGCGTCGGCGAACGCCGCTATGACGGCGTCGCGAGCTTCGGCCGGCGGCCGATGTTCGACGTCGGCACCGTGCTGCTCGAAGTGTTCCTGTTCGATTTTGCGGGCGACCTCTACGGGCGCGCGATCGACGTCGCCTTTCTGGAATGGATCAGGCCCGAGCTCGCTTTTGCAAATGTCGAGGAACTGGTGCGCCGCATGGACGACGATTCCCGCCGCGCCCGCGCCGCGCTGGCGCGGATGCCGGACGCCTTTCCGCCGCTCGCCATGGTGCCGGCTTGAGGCGAAGCCCGTGGGCGTGCATTGCCGGCAAGTCAAGGCGTGACGGTGCCGCAACAGCTGAACTTAGCGCCACGGTGCGTGGCAGCGCGAGGATTTCGTTAACCCTGGTCTTGCGGAACTCTCCACGGCGGCCGGCGGTTTGAACCCTCTCATTGGCGGCGGCGACTACCGACCACGCGGCATCGCCTGGCGACCGCTCGTCCGTGCGGCGCGCGGAAGCGTTAAGCGATCGATCAAAATTCTATGTTTCAATGCGTGCGTGGAGGAGACAGCGTCATGCGTAGCGTGGGGACCTTGATCATTCTTCTGGCGGGCGTGTCGGCGGCGGCAGCCCAAAATTGGCAAACGCCCGGCCAGATTCAGAAGCCAGGGGAAATTCAGCAGCCGAGCGGCTCCTGGACGAAGCCGGGCGAGATCCAGAAGGCCGGCGAGATCCAGCAGCCCACGGGTCCCTGGCTCAAGCCCGGCGAAATTCAGAAGCCCCGCATGATTCAGCCGCCCACGGGCACCTGGCAGACGCCAGGCGAAATCCAGGTGCCGAAGGGCATCGAGGCGGTGAAGGTCACCACCAACGGCTGCGAGAACCGGCTCAGCGTCTTTGCCGACGCGCTGTTCGACTTCGACAAGGCGAACCTGCGACCGGATGCCGAGGCAACCCTCAAGGCGGCGCTGCCGGAAATCGCCAAGGCGACCGGCCGCCCGGCCCGGGTCGAGGGACACACCGACGGCAAGGGCAGCGACGCCTACAACATGAAGCTCTCGGAAGCGCGCGGCCGCACCGTGCGGGATTGGCTCGGCGCCAATGGCGCCATCCCGCTCTCGACGCCGATCAAGGCCTACGGCAAGCGCGTGCCGATCGCGCCCAATACGATGCCGGACGGGAGCGACGATCCCGAAGGCCGGCAGAAGAACCGCCGCGTCGAGATCGTGTTCGAGACGTGCAAGTCGTAAGCTCTTTTGTCATCGCCGAGCATAGCCGGCGAAGGAGCGCGTGAGTACGCAGAACGGCGCTGCGCGTAACACAACAGAGCTCGTAACCCCCTCACCCCAACCCTCCCCCCTTCGGGGCGAGGGAGCTCGCCGGCGCTAGCGGCGAAACCATCTTTCACCAACACATCAACAAACTAAAATTGTTGGTCAAGTGGGCACAGCGTTTCACTCCCTCGCCATCGCAAGTCGAGCTTGCTCGACTTGCGCACTATTTAGTGGCGAAGTCGGATATATTCGACTTCGCGCGGGGAGAGGGTAGGGTGAGGGGGCTCCGGCGATTGCGATTCAAGCCGCTACGCGTCCGGATCGCGGCCCTCGGGCTTCTTCGTCTCGGACCACTCCTTGCCGAGGCCGGCGGCGAACAGGCCGAAGGCCGCGAGGGTGATGATGCGCCGCCAGCCGATCGCCCGGCCGATCTCTACCCCGACCGCCAGGAACTTGGGATCGAGCCAGCTCGCCTGGCTGCGCGCCGCGAGCTCGCGCCGCGCGCGCTCCATATTGCGCAGCCGCGCCAGAAGGCCCGCCACGCCGGCCAGGATCGCGATCAGCAGAAAGATGCCCGCCAGGATCAGGCCGGCCGCCACCGCGTCGTAGCGGTTGGAGAGCCACACGAAGAGGGCGACGCACAGAAAGCCGAGCGCAATGGCCAGCGACAGTGTGGCAATCAAGACGCAAGCAACAAGTCCGGGGCCAAAGCCGGTCCTTGATTTCGCCTTCAGCGCGATGTGTTGGAGCCAGTCGCCCATTTTTCGACCAAATCAATTCTGCAAATCATCGTCGACAAACCGTCATCGCCGGGTCGTGCCGAGGAAAAACCCGATCGCGAAGGCGAGCGCGAGCGTCGTGTAGGGCCGCTGCTTGAGCGATACGTCGATCGCGCCGCGCATATTGCCGCCGACCTCGCGCACCGCATCGATGGCGTCCCGTCCGGCGCCTTCCGCCTCCGCGATCGCCTCGTCGACGCCGGCGCGCGCGCGCTGCCAGGCCTCGCCGCCATGCGCGGCAAACAGATCGCCGACCTGCCGGGCCAGCCGCGCCACATCCTCGCGCAGCGCCTGCAGATCGGCCTGGATATCCGCCGCCGCGCCATTACCCGATTCCTTCCCGCCCTCCTTGGCGGTATTCGACGAATTGGCCATCGGCATGCTCCTTTGGCGCGCTCGCGCTTGGCTCAACCGCGCGCGGGGGCAAAGGTTCCCTTAGGGCATTTTGCGACAAAGCGCATGCCCCGCACTTAATGCGGCGTGGATTCGGCCTTGTGGTCCCTCGGCACGGGCTTTGCGATCGGGCGCCGATCTGGTAGGAAGCCGCCATGTTGGCATACGCTTCATTGGATTTCGTGCTCGGGTCGGCCGCTCGGCGCATTACCGGCCCGGCCTTCGCCTGACCTTCAAGGTCGGCGGAGGACCGGGACTGTCGAGCCTTGCGCCGTCTGGCCTCCGCTGGCCTGCCCCTTTGGCCTCCCGCTTTGGTGACCCGTCATGACCGATGCCGCCCGCGATTACAGCGAGACTCTGTTCCTGCCCAAGACCGACTTCCCAATGCGCGCCGGGCTGCCGCAGAAGGAGCCCGAAATCCTGGCGCGCTGGCAGAGGCTCGACCTCTATGCCCGCCTGCGCGCGGCCGCCCGCGGCCGCACCAAATTCGTCCTGCATGACGGCCCGCCCTACGCCAACGGCAACATCCATATCGGCCACGCCCTCAACAAGATCCTCAAGGACGTGGTGACGCGCGCGCAGCAGATGCAGGGCTTCGATTCCAACTACGTGCCCGGCTGGGACTGCCACGGCCTGCCGATCGAATGGAAGATCGAGGAGGAGGTCTACCGCGCCAAGGGCAAGGCGAAGCCCGACCTCGCCGATCCGGCCGCCATGGTGGCCTTCCGCAAGGAATGCCGCGCCTATGCGGAGCACTGGATCGGCGTGCAGCGCGAGGAATTCAAGCGGCTCGGGGTCGAGGGCGACTGGGAGCACCCCTATTCCACCATGGATTATTTCGCCGAGGCGCAGATCGCCCGCGAGCTGATGAAGTTCGCCCGCAACGGCACGCTCTATCGCGGCTCCAAGCCCGTGATGTGGTCGGTGGTGGAGAAGACCGCGCTCGCGGAAGCGGAGGTCGAATACGAGGACTACGTCTCGGACCAGGTCTGGGTGAAGTTTCCGATCGCAGCAAGCACAGGCGACCCGTCTTCCAAGCGACAGAACCTGCTTGGTGCGTCGGTGGTCATCTGGACGACCACGCCTTGGACGATCCCCGGCAATCGCGCGATCGGCTATTCGCCTCGGATCACCTATGGCGTGTACCAAGTCACGCGCGCTCCGGATCAGAACTGGGCGAAGACCGGTGATCGCCTGATCCTGGCGGACAAGCTCGCCGCCGAGGTGATGAAGGTCGCGAAGGTAGAAGAATTCGCGCGCGAGCAGGATGTCGACCCGCACGTGATCATGCATTGCTTCCATCCTCTCAAGGGAAAGGGATACGAGTTCTGCGTGCCGCTCCTGCCCGGCGATCACGTGACCGACGACACCGGCACCGGCTTCGTGCACACGGCGCCCGGGCATGGCCGCGAGGACTTCGATGTTTGGACCTCAAACGCGCGAATGCTGGAAGCGCGCGGCATCGACACGGTGATCCCCTATACGGTCGATGCCGATGGCCGCTTCACCGAGCAGGCACCGGGCTTCACCGGCAAGCGCGTGCTGACCGACAAGGGAGAGAAAGGCGACGCCAACGAGGCCGTGATCAAGGCTTTGGTCGATGCCGGCATGCTGGTCGCGCGCGGCCGGCTCAAGCACCAATATCCGCATTCCTGGCGCTCGAAGAAGCCGGTGATCTTCCGCAACACGCCGCAATGGTTCATCGCGATGGACAAGCCGATCGCCGGCCCGGACGGCACCGCGAAGCCGGGCGATACGCTGCGTGAGCGCGCGCTCGCCGCCATCAAGGTGACGCGCTGGGTGCCGCCGGCGGGGCAGAACCGCATCACCGGCATGATCGTCAGCAAGCCCGATTGGGTGCTGTCGCGCCAGCGCGCCTGGGGGGTGCCGATCACGGTGTTCGTGCGCGAGAAGGGCGACGGCACCGCGGAAATCCTTAAGGACGAACAGGTCGACGCCCGCATCACCGCGGCCTTCGAACGGGAGGGCGCCGACGCCTGGTACGCGGCCGGCGCGCGCGAGCGTTTCCTTGGATCGCTCGCCAACGAGGACTGGCAGAAGGTCGGCGACATTCTCGACGTCTGGTTCGATTCAGGCTCGACGCACGCCTTCGTGCTCGAGGACCCGGTGCATTTTCCCGGCCTCGCCGGCATCAGCCGCAAGGTCGACGGCGGGCCCGATACGGTGATGTATCTTGAAGGCTCCGACCAGCATCGCGGCTGGTTCCACTCCTCGCTGCTCGAGAGCTGCGGCACCCGCGGCCGCGCCCCCTATGACGTGGTGCTCACGCACGGCTTCGTGCTCGACGAGAACGGGTGCAAAATGTCGAAGTCGCTCGGCAATGTGGTGGCGCCGCAGGACGTGATGAAGCAGTCCGGCGCCGACATTTTGCGCATGTGGGTGTGCGCGTCCGACTATGCGGACGATCTGCGCATCGGGCCGGAAATCCTCAAGACCACGGTCGAGACCTATCGCAAGCTGCGCAACACCATCCGCTGGATGCTGGGCAGCCTGGCGCATTTCCGCGAAGAAGACCGCGTCGCGCCCGCCGACATGGCCGAGCTCGAACGGCTGATGCTGCACCGTCTGGCCGAGGTCGACGCGCAGGTGCGCCGCGCCTACGGGGAATTCGACTACAAGCGCATCTTCGCGGCGCTCAATGCGTTCATGACGGTCGATCTGTCGGCCTTCTACTTCGACATCCGCAAGGACACGCTCTACTGCGATCCGATCTCGTCGCGAAACCGCAAGGCCTGCCTCACCGTCATCGAGCAGCTGTTCAATGCGACGGTGGCCTGGCTCGCCCCGATGCTGCCGTTCACCGCCGAGGAGGCCTGGCTGGCCCGCACCGGATCGGAGGACGGCTCGGTGCATCTCGAGCTCTTTCCCGACATTCCGGCGTCGTGGCGCGACGAGGCGCTGGCCGAGAAGTGGCGCAAGGTGCGCCAGGCGCGGCGCGTCATCACCGGCGCCATCGAGATCGAGCGCGCCGGCAAGCGCATCGGCTCCTCGCTCGAAGCAGCGCCGGTCGTCCATGTGTCCGATCCGGACCTGTTTGAGGCCTTGCTCGATGTCGATCTGGCGGAGGTCGCGATCACCTCGGCGGCCACGTTGGTCAAGGGCGAGGGACCGCCCTCGGCGTTCCGGCTCGAAGAGGTGCCGGGCGTGGCGGTCGAGGTCGGGCTCGCAGAAGGGCGCAAATGCGCGCGCTCCTGGAAAATCCTCACCACGATCGGCGCCGACCCGGCCTATCCGGACGTGTCGCCGCGCGACGCGCAGGCGCTGCGCGAATGGGACGCGCGGCGCCTGGCGGCGGAGTGATCCCGATGTGGGGACGGCTCACTGGCCTCGGCTTGGCGGTCGCCGCCGCGACCGCGGCGATCGACCAGGCCAGCAAGCTCTGGCTCCTCTATGTGTTCGATATCGCCGCCCGGGTTCCGGTGCGCCTCACGCCGTTCCTCGACCTCGTGCTGGTCTGGAACAAGGGCATCAGCTACGGGCTGTTCCAGCAGGAGAGCGCGCTCGGGCAATGGATCCTCATCGCCATCAAGGCGGCCGCGGTCGTGCTCTTGTGGATGTGGCTCGCCCGCACGCCCTCGCGCCTGACCGCCGTGGCGCTCGGCCTCATCACCGGCGGCGCCATCGGCAACGGCATCGATCCGTTCCTGCATGAAGGGGTCGCCGACTTCGTGCTGTTCCACATCACCACGCAAAC
>DATDGG010000559.1:0-1903 GCA_036522235.1 Xanthobacteraceae bacterium
GCGCTGCCGCGCCAGCCGTGCGGGTCGGGACGGAGAAACGGCGTCCAGGTCGAACAAAGAAACGGGCCAGGGTTGTCGAGCCGGTCGCCACCATGCCATGACACAACGCGGCCAGGGCCGTCCCCGCCTTCCGGTCCCCCCCGCAGCCTGAGCAACGAAGGCGACAGATCACAAGCTACAAAAACACGACAAGTTCACCCGCTACGGACAGCGGGGCGGATGTGCGGCGCCGCAGGTCGTGGCATAATGCGCGCAAGTCCAGAATGAGAGAGAAGCCCATGACCGAGATCGCGCGGCGAAGCTTCGTCAAAGGCGCCAGCCTCGGCGCGCTCGCCTTCACGGTCGGCGGCGTCGAGGTCATGCTCACCCCGCGGCAGGCGCGGGCGCAGGGCGTGCCGTTTGCCGTGCTCAAGGGCGAGGAGGCGGCAACCCTCGAGGCGCTCGGCGAGACGCTCGCGATCGGGGCCCGGCAGGAGGGCATCGCCCACTTTGTCGACCAGCAGCTCACCCTGCCGCCGCCGCACGCATTGTTGAGCATCCGCGTCAGCGAGGTTCGCCCGCCCTATGCGGACTTCTATCGCGCGGCGCTCGGCGGGGTCGACCGCGCGAGCCGGGCGCTCAACCGGCGCGGCTTTGCCGAATTGACGGCGGCGGAGCAGCACGATTTCGTCGATCGCCTGCGCCAAAGCAAGATCGAGAATTGGCAAGGGCCTTCGCAGTCCTCCGTCTACGGCACGATACGCAACGACGCCGTCGATGTGGTCTACGGCACGGTGGACGGCTTCGCGCGGCTCGGCGTTCCCTACATGCCCCATATCCTGCCCGAGAGGAGATGGTGACATGGCGACGTTCGAGAAGGTGGACGTCGTCATCGTCGGCGCCGGCGCGGCGGGCGCCGTGTTCGCGGCGACGCTCACGCGCGCTGGCAGAAAGGTGCTGCTGCTGGAGCAGGGGCCCGATTGGCGGCTCACCGATCTCATCAGCTCCGACATCTGGGGCCGGCGGCTCAAGGGCGCCGGCGCGGCCATCATCCATGAGGGGCGCAACTCGGTCGGCCGCACCTCCGACCACGGCTGGGGCACGGGCGGCGCGGCGTTGCACTATTCCGCCAATTTTCCCCGCCTGTTGCCGGCCGACTTCAAGGTGAAGAGCGAGCACGGCCGCGCGCTCGACTGGCCGATCTCCTATGCGGACATCGCGCCCTATTACGACCGCATCGCGCGCGAGATCGGCAT
The DNA here is from genome assembly GCA_036522235.1 of Xanthobacteraceae bacterium. Taxonomy (GTDB): domain Bacteria; phylum Pseudomonadota; class Alphaproteobacteria; order Rhizobiales; family Xanthobacteraceae; genus VAZQ01. Next base: position 1,236 of record DATDGG010000559.1, read on the forward strand.
ATCGGGCGACGCCAAGGCCGAGGAGCGCTGGCGCCCGCCGGGCGAGCCTTACCCGATGCCGCCGCTCAAGACCTTCCGCCACGGCGAAATCTGGGTGCCGGGCTTCAAGTCGGTCGGCATCACGGTCGCGCCCGGGGCGGTCGGGGTCAACAGCACGGAATACAAGGGACGCGCCGCTTGCATTCACGACGGCTGGTGCGGGGCCGGCTGCCCGACCGGCGCACTCGCCAATCCGCAGGCGACTTTCCTCGGCGAGGCGCGCGGGAAGGGCGCGCAGGTGCGTGCCATGAGCACCGTCACGCGCGTCCTCACCAATGCGGGGGGCACGCGCGTGACCGGCGTCGAATATTATGATGCCAACAAGGAGCGCCAAGTGCAGGAGGCGAGCGTGGTCGTGCTCGCCGCCTATGCGTCGCAGAATCCGCGCCTCATGTTCAATTCGGCGACCGACAAGCATCCCGCCGGCCTCGCCAACAGGAGCGGGCTCCTCGGCAAATACGCCATGGCCCATGCGGGCGGGTCGGTGGCGGCGATCTTCGATGAGGATATCCAGAACCATATGGGCTCGAATGGCTACCAGTTCGTGTCCTACGACCGCCATCCCAAGACGACGCGCAAGAACGCCTTCGGCTCGACGTTCTGGAACACGGGCGCCGCGCAGAAGCCCA
>DATDGG010000560.1:0-4536 GCA_036522235.1 Xanthobacteraceae bacterium
ACTTCGGGATAGGGTAGCGCGGCGTAATGCGCGACTCGCTGAACCTTGCTGCGCTTCGGTAGGAGGTTTTCGAGATGGCCGCGCCACCGCGCCGGGTTCTCGCCATCCCGATAGCCGCGCACTCTTGCCCAATCGAGGATCGACTCGATGCGCCCGCGCAGCCGGCCCGCCGTCTCCGGCCGAGCGGTCCAAAGCGGCACAGGCCGCTTGTGCTGCGCGTCGCGCACCTCTTGCTCCAGGACTTTCATGATGAGCGCAGTGTCGATGGCCTGGACGGGAAGGGCGCCGATGAACGGCTCGGCATAGGTGGCGAGCGTCGTCTCCCATTGCGCCGCGTGCTTCGCGTTGCGCCAGCCCGAGCGGTGCGCCTCGATATAACGCTCGGCGCATTGCTTGAACGTCATCGCTCTCGCCGTTCTGAGCCGGTCCTGCTCGCGAGCGGTGCGGCGCGCATCGATAGGGTCGATCCGCTCGTAATGCAGCCGGCGGGCATCCAGCGCCTTCCCACGCGCCTCGTGGAGGCCGACGAGCGAGAACGGCCCGAGGCCCATCCAGCGCGGCCGTCCGTTGAGCATGAAACGGAACACCCAGCTCTTCGCGCCCTCCTGGGTGACGCGTAGGTAAAGACCGGCGCCGTCGGCGTGCATGCCGGGCTGCCTCGCCTTCTCCACTTTGAGCGCCGTGAGCCGACCGATTGTCCGCGCCATAGTCGTCCACAAATAAGTCCACAATTGTCGTGCGGAGTATGAGCCGCGGCTGGAGGCGTGTCCAGTCGATGAATGCCTGTATTTATAGGCTTTTCGTAGTGAAATTTCGCAGGATCGGATAGCGTGGAAAACGCAAGCTGGCGGAGGGAGTGGGATTCGAACCCACGATACGGTTTCCCGTATACACGCTTTCCAAGCGAGCGCCTTCAGCCACTCGGCCATCCCTCCGCGCTCTCGACCCGGTTCTCCCGGCGAGCCGGGAGGGAACGGGCGGGGGCTAGGCAGTATAGCAAAGGTCACCATGTGACAATGCCGGGCTGGCGCCGGCGGCGGGCCCATCGGCATAACGGCGTTTACGCCAAAGCCCGCGAAGACGGGCGTTTACGTCCTGAGCTCTTCGACGGGCCGTGGCGCAATGCTGATCGCCGCTCCGCCGCTTTGTCCCGCTGCCCCGATGGGCTATGTTTCGCCGGATAGTGCGAGAATCATCAGGAGCCTGCAGGATGAACAAGCTGAGCGCGCGCAACCAGATCAAGGGCAAGATCGTCGACGTGAGCAAGGGCGCCACCACCTCCCATGTGCGGATCGACGTCGGCGGCGGCACCGTCATCACGGCGTCGATCACCAACGAGGCGGTCGCCGAGCTCGGCCTCAAGGCCGGCCTCGAAGCCTGGGCGGTGATCAAGGCCTCCGACGTCATGATCGGCGTGTGATGGGGCAGCGTGTGATGCGTCGGCGCGTGATGTCGCTCAGCCGCCGTTCCTTCCTGGCCGCCGGCAGTGCCGCGCTGCTGGCGCCGCGCACGCTGCGCGCCGCCACCATCACCGACGATGCCGGCCGCGCGGTCGCGGCGCCCGCGCAGGTCATGCGTGTGTTTCCGGCCGGCCCGCCGGCCGCGATCCTGCTCTATACGCTGGCGCCCGACTTGCTGCTCGGCTGGCCGCGCGCCAACGCGGCGGCCGAGCGCGAGTTTCTGCTGCCCGACATCGGCGCGCGGCCCGAGGTCGGCCGCGTCACCGGGCGCGGCAATACCGCCAATGTGGAGGCCGTGCTGGGGCTCAAGCCCGATCTCATCTTGGATGTGGGCTATGTGAGCCCCACCTACATTTCGCTCGCCGACCGGGTGCAGGAGCAGATCGGCATTCCCTATGCGCTGCTCGACGGGCATTTCGAGGCGGCGGCCGCAACCTACCGCACGCTCGGCACGCTGATCGGCCGCCGCGAGGACGCCGAGAAGCTTGCGCAGGATGCCGACGCCACGCTCAAGACCATCACCGGCCGGATCGCCCCGATCCCCAAGGAGCGGCGGCCGCGGCTCTATTATGCGCGCGGCCCGCGCGGGCTCGAGACCGGGCTCGGCGGCTCCATCAACATGGAGGCGATCGACCTGTTGGCGCAGAACGTCGCCGGCGGAACGCCGGGCGGCCTCGCCAATGTCTCGATCGAGCAGGTGCTGGCCTGGAACCCGGAGGTGATCCTCACCATCGATGCGAGCTTCGCCGCCAACGTCATCAACGACCCCGCCTGGGCGCCGATCACCGCCGTGCGCGAGCGCCGCGTGCACGTCGCACCGCGGCTGCCGTTCGGCTGGATCGATCTGCCGCCGTCGGTCAATCGGTTGATCGGGCTGTGGTGGCTCGCCAAGATTCTCTACCCGGACCGCTTCCCCGAGGACATGCGCGCCCTGACCCGCGATTTCTTTGCCCGCTACTATCATGTGACGCCGACCGACACGCAGATCGACCGACTGCTGGCGGCAGGTTAAGCTCTCCCGCATGAATCGATCCGCGCTTCCCGGGCTCGCCATTGCGGGCGCTGTGCTCGCGGCCGGGCTGATCACCGCCTTCATGGTCGGGCGCTATCCGGTGAGCGTGACCGAGCTTGTCGATGTGCTGGCCGCGCATCTGACCGGCCGGCCCTCATCGGTCCCGCCCGCAGCCCAGAACGTCATCTTGCTGGTGCGCGGTCCGCGCGTGCTGGCCGCGGTCCTGGTCGGCGGCGCGCTCGCGGTCGCCGGCACCGCATTCCAAGGTCTGTTCCGCAATCCGCTGGTGTCGCCTGATATTCTCGGCGCTTCCTCGGGGGCGGCGCTCGGCGCCGTCCTCGGCATCTTTTTCTCGCTCGGCGTCGTCGGCATCGAGAGCCTCGCTTTCGTGGGCGGGCTCCTGGCGGTTGCCGCCGTCTATGGGCTCGGCTCGCTGTTGCGCTCGCGCGACCCGATCCTGGTTCTGGTGCTGACCGGCGTGGTGATCTCCTCGCTGCTCGGGGCCGGCGTCGGGCTCGTGAAATATCTCGCCGATCCCTACAACCAGCTTCCCGCCATGACGTTCTGGCTGCTCGGCAGCCTCGCCTCGACCACGTTCTCAGATCTGCTGCCGCTCGCCGGCCCGGTCGCGATCGGCACCGCCATCCTGGTGGCGCTGCGCTGGCGCATGAACGTCATGTCGCTGCCCGAGGAAGAAGCGCGCGCGCTCGGCGTCGCCACCGGCCGGCTGCGTATCGCCATCGTGGTGGCGGCAACGCTGACGACCTCGGCGAGCGTCGCCACCTCCGGCATCATCGGCTGGGTTGGGCTCGTGGTGCCGCACCTGGCGCGCGCGCTCGTCGGGCCCGACTTTCCGCGGCTGCTGCCGGCGGCGGCGCTGCTCGGCGCCGGCTATCTGCTGTTCATCGATACCTTGGCGCGCGTCGCGGCGCCGGTCGAAATCCCGCTCGGCATCTTGACCGCGGTCATCGGCACGCCGTTCTTCATCTGGCTGTTGACCAGCATGCAGCGGAACTGGTCATGAAGCTCGTGGGCCGCGGCCTCGCCATCGGGTACCGCGACCGCGAGGTCGGCCGCGCCCTCGACGTCAGCTTGGAGGAGGGCGAGGTGCTGGCGCTGCTCGGCCCCAATGGCAGCGGCAAGACCACCTTGCTCAAGACGCTGCTCGGCATCCTCGATCCGCTCGCCGGCGAGGCGTCGATCGATGGACGGCCGATCACGGCCTATTCGGTGGCGGAGCGCGCGCGCCGCATCGCCTATGTGCCGCAGTCGCACGTGCCGAGCTTTGCTTTCACGGTCGAGACCGTGGTGCTGATGGGCCGCACCGCCCACGGCAATCTGTTCAGCGCCCCTTCAACTGCCGACCGGGCCGTGGTGGCGCGCGCGCTGGAACGCTTCGGCATCGCGTCGCTAAGAGCGCGGCCGTACACCATGATCTCGGGCGGCGAGCGCCAGCTCGTCCTGCTCGCCCGCGCGCTCGCCCAGGAGCCGCGCTTCATCGTGCTCGACGAACCGACCGCGAGCCTCGATTTCGGCAACCAGGGCAAAGTGATCCGCGAGATGCGCCAACTCGCCGCATCCGGCCACGGCGTCCTGTTCACCACCCATGATCCCAACCATGCGCTGCGCGCCGCCGACCGCGCGTTCCTCATGCGCAACGGCCAGCGCGTCGCCGAAGGCAAGGTGCGCGACGTGCTCACCCGCGCGCGGCTGGAAAGTCTCTACGGCACGCCGATCGAAGCCCTGACCGACGGCGCGACTGGCACCATCGCGTTCCTGCCGGGCTGAACCCCGCACAGCTGAAGGTTGCACGAGGGTCTTGCCTCGATCGTCACATTGGACGACCATCCCGGCGACCAACGCATCTGGGCCAGAAACCAAACCAGGAGGATAAATCATGAGCCGTCGCATCGCGCTTTCGATCCTATGCGCAATTCCGCTCGCGCTGGCGACCGGTCATGCGGGCGCCGCCGACATCAATGTGGTGGGGGCCGGCGCCATCGAGGAGCCGTTCGAAAAGCTCGCCGACGCGTTCACCCGCGAGAGCGGGCACAAGGTCCACGG
>DATDGG010000561.1:0-28692 GCA_036522235.1 Xanthobacteraceae bacterium
AAGCCGGCCAGATGCGTGCCGCCGTCGCGCTGCGGGATCGTGTTGGTGAAGCAGAGCACGGTCTCGTGGTAACCGTCGTTCCACCACAAGGCCGCCTCGACCGCGATGCCGTCGCGCTCGGCCTTGACCATGATGGGGGCCGGAACCAGCGGCGTCTTGTTGCGATCGAGATAGCGCACAAAGGCCTCGACCCCGCCTTCGTAACGCAGCTCCTCGCGCTTCTCGACCGCATGGCGCCGGTCGGACAGCACGATGCTGACGCCCGAATTGAGGAAGGCGAGCTCGCGCAGCCGGTGCTCCAGGGTCGCGAAATCGAACTCCGTCATGGTGAAGGTCTGGCTCGACGGCAGAAAGGTCACCTCGGTGCCGCGCCGGCTGCCGGAGGGACCGACCAGCGCCAGCGGGGCGACCGCCTCGCCGTCGCGAAACTCCATGAAATGCTCCTCGCCATCGCGCCAGATGGTGAGCTTGAGCCAGGCCGAGAGCGCGTTGACCACGGACACGCCGACGCCGTGCAGGCCGCCGGAAACCTTGTAGGGATTGGCGGCGCCGCCGAACTTGCCGCCGGCGTGCAGCTGCGTCATCACGACCTCGGCCGCGGAGACGCCCTCCTCGTGGAGCTCGGTCGGGATGCCGCGCCCGTCGTCGCGCACCGTGCAGGAGCCATCCGGATTGAGGACCACCAGGACCTCCTTGGCATAGCCGGCGAGCGCCTCGTCGATCGCGTTGTCGACGACCTCGTAGACCATGTGATGCAGGCCGGAGCCGTCGTCGGTATCCCCGATATACATGCCGGGCCGCTTGCGCACGGCGTCGAGGCCCTTGAGCACCTTGATCGATTCCGCGCCGTAATCGGAGGGGGTTTGGCGGGCCGCTTCAGCCATTGCGGAGAACTTTCCAAGGGGCGCGAGGGAAGGCGATCGGCCCCTGTTGATGTCGCACGAAAAGGGGAGGCCGTACAGGCCTATTTGACCCCCCTTAATATGTTGATTCGCCAACGATTTTAAAGCCCGACCGCGGCAAAAAAATGACCCCGAAAAAGGTCTCCGAAAGAGCGCGATTCGGCGGGCTCCGGCGCGCTAGATTGCGCTCTCCCGGCTGGCGATTCTCGCGCCCGGTGAGCCGCAACGGAGATGCCGCGATGCCGCTCGATTTCTGTCATCCGCAAGCCCCGCACAAGAAGCTCAGGCTTCCGGAATGGTTCGTTTCAAGCCTGATGCTCGACCGCGCCCTCGACGCCATCGTGCGCCGGGTCAAGAATCTCGATCGCGCTCACGACATTCCCTACCTCGCCGGCTACAGCCAGGACGGCAAGACGATCTATATCGACCGGCACATGCCGAAGACGATGAAGGTCCGCGGACGCGAGATCGACACCGACCGCTTTCTCATCCTGCACGAAGAGGTCGAGAAGACCCTGATCGACCAGCTGAACCTGCACTACCTCCACGCCCATCAGATCGCGACCCGCGCCGAGGAGGCGGCGGTGCGCGCCGCCGGCCTGCGCTGGCGCGACTACGATCGCTTCATGCAGAAATACGTCAAGAAGATCGGCGACGAGCGGCTCAAGAAGGTGCCCCCCGATCTCGATCTCAAGCCCTATCGCGACGAGCATGATTTCGAGCTGCTGCAGCGCATGTCGGACTGTGTGGCCAAGCGCAAGGTGCCCAAGGGGTTGAATGCCGCCAAGGTCAAGGCGGCGCTCGAGCGCCACAAGCCCGAAATGCGGGAACACCTGCAGGACATGCTGCGCAAGAAAAAGTAGCCGCCCTCAATTGCGCACGCGGCCCGGCGAAACCTGGAACACGTTCGCTTTCGCTTCGATCTCCGCGAAGGCCAGCGGATCGGCGCCGGTCATCCAGACCTGGGCGCCGATCCGGGCCAGCTCCTCGTAAAGCGCGCTGCGGCGTTGCGGGTCGAGGTGGGCGACCACTTCGTCGAGCAGCAGGACGGGCGCGAAGCCCGACGTTTCGGTGACGAGCCGCGCATGCGCCAGGATGAGGCCGATCAAGAGCGCCTTCTGCTCGCCGGTCGAGGCGTCTGCGGCCGGGATGCGCTTGCGCGCATGGATGACGGCAAGGTCCGTGAGATGGGGTCCATCGAGGGTGCGGCCGGCGGCGGCGTCGCGCGGCCGGTTGTCCTTGAGCACCGCGCGGTAGCGGTCCTCGACCTCGATCGCCGGGCGCTCCCGGATGAGCGCTTCGATCCAGCCGTCGAGCGCGATCTCGCAGGGCGGAAAGTGCGACTCCGCGCCACTGCGCGCCTTGAGGGCCTGCTGCAGCCGCGCCACGGTCTCGGCCCGCTGCGCCGCGACCGCGATCGCGATTTCGGCGGTCTCGTGCTCGATCGCATCGAGCCAGTGGGGGTCGGGACGCGGCTCCTCCAGCAGGCGGTTGCGGGAGCGCAGCGCGCGCTCGAAGGCGGCGACGCGGCCGGAATGCTCAGGGTCCACCGCGAGCGCCAGGCGGTCGAGGAAGCGGCGGCGCTCGGAGGCGGGCCCGTTGAACAGCTGGTCCATCGCCGGCACCAGCCAGATCACCCGCAGGTGATCCGCCAAGGCCGCCGCCGAGACGGCGGGCTCCCGGTCGATGCGGCATTTGCGCGAGGTCGCGGCTTCGGGCGCCGCCGGCGCCTCGATCCCGGTGCCGAGCGTGGCGAGGCCGAGCGCGCCGTCGACATCGGCGGACACCGCCCACGAGCCGTCGCCTTCCTGGAACGCAACCTCATCGAGCGTGGCGCGGCGCAGCCCGCGTCCGGGCGCCAGGAACGAGATCGCCTCGATCAGATTGGTCTTGCCGGCGCCGTTGGGCCCGACCAGCACGATCGGACCGGCCGCAAGCTCGATCTGGGCCGTGCGATAGCTGCGGAAATTGGTCAGGGTCAGGCGGCGAATGCGCGCGGCGCTCATTCGCGCACATGTAGCCCGGATGGAGCGCGAGCGAAATCCGAGAAAACGGGCGGTGCCGCCCTAGACCCGCATCGGCATCAGCACGTAGAGCGCGCCCTTGGCGTCGCGATCCTGGATCAAGGTCGGCGAGCCCGGATCGGCGAGCTTGAGCACCGCCTCCTCGCCTTCGATCTGGGCTGCGATGTCGAGCAGATAGCGCGAGTTGAAGCCGATATCGAGCGGCTCCGCGCCGTATACGACCTCGACCTCCTCGGCGGCGCTGCCCGAATCCGGATTGGTGACCGACAGCATCAGCTTGCCGTTGGTGAGTGAGAGCTTGACGGCGCGGCCGCGCTCGCTCGACACGGTGGAGACCCGGTCGACCGCCTGCTCGAACTCCTTCTTGTCGACCACGAGCTCCTTGTCGTTGCCGACCGGAATGACCCGGGCATAGTCCGGGAAGGTTCCGTCGATGAGCTTGGAGGTCAGCACGACGTTGCCGAGCGTGAAGCGGATCTTGCCTTGCGAGAGCTCGACCAGAACCTCGCCGTCGCCATTCTCGATCAGGCGCTGCACCTCGCCCACGGTCTTGCGCGGCACGATGATGCCGGGCATTCCGCCAGCACCCTCCGGCAGCGCGAGGTCGAGCTGGGCGAGGCGATGCCCGTCGGTCGCCACCCCCCGCAGGGTGGGCGCCTGCGCGGTGCCGGATGAGTGGAAATAGATGCCGTTGAGATAGTAGCGGGTCTCCTCGGTCGAGATCGCGAACTGGGTCTTGTCGATCAGGCGCTTGAGGTCGGGTGCCGCGAGCTTGAAGCTGTGGGTCATCTCGCCGGCCGCCAGATCCGGGAAATCGCTTTCCGGCAGCGTCTGCAGTGTAAAGCGCGAGCGGCCGGCGCGGATCGAGAGGACGGCCCGGTCGCCGGACGCTTCGAGCACGATCTGCGTCCCCTCGGGCAGCTTGCGTACGATGTCGTGAAACATGTGGGCCGGCACGGTGGTGGCGCCGCCGGGGCTCGCCTCGGCCGCGATGGTCTCGATCACTTCGAGATCGAGGTCGGTCGCCTTCAAGGCCAAGGTCCCGCGCTCGGCCCGGATCAGCACATTGGCCAGGATGGGTATGGTGTTGCGCCGCTCCACCACGCGATGGACGTGGCCGAGCGATTTGAGCAATTCTGAGCGTTCGACCGTGACCTTCATCTCGGACCCTACTCTGCCCCGGAGGATCTACGCGCCCGGGGGCCACGAAAGTGGCTTGCGGCCGCGGATTCCGCAAGAGCGACGGCCCTTGGCAAGGGGGTTTTCCAACCGATTCGGGGGCGGGCACGACCCGGCCCACCGCGCCGGGCCCCACCGGAACGGGCCCCGCCCGGAACGGGCCCCGGAGCTACTGCTCCTGCAGCTGCCGCTTCAACAGCTCGATCTCCTCGGCCAGCGCCACGTCGTTGTTCACCAGGTTCTCGATCTTGCGCACTGCATGCAAGACCGTGGTGTGGTCGCGGCCGCCGAAGCGCCGGCCGATCTCCGGGAGCGAGCGCAAGGTCAGGGTCTTGGCGAGGTACATCGCGACCTGGCGGGGGCGCACCACATTGGCGGTGCGGCGGGACGACAGCAGGTCGGCGCGGCTGACATTGTACTGGCGCGCCACCACGCGCTGGATTTCTTCGATCTTGACGCGGCGGGGCTCCTGCGGGCGGATCAGGTCGCGCACCTCGCGCTCGGCCATTTCGAGCGTGACCGGCTGGCCGGTCAGCTTGCTGTGGGCGAGCAGGCGGTTGAGCGCGCCTTCGAGATCGCGGCCGTTATGGGTCACCGACTTGGCGATGAAGGCGAGGACGGCGGCGGGCACGTCGAAGCCCGGATGATGCAAGCGCGCGGCCGCCACCCGCGACTTGAGAATTTCCAGCCGCAGCTCCTCGCCCAGCACGCCCATCTCGACCACGAGCCCGCCCGCCAGCCGCGAGCGCATGCGTTCGTCGAGGCTCTCAAGATCGGAAGGCGGGCGATCCGACGCGATCACGACCTGCCGGCCGGAATCGATGAGCGCGTTGAGGGTGTGGCAGAACTCGGCCTGGGTGGATTTGCCCTGCAGGAACTGCAGATCGTCGATCACCAGGACGTCGATCGCCCGCAGCGCCTCCTTGAACGCGATCGCGGTCTGTGCCCGCAGCGCCGCCACGAAACCGTACATGAACTTCTCGGCGGTCAGATAGAGCACCTTGCGCTCGGGCCCGACATTGCCGGCCCATGCCACCGCTTGCAGCAGGTGCGTCTTGCCGAGACCGACGCCGGCATGGATGTAGAGCGGGTTGAACATCACGGCGTCGCCGCGACGGGCGCGCGCGACCTGCAGCGCCGCCGCATGCGCGAGCGTATTCGAGCGGCCGACCACGAAAGCCTCGAAGGTCAGGCGCGGATCGAGCGGCGAGCCGCCCAGTCCTTCATGCACGGCCGAGACTGGCGGCAGCAGGCCGCGCGGCTCGTGCCCGTTGAGCTTGGTCTCGCGCAGAGGCGGGGGCGCCTCGGCGAGCTTCTTCGGTGGCAACGGCCGGATCGCGGCGGAACGAACGGTGAGCTCGATACGCGTGGTGGTGGGTTGCTCGCACTGCCAGCAGCCGAGCAGCTTCTCGGCATAGTGGGACTGGATCCAGCTCTTGAGAAACCGTGTCGGGACCGAGAGCTTGATGGTCTCGACCTCGACCACGTCGAGCTCCATGCGCGCGAACCAACTGAGATAAATGTCCTCGCCGACCTCGATGCGAAGTCGCTCCTTTACTCGCAACCACCTCTCCTGATCCATGCTGGTCATTTTGGTCTCGTAATGGTCGACATGGTCGACAATGGCGGTGAATTGAACGCGGTTCATGAACACGGACATTTGCAGACACCCTTCGGGCGGCACGCAAGGCAGACCGGACGACGATGAAAAAAAGCGCGTACCGCGATGGCTAGTCGGGATGGCCCACCGGTCGATGCCGGCGGCCGCCAGGCGGCGGGGTCAACGGCCGGGAGGGGCCGGACGTCCCGCCGCCACGCGGGGGCCGGCCGAATAACGGCCGGCGTCAAAGGGCCAGATCTGGCTGGGACAGACCGGAAGGCTCCAGGCCTGACGTGCAGTCATGAATGTCATGATGTTGCCCCCCGATTAGTCGCCGCCCAAACGAGTCTTTTGCCTGACACAAGTATTCAGTGCGTGCTTCGTGTTGCCACGACCTATCAACTTGGCTTTTCGAAGCTAATCTTCATGTCCACAGGCCCAAACGTTGAGTCAAACGCCTGACTTCCACGAGGCCAATTCTGGAGAACAACTGGACATGGCTCACCCGTTCCCATCAAAGATGAGTTCGAATACTGGCCGTGTCGAGATAAATCGCCGGTGGCCCCGCGACGAGTTAAGTTACCACGCCGTGGCCGGCCTGCAACGTCTTCGATGCTGCATGCAAATCGCGTTTCCGCCGGAAATTTGACCCGGAGCAACTTGGGTGCCCCCAAATGCCCTCACTTAAGTCCATGAGACACTGCGCTTATTTTTGGTTACAATGGGCGTCGAGGCGGCCGTGCAAGAGCGACGATTTGGCAACTGAGGGGCGCGGCCGAGACGCGTCCACGGGCCACGGATTTGAAGTCCTTGCCGCCTCTTGCCCTGTAAATCGTTCTGGAAGCAGACGTATTTTTGCGCGGAAAGATGACCCAGCCCCTGCCGCAAATCGAGGCCGCGATGCCAAGGCGTGGCTTTCAAGCCATACAGAGACCACCTAGGCCTCAAGATAGAATCATTTAGTGACGCTTTTGCAACAGGTGCGGATTGAAATTCGCAATTTCAAAATAAAATCGTTCGCCGGCTTGGCCGACGACCGCAACACGTCTGACCGGACGCAATGCTACTTAGCCAGCGCCGCCACACGGTGGCTGAGCCGCGATACTTTGCGGCTGGCGGAATTCCTATGCACGATACCCTGCTGGGCCGCCCGCATGATGATCGGCTCGGCCTCGCCGAGGGCGGCCAGCGCCAGGGCGCGGTCGCCGGTGGCGATCGCATCCTCGACCTTGCCCACATAGCTGCGCAACCGCGATCGGCGCGCTTTGTTGATCAGAGTCCGGCGCGCCATCTGGCGCGCGGCCTTCTTGGCTGACGACGTATTGGCCATGCCCGTTCTCGTCCCGTGGCAGGCGGCCGGAGCCGCGTGCGCTCAAGTTTCCGCGAAGTTGCGCTCAAGTTCCGTTCAAGTTCGGCTTAGCTCTCGTCAGGCGCCTCAAGCGCCGAACCAGCGCGGAATTCGCCCGATTTCACAAAAAACAACGGCGGCGAGAAGCTCGCCGCAGTCGGCGCCGCTTATAGTCGGGGCCCGCCATCGGGTCAATGTGCTTTGCGGCTCAGCCGTTCACGTTGTAGGCGGCCAAGGCCGCCATATTGACGAGCTGGGCGTCGTTGGCGGAAAGCGACACGATCTGCACCGGCCGGTCGAGCCCGACCAGGATCGGGCCGATCACGGTCGCGCCTCCGAGCTCGGTGAGCAGCTTGGTCGAGATCGCGGCGGAATGAAACGCCGGCATGATCAGAACATTGGCTGGGCCGGTCAGCCGGCAGAACGGATAGGCGTCGCGCAGGTCCATGTTGAGCGCGACATCGGCCGCCATGTCGCCGTCGTATTCGAAATCGACATGGCGCTGGTCGAGGATGCGCACCGCCCCCTGCACATGCGCCGAGCGTTCACCCGGGGGGTGGCCGAAGGTCGAAAATGCCAGCAAGGCGAGCCGCGGCTCGTAACCGAGCCGCCGCGCCACGCCCGCCGCCTCGACCGCGATGTTGGCGAGAATCTCCGCGTTGGGCATTTCATTGACGGCGGTGTCGGCAACCAGCACGGTGCGGCCGCGCGCCAGCACGAGCGAGACGCCCATCACCAGATGGCCCGGCTTGGGATCGATGCAGCGGCGGACGTCCTCGAGCGCTACCGAGAAATTGCGAGTGACCCCGGTGATCATCGCGTCGGCGTCGCCGAGCGCCACCATGCAGGCGCCGAAATGGTTGCGGTCCTGGTTGATCAAGCGGTGGCAGTCGCGCAGCAGGTAGCCCTTGCGTTGCAGCCGCTCATAAAGGTAGGCCGCGTAGGCGGCGTTGCGCTGGGAGAGCGCCGCGTTGATGATCTCGATGCCGCCGCCGCCGAGCTCGATGCCGAGCGCGCGCGCGCTCTCGCGCACCCGCTCCTCGCGGCCGATCAGGAGCGCGCTGCCGAGCCCCTGGTGGACGAAGCTCGCGGCGGCGCGGATCACCTGCTCCTCCTCGCCCTCGGCGAAGACGACGCGCTGCGGCCGCCGGCGCAGCCGCTGGTAGACGCGCTGAAGGATGCTGGCCACCGGGTCGCGCCGCGAGGTCAGTTGCGCCCGATAGGCGTCCATGTCGGGGATCGGCTTGCGGGCGACGCCGGTTTCCATGGCGGCCTTGGCGACCGCGGGCGGCACCGTCGCGATCAGGCGCGGATCGAACGGCACCGGGATGATGTAGTCAGGCCCGTATTTCGGTCGTGCCCCATAGGCGACCGCGACCTCGTCGGGCACGTCCTCGCGGGCGAGCGCGGCGAGCGCTTTGGCGGCGGCGATCTTCATCTCCATATTGATGGCGGTCGCGCGCACGTCGAGGGCGCCGCGGAAAATGTAGGGAAAGCCGAGCACATTGTTGATCTGGTTCGGATAATCCGAGCGGCCGGTCGCCATGATGGCGTCCGAGCGCACCGCCGAGACCTCCTCGGGGGTGATTTCCGGGTCGGGATTGGCCATCGCGAAGATGATGGGCTTGTGTGCCATGGCCTTGACCATTTCGGGGGTGACCGCGCCTTTGACCGACAGGCCGAAAAAGGCGTCCGCGCCCGCGAGAGCCTCGGTGAGCGTGCGCGCCGAGGTCTTGGCCGCGTGCGCCGACTTCCACTGGTTCATGCCCTCGGTGCGGCCCTGATAGATGACCCCCTTGGTGTCGCATAAGATGACGTTGTCGGGCGTGAAGCCGATGGCCTTGAGCAATTCCAGGCAGGCGATGCCGGCGGCGCCGGCGCCGTTGCAGACCAGCTTGGCGGACTTGATGTCGCGGCCGGTCAGGTCGAGCGCGTTGATCAGGCCGGCGGCCGCGATGATGGCGGTGCCGTGCTGGTCGTCGTGGAAGACCGGAATATCGAGGAGCTCGCGCAGGCGTTGCTCGATCACGAAGCATTCGGGGGCGCGGATGTCCTCCAGATTGATGCCGCCCCAGCTCTTGCCGAGGACCTTGATGGCATTGATGAATTCATCGGGATCCTCGGTCGAGACCTCGAGATCGATGGAATCGATATCGGCAAAGCGCTTGAACAGCACCGCCTTGCCCTCCATCACCGGCTTGGCGGCGAGCGCGCCGCGATTGCCCAGCCCCAGGATGGCGGTGCCGTTGGTGATGACGGCGACGAAATTGCCTTTGGTGGTGTAATCGTAGGCGAGGCTTTCGTCCTCGGCGATGGCCAGGACCGGAACCGCGACGCCGGGCGAATAGGCCAGCGACAGGTCGCGCTGGGTCGCCATCGGCTTGGTGGCAATGACTTCGAGCTTGCCCGGCCGGCCCTGGCTGTGAAACAGCAGCGCCTCCTGGTCGGTGAAGGTCGGCCGCTTGTTGTGGCCGTTGTTTTCTTTAGTCATTTCAGCTCCTTGGCGCTCCGGACAGGCCGGTTGGGACAGACCCTAGAGCGCTTTTGGGAAGCCGCTCCGGCGTTCCTTGCCTTGTCGCATTTTCGGACGGGAAAGCGGATTCCACCCCCGCCTGCGTCGGGGCAGGCCTGTTCCTGAGAATGCTCTAGCGGATGAAGCCGCAGGGGCTCAAGGGAAGCCATGGGAACGCCCTTCGATGCGACGATCAGCCGGGGCATGTTCATGGGGCGGATGCATCGTAATTGAAGCCGCGGCTTGAGACGTGTAAGCGTGGGGCGGGACGAGCCCTCAGCCTAGCACGGCGCGGTCATGATCCGGTTTCTGTTTCGCTTTATAGGCCTGCTCGGGCTGGCCTTGGGTTTTGTATTCTTGGTCTACGACGGCACCAAGTCGATTGCCAATCGGGCGGTCGAAATGACCACCGTGGAGCGAGTTTGGAACGAGGTGTATGCCAAGGGCCCGCAGGACGTGTTGCGGCCCCTGACCGCGCCGATCGCAAGCTGGCTCTGGGATCCGGTGACCGTGTCGTTCCTGCGGTCCCCGATCTGGATCGTTCTCGCCGTCATGGCCTCGGTCCTGATGATCCTCGGACGCAAGAAGAAGCCGCTCATCGGCTACGCCCGCGACTGACCCCGCCGCCCAAAATCCTGATCGCGCGGCGGCGTGCGCGCCCGCTGCGCAAACACCGGGCCCGACACTATATATCCGCATATCCGCTGGTGACCGCAGGAGATCGCGCCATGTTCACGCTCAAGCGAAAGTCCGAAATGCCCTCTGCCGACCAGGCGCTGCCGGGCCGGCCGACCCCGCTCCCGACCGCGAGCAAGCATTTCATCAATGGCCGCGACCTCAAGGGACCCTATCCGGAGGGCCTCGAGACCGCGATGTTCGGGATGGGCTGCTTCTGGGGCGCGGAGCGGATATTCTGGGAGTTGGGCGAGGGCATCCATATCACGGCGGTCGGCTATGCGGCGGGCCATACCCCCAATCCGACCTACCAAGAAGTGTGCACCGGCCGCACCGGCCACAACGAGGTCGTGCTGGTGGTGTTCGACCCGCGCAAGCTCTCCTACGAGCAGTTGCTCAAGACGTTCTGGGAAAGCCATGATCCGACCCAGGGCATGCGCCAGGGCAACGACGTCGGCACCCAATATCGCTCCGGCATCTATGTCTTCGCGCCGGCGCAGCGTGCGGCGGCGGAGGCCTCGAAGGCCATGTACGAACAGGCGCTGGCGGCCAACCGCTTCGACCTGATCTCGACCGAGATCCTCGATGCCCCGCCGTTCTATTTCGCCGAGGACTATCACCAGCAATATCTCGCCAAGAACCCGATGGGTTATTGCGGGCTCGGCGGCACCGGAGTCAGCTGTCCGATGCCGGCGGTCGGATGACGCGGACAAGAGGGACCGCAATCGGCAAGCCCCACCAAGGACAATTTCTGATCTCTGTTCTCCGACATCCCGCCTCTGATTGAGGTTTTGTTAACCATATCAGGCGCTAATCCGTTAACCCTTTTTGGTCCGGGGTTTCGGATTTCGTCGTATGCGGCCAGGGCGCCATCGAGTTGAGCGAAGACCCATTCGGCGGGCGGTGCGCGTGCGCGCCGGTCGCTTGGCATTGTCCATCGCG
This sequence comes from Xanthobacteraceae bacterium, assembly GCA_036522235.1. Lineage (GTDB taxonomy): Bacteria > Pseudomonadota > Alphaproteobacteria > Rhizobiales > Xanthobacteraceae > VAZQ01. Next base: position 11,183 of record DATDGG010000561.1, read on the forward strand.
CTCTTGTCGATCGCGCTCATGGCCGCGGGCTGCGCCAGCCCGCTCGGCCAGGCGATGCGGGCGGGCCCGGGTCCCCAAATCGCGGCTGCGCCATCAGCCGCTGTTGCGCAATCGGGCGCGGTTGCCCCATCAGTTGCGACGCCCGCCGCGCCGGCGCCACGGCCCGACCTCGACAACGTGATCTATACGGGCGGCGCTTCGGCGTCCGCATCGGCACTGGTCGCCGCGCCGGGCGCGGGTGTTGCTTCGGCGGCTGTGCCGGTGGCCGAAACCGCGTCGGTCTATCTGCTTGATTCCGGCGATCGGCTCAGGGTCGTGGTGTTCGGGCAGGACGGTCTCAGCAATTCCTACATCGTGGATGCGGCCGGCAATATCACCATGCCGCTGATCGGCGCCGTTCCGGCGCGCGGCGCCAGCACCTCCGATCTCGCGCGCGCGGTCGGGGCGCGGCTGCGCAACGGCTTCATCCGCGAACCCCATGTGGCGATCGAAGTCGAGAGCTACCGGCCCTTCTTCATCCTCGGCGAGGTCACCTATCCGGGCCAATATCCCTTTGTGCCGAACATGACGGTCGAGACCGCGGTCGCGATCGCGGGCGGTTTCACGCCTCGTGCCTATCGTTGGGAGGCCAAGGTTGCCCGCAGCCAGAATGGTCGGGCCTTCCGCATGGCGGTCCCGCCCACCTATGCGATGCGGCCGGGCGATACGATCACGATCGACGAGCGTTGGTTCTAAACCACGATCGACAAGTTGGTGGGGCGGGCCATCGGGTCCGGCCGTTCCGGCCGGACCCGATGTTAATTCTGCGCCGATGATCGAGGCGGCGCGTCACTTCCTTACGTGGTTGCCGAGAAACTCCATGGATCGCTGCCAGGCGGGCTTGGCGGCTGCCGCGTTGTGGCTGCCGCGCTCATCGCAATTGAAGCCGTGCCCCGCGTCCGGATAGATGAAGATATCGCATTCGGGATGCTTCTTCTTGATCGTCTCGACGTCGCTCATCGGGATGCTGGCGTCTTTCTCTCCGAAATGCATCTGGGTCGGGCATTTCGGCATCTTGTCGACGAGCTTGATGATGTGGCCGCCATAGTAGCAGACCGCGGCTGAGAGGCCGGTCGCTTCGGCGGCCGCCAGGAACGCGACCGTTCCGCCCATGCAGAAGCCCATGATGGCGACCGGACCTTCCTTCTTGAGTTCGTCGATCGCCGCCTGCGTGTCGCGCAGCATGGCGGGAAAATCCGGGTTGGCGACGAACTTGCGCGCATTGGCGATCTCGTCCGGCGTATAGCCGCATTCGAAATTCGGCTCCATCCGGTCGAACAGCGCCGGCGCCACCGCCGCATAGCCTTCATTCGCCAGCCGATCGCAGACCGCGCGGATGTGCTGGTTCACCCCGAAAATCTCCTGGATGACCACGATGCCGCCCTTGGCCGCACCCTGAGGATCGGCCCGATAGGCGCCCATCCGGTGCTGGTCGGCGGCGGTAAGGGTGAATTGCTTGCCCAATATGACCTCCCATGAATGTCGCGGCCGGGCAGACGGCCCGGCCTCAAGGATCGCGGCGATATCACGCCGGCCGCAGGGGAAAATCAACACCCGCGGCGCGCCGGCGATCGTTCGGCGCTCCGCTTAAGGGTGGCGCTGGCCCGCCCGAAAGCCGGCGCGATACCGCCGCGATCGGCGCCCGCGAGGCGGACTTTCCTGAATGCGCGATGAACGGCGACATCCAGTTTATGCCGGTGGCATGGGCCTTTCTGCGGTTTTGGTGAACCTCGTCGCGAGGCCATCCGACCAATAGCCGGATGAACCAATTCAAGCTTCGCCCCAATCCACCTCCGAGGAGAGTCCCATGTTGAATCGTTCGACCCTGCTGGCGCTGACGGCGCTCACGGCTATTGGAACCGCGCTGGCGACGACCGGCGCTTCCGCCAAGCCGCTCCAGCAGATCAATCCGGTCCAAGTGAATCCCGGCGTGATCCACGCCACCAATCCGGTCACCCCGGTCAAGCCGATCCAGGTCAATCCCGGCGTGTTCCATGCGATCAATCCGGTCAGTTCCGGCAATCCGATCCAGATCAATCCCGGTGCGCTCCATGCAATCAATCCGGTCAACCCTGGCAATCCGATCCATTTCAACCCAGGCCAGCTCCAACCGATCAACCCGGTGGTCTCGCCGCCGTCGTTGCCCCCGGCGGTCGTCATCAAGAAGCCGATCGATATCGATTGCGTGACCTTCAAGGGCTGCGATCACGACCATGACCATGACCATGACCATGACCACGATCATGACCATGATCACGACCATGATTGGGATCGCGACCACGATCATGACTGGGATCACGACCACCACGTGTTCTGGTGGCACCAGCCCCACTACGGCGTTGTCTATGATACGGTCAGTGCCCCGGCAGTGACGCAGGCCCCCGCTCCGTGCAATTGCCTGACCAAGCAGTACCTCCAGGACGGCAGCGTCCTGTTCACCGACCTCTGCACCAAGGAACAGGCGATGGCGACGCCCCAGGAGTTGCGCGCGCAGGCGCAGGGCGTGTCCCCGCAGGCTCAGTAAGCGAAAAGCAAATCCGGCTCACCAACTTGAACCCCCGGCTTCGGCCGGGGTTCTGTTGTGCGCGACCTTCGGCACGGGCGCGCCGTCAATAGATGATCCACGGGCGCGGCAGGCTCCAATTCTTCTTCCATCCGGTCAGGTGGCCGCCGCGGAATTGGAGCGTGATCTCGGCATCGACCGGGAACCGGCCCGGCACCCCGGCCGAGCCCCCCGCAACATAGATTTCCGAGCCGCGCGGTCCCGAATAATAGGTGAGCTGCATGCCGAGCGCAGTGGCGGCCTCCTGGGGCGTCATGCCGAAGGCGAGCGGCCAAGTATTGGAATCGTAGGGCCCGCAAAAGGCGGCCCAGCACAGGGTGATTGCGGCGGCGATGCTTCCGGCGGCGGGTCTCATCGCTCTATCCTGGTTCGATTTTGAGACAGGCGCAAGGGTTCCACGCGGCGAGTTCCACAAGGCGCGCGATCGGCGGGGCTGCGAGCGGCCGCCATGGCGGGGCCGCGCCGATTCCGTTTCGCGGGCCGCGAAAATCCGCTTTAATTGATCTTGTTCCGCCGCCATCTCGGGGCTCAGGCGGACCGGAAGGTCGACATGGCAAGCATCGGCAGCGCGGCGCGCAACTGGGTCGAAGCGATCGACGGCGAATGCCCCGGTTGCGGCGAGCCGGTCTTCGTCCTTGCCAAGTCCTGTCCGGGCTGCGGCGCCGTGCGCCGGATGGGCGCGGCCGGCATGATGGTCGCGGGCGCGCTGGCGCTGTTGCTCCTCGCCATCGTGATGGCAACCGTCGTGGTGCTCGGCAGGCACCAGCTCGCGGCGGCAACCGAGGCCGGGGAGGCTATAGGCGAGCCGGTCGCTGCGGGCCCGACCGGCGACCTCAGCTGGCTCGCGAATGCCATGAGCCAATGCGACGCCGAGGCCAAAGCGGATACCGGCACGCTCCATTTCCTGGTCACCCCGCTGACCGCAGTCGCCGGCGACCTCGCGCCATGGCGCGCCAAGGCCATCAATGACTCGGGCGATGGTATCTTGCTACGCTCGGATGATACGCTCGACGGGCTCAAACGCGGGACATTGCGGCTCTATCCCGCGGACTACGATTTCGGCGTCCTCAACGCGGCCGGCGATGCCGTCTACAGGTGGCGGCCATCGATGGGCGTATCGAAATTTGCGGCCGCGGATCCCGGCGAAATGCCGACATTCGTGGTGCAGTTTCGAACCGCCCACACCGGCAGCGAGCCCGAGCAGGGGGGCTCGTTCAATCGGCTGGCCGGATCCTGCCATTGGGTGAACGTGATCATCCGCAACTGACGGCCTTTTGGCGAGGGCAGGGCCGCGCGCTTTAGTGCGGGGCATGACCCCGCTTTAGTGCGGGGCATGACCCCGCCTTCGCGGGGGCAGGCTTTTTCGGGATGCCGGGCGCCGCAAAATTGATAAAAATTGAACGGATCGGTTTAGGCAATTCACAGAGCTGCCAGGCTAGCACAAGGGGCCAAAGGCTGGAGCCCGCGCCCCGTGTCTGCCAAGCAACTTGAAAAGCTGATCGAACGTCTCGGTCTTCTGGTCGTCGACGAAAACCAGTACACGCGCAAATTGACGCGCATGATGCTGATGAATATCGGGGCAAAATCGATCTTCGAGGCCACCGACGGCTTGGCCGCGCTCGACGTCATTCGCAACGTCAATCCCGACATCATGCTGATGGACTGGGACATCCCGGTGTTGAGCGGTCCCCAGATCATGCACATCGTGCGCTCGCCGGGCGTGTTCGCCAAGCCGTTCCTGCCGATCATCATGCTGACGCCGTGCGCGTCGCGCACGCGCGTGAACGAAGCGATTCGGCTCGGCGTCCACGAGGTCCTCACCAAGCCGACCTCGCCCAAAATGTTGCAGGACCGCCTGCTCTCGATCCTGGTTAATCCGCGACCGATGGTGCAGGTTGGCAAATACTTCGTTCCCGAGCCGCGCCGCCCCGCCGCGGTCGGCGATGTGTTGGAAGTCGCGTAAGGGCGCCGCGCTCCCGCTCCTCCACATCGCGCTCTCCTCTGCGTCCTTGGCTCCCTTGCGGCCGCGGCCCCGCGCCCGCGGAACTCCGCTTTGCGTCGCGCGTTTAGCTAGCGAACTGTTATCCGCGCGTTGCAGGAGTGAACGATGCCCCGTGGCGATAAATCGAGCTACACGGACAAACAGAAACGCCAGGCCGAGCACATCGAGGAAGGCTACGAGGCACGCGGAATCTCGCGCCGCGAGGCGGCGCGGCGGGCTTGGGCGACGGTGAACCAGGAAACCCACGGCGGCAAGAAGAGCGGCTCCGGGCGCGGCAAGGCCGAAGACCATTCGCCCTCGCGCAAGGGCGGGCGCCTGGGCGGACGCGCATCCGCGAGCCGATCGGCTACCGCCCGCTCCCGCTCGGCAAAGAAGGCGGCAGCGACCCGCAAGCGCCGCGCCGCGCGCTAGACATCAGAGAGCGTCTCGCCTGCAGAATTGTCACGCCCCCCAAACAACTTTCGCAGCTCGACCGTTGCTTGCTGCAAAGGTTCTCGATCAGCCCGGCAGCTTGGCGTCGTCCGAAGGAAAAACGTGACTGAAAATGACCAATGCGACGATCAGCAGCGGCACCGCCAGGAAGGCTCCCATCGGTCCCCACAGCCACGTCCAGAATGCGATCGCTAGAAACACCGCCAGCGGATTGAGCGTGAGGCGCCGCCCCAGCACGGTCGGGGTGATGAGATGGCCTTCGAGCGTGGTCAGCGCGACCAGCGATGCCGGGGCGATGAGCGCCTCCCCGAACGAACCGAAAGTCACGAAGCCGACCGCGAACAGGATGATCGCCATGCAGGCCGGCCCGATATAGGGAATGTAATTGAGCAGCATGGCGAGAATTCCGAGGATCACCGGGCTCGGGAGGTCGAGCAGCCAGGCGCCGACGGCCACGATCGCGCCGAGCGCGCCGTTGATGACCGTCACGACAGCCACGTAGGACGCCAGATTGTGCTCGATATCGTTGGCGATGCGGATGAACCGCAGCTTGCCGTCGCGGGTCGCGAAGTATGCGGCAAGATGCCGCCGAAACTTCACTTCTCCCGCCAGGACGAAAATCAGCGTGGCGGCGAACAGCACGCCTTGGGCGAGCGCCGGCGTCACGAATGCCACCACCGGAGTTACCAAGCTGAATTTGGACGGTTCCACCGCGACGGTAGGCGCCGCCGGCATCAGCGAGTTCTCGAGATCATGAAACGCCGCCAAGGGGCGATCGAACACATAGAGCTGCTGCTTGATGGCGGCGCCGATCTCGGGCGCCTTGCCGATCCATTCGGCGATCGGCGCGGCGAGCATTGTCACGGCGACGCCGGCGGCTGCCACGATCAGGGCAACCAGGGTCAAGGCGGTCACCCAGGGCGGTACGCCGTGGCGGCGCGTATGCTTCACCAGCGGGGCGAAGGTCGTGCCGATCAGGAACGCTGCGAAGACCGGCAGCAGGATCGGTCGGCCGACGTAAAGGCACGTCACCAGCAGCAACAGGAAAATGCCCACCGTCGCCATTTCGGCGGCCCCACCCCACACGTCGTCGGCAGTGGCCAGGGGTTGCGGATCGTTGATGATCAGGGCGTCCCGCTTTTCCCGCTGTGCACGTAGAAATTCCACGACGCTCTCCACGACGGCGGCGCTGGCCGCTCGGCGCCAATTCAACGCCGCAGCCGGCAACCGAGTTCCATGATGGCTAGATCAGCGGTCGGCGCGCCAGCTCATCGTCGAAATGTTGCGCGATCCGCTCCAGGACGCGGGCGTTGGTCAAGGTCAGCGATCCATTTGCCTGGATGTACATCCCCATCCGGCGCAGCCGCCCCAATGTTTTGTTGGTATGGACGAGCGAGAGGCCAAGGGCGTCCGCGATGTGTTGCTGGTTGAGCGGAAAGGCGAAAGTCCCGTCGACCACCATGCCCAGCGCATTGGCGCGCTTGTAAAGCGTCACGATCAGCGCCGCGACCCGCTCGGCGGCGCTGCGGCGGCCGGCGCTTACCAGGTTCTCGTCGACGTGGCTCTCTTCGCGCGCACCGAGCCAAGTCACATCGAAGGCGAGCTCGGGCATTTGGCCGAACAGGTCCCAGATCTTGGGGCGCGGCAGCAGGCACAGCTCCACATCCGTCAAGGCCTCGACGCCGTGCTGGGCGACGTCGAACATGGCGGCTTGCAACCCGATGAGATCGCCGGGAAGCAGAAAGTTCAAAATCTGCCGACGGCCGTCCGGCAGGGCTTTGAAGCGGAACGCCCAGCCCGAATATAGCGTATAGAGCTCAGCGCTGTCCTGCTCGGCGCGAATGATCTCGGCGCCGGCGGGAGCGGTCAGATGGTCGCGCTTCATGCCGTTGATGAACGCGAGCTCCTTCTCGCTCACCGGCTTGAAAATGCCGCAGGGGCGCAAGGCGCATTCGAAGCAGCTCACGCGCATGCGAATCTTCGATGCTTATTTGCTGTTCTCCCGCATCGCGTCCTTTAGGCCGCCGACGGCGTTCTGGACCTTGCCCTTCACCTGGTCGGCCTTGCCCTCGGCTTCCAACTTCTTGTCGCCGACGGCCTTTCCGGTCCATTCCTTCACTTTGCCTTTGGCTTGCTCCGCGGATCCTTTGATCCGATCCTTGTCAATCATGGCAGTCTCCTCAAGTGAGCGCTTGTTTAATGGCTTGTGCAAATGTGAACGCACGAGCAGGTGTCGGAGTTCCGTGCGGGTCGAGCGCACTCTGCTCTCATGTCTTTTGACTCTCATGTCTTTTGACATGCGCACTGCAACAATTTTTCGAGCCGCATGGCGCGCGACCGATTGGAACCCGGATCGCCATCGCGGCGTTGTGCGTGCGGCCCAGCAAAGCCGCGTTTTTCAAAAAATCCAGAGGGAACATGTCATGAAGAATTTGATCGCCATCTCGGCCGGAGCGCTGCTCGCGGGCTCCGCCGCCTTCGCGCAACCGGTGTCGTCCGGCCATGCGGAGATCATGTCCAACGTGCCGGCCAACAGCGTCACGGTCACCGATTGGTACAAGCAGAGCGTCTACGACCCCTCCGACAACAAGATCGGCGAGATCATGGACGTGCTGGTTTCTCCCGAAGGCCGCGCCACCGCACTGATCGTCGGGGTCGGCGGTTTCCTCGGCGCCGGTGAAAAGGACGTCGCCGTGCCGTTCACGGCCGTCAAGCACACCATGAAGGACAAGAAAATCTATCTCACCATGGACACCACCAAGGACGCGCTGAAGGCCGCGCCGGGAGTCAAATACGACAAGGAGCGGACCTCCTGGGTGCCGGCCGCGGCGAAGTAGGCATGTCCCAGAGGTTCGACGGCGTGGCGGCTCCAATGCTCGGCCCGAGCCCTGGAGCCGTTGCCCAAGTAGTCTACGACACGAGCAACTCAAACCACGAACAGTGAGGACGCGTTATGAATATGAATAAGGATCGTATCGAGGGCACCGCCAAGACCATGGGCGGCAAGCTCGAGGAGGACTTCGGGCGGATAAGCGGAGACGCCAAGAGCGAGGTCGAAGGAGCGGTGAAGCAGGTGGTGGGGACGGCCCAGGACATCTACGGGCAGGTCCGCGACACTGCGGGTGACGCCGCCACCGCGGTCCGGCGACAGGCCGGAAGCCTTGAAGAGACAATCCGGGAAAACGTCGAGGCCAGGCCCTATACGGCCGTCGCTATCGCGTTGGCGGTAGGCTGGTGTGTGGGGCGGTTAGGACGGAGCTACTAACTTCCGGCTTGCGAGGGAGCAACGAGGACCAGGGATGGCGGGCGGACCTGCTTTGTTTGCCGGGCATGATCGCCGTAGGGGCGGTCTTGTCGCCGCTCGGTTGGTTGCGGGGCACTACGCGCCGCGCCCCTGCAACCTGCGGAACTTGATTGTACATTGGGCGTTGAGGCCTCGACGATATACAGGGACGTGTTAGAGGTCGATCATGTCGCTCGGAACCATTCTACTCATCATTTTGATTATCGCTTTGCTCGGCGGCTTCAGCGGCATCGGCGGCGGCCCCTTTTACGGGACCGGGTACTATGGCGGGGGCGGGCTTGGCTTGGTGCTCGTCATCGTGTTGATCCTGCTCCTGCTGGGACGGATATGACGGAGCCAAAGCCGGCCGGTCTCGAGCGCGCGGGGTCAGCGGCGAGGCCAGAGTTCAGAGTAACCGGGAGTGAGTGCGGCATGATCCAAGGCTCCGAATGGCTCGAAGCATTGCCGGTCGCGGTCTACACGACCGATGCCGAAGGCCGCATCACGTTTTTCAATCAAGCCGCCGCCGACCTGTGGGGCCATCGCCCGGAGCTCGGCAGCGATCAATGGTGCGGCTCATGGCGGCTCTATTGGCCTGACGGCCGACCGCTGCCCCACGATCAATGCCCGATGGCGGTTACCCTCAGGGAGGGCCGACCGGTGCGCGGGATCGAGGCCATCTTGGAGCGGCCCGACGGCACCCGCGTCAATTTCCTGCCCTGTCCGACGCCGATATGGGACGCATCCGGCCGCCTGACCGGAGCCATCAACCTCCTTATGGACATCACCGAGCGGCATCAGGCACAGATCGAATCGGCGCGGCTTGCCTCCATCGTCATGTCATCGGACGATGCAATTGTCAGCAAATCGCTCGACGGCTTGGTCACCTCGTGGAATGCGGCCGCGACGCGGATCTTCGGCTACCAGCACAACGAGATCATTGGTCAGTCGATAATGCGGATCATTCCGCCGGAACTGCACGACGAGGAGAAACGCATCCTGGCGCAACTGGCGCGCGGCGAGCGCATCGAGCACTTCGAGACCGTGCGCGTTGCCAAGGACGGCCGCCGCGTCGAGGTGTCCCTGTCGGTGGCGGCGCTGCGCGACCGGTTTGGCAAGGTGATCGGGGCCTCGAAGGTGGCCCGCGATATTACCGAGCGAAAGCGGGCCGAGAAGCTGCAGCAACTGCTCCTGGAGGAGCTCAATCATCGCGTTAAGAACACGCTGGCAACCGTCCAGGCGATCGCCAGCCAGTCCTTGCTGCGCAGCCAGAGCCCGGCCCATTTCGTCGCCGCTTTCAGCGGACGTATTCAGGCGCTGGCGCAGGCCCATACTCTGCTGACACGGGAGATGCTGCGCGGCGCCGATGTCGGCGCGATCGTGTGCGATCAGGTCCTGTTGGGCAGCGCCACCGACGAGCGCATCTCGTGCGTGGGGCCCGCGATCACGCTCAACTCGCAGGCCGCGGTCCAGTTGGCGCTGGTCCTGCATGAGCTCGGCACCAATGCTCGCAAATACGGAGCTTTGTCGGTGCCGAATGGGCGGCTTTCGATCGGGTGGCGCATGCGGACGGACGAAAAAGACCACTTCCTGCTCGACTGGAAGGAGAGCCACGGTCCCAAGGTCAGCGTGCCGTCGGGTCACGGTTTCGGCACGATGCTGATCGAGGAGACGCTGCGGGCGCTGGGGGGTGAAGCCGTCATTCACTACTACGCGGACGGCGTGACCTGCGAGATGGCGCTGCCGCTACCGCAGGAATCGCGGATGCCGGCGATACCGCCGTTCGCAGTGCCCCAGGCCGCTTCCGTGGATACGTTGCCGGAACACCCGATCAATCAGAGCCTCAAGGGCAAGCGCGTCCTGATCGTCGAAGACGAGCCGCTTTTGTCGATGGAGATGGAGGCGAGCTTGGCGGAAGCAGGCTGCGAGATCAAGGGTCCGGCCGCGACGCTCGCGACTGCGCGGGAGATGATCGCCAGCCTTGACTATGATGCGGCGCTGCTGGATGCCAATCTGGCCGGGCAAACCGTTGAGGAGCTCGCGGCCGCTTTGACGCAGCGGAATGTTCCGTTCGCTTTCGTCACAGGCTACGGGCGGGAAGCCTTGCCGCAAGGCTTCCGCGACGCAATCATGCTCGGCAAGCCGTTCGGTAAGCAACAGTTGCGCGCGGTCGTCCAATCGTTGCTCTACCGTGGCGCCGACGTGGTCCGGCTGCGGCAGAAGAAGGTCTAGGCGCAAGTCACCAAGCCGACGCGGCGAGCGATCACTCGGTCGGCACCAAGTACTTCTTCATGGCCTCGACCACCTGCGGCGGCTGGCTCATCATCTCATTGAAGTCCTTGGTGACGTCCTGGGCGGAGATGTAGTTGATGTCGATCTGGGCTTTCTTTGCCTCGGCCAGCAATTCCGGATCGGCGATCGTCTTGGCGAAGGCTTCGCGCAGCATGGCGACGCGATCCGGCGGGGTTCCGCCCCGCACTCCGAACGGGCGCCCGATCAACAGCGGGATGCCGCGGATCGCCATGAGCGATTTGCCGACCGGATCGGTGGTCAGCTCCTCGTCGATCGGCAGGTCGTTGAAGCCCGGCACTGGCGCGCGCGCCCGCACCAGCGCCCGCACGGCGCCGCGATCGACCGCGAGCTTGATGGTGGTGCCGAGCGCGGCGTAGGCGTCGACCTCCTTGCGCTCGATCGCGAGCAGGATATCGCTGTTGGCCGCGTAACCCTTCAGGAGCTTCAGGTTGGCGCCGGCAAATTCCTTGAGCAACAGCGGCATGTCATAGGCATTCGAGCCCGGCCCGGTCGTCCCGGCAATCAGCTCGCGGCCCGAATCCTTGAACTCCTTGAAAGTCTTGTAGGGCAGATCGGCGCGGATCGAGAACAACGCTCCGTCCGAGCCCGAGGAGCCGAGCCAGTCGAATTTCCGAATGTCGAAGCGCACCTGCGGCAGGCCCGCGAGCTCCGCCATGGCGACGCCCGGATTGGCCGCCAATATGGTGAGCCCGTCGGGCTCGGCGGCGGTGTAGACATAGCCGGTCGCGCCGAGATGCGCGCCGCCGGGCATTTGCCGGAAGATCACGGTCGGGTTGCCCGGAATATAGCGCCCCAGGTGCTGGGCGACGATCTGGCCGGTGAGCGCCAAGCTCCCGGTTTTGGCGCCGATCAGGACCGAGATGGTCTTGCCTTTGTAGAAATCGGATTGCGCCTGCGCGCCCGAGAACGCCAGCGGAACGAGCAGGCAACCGGCGAGCACCCCGCCTATGGACATGCGTTTCATGTTCCCTCCGCAACCTTTTTGCATCCGTGGATTCCTGGGAATGCCACGGCTTTATGCCGGCAAGTCTACCGTAAGATGAGCCCGTTGTCGCCGGGCCAAGGATGCCGAGTGGACGTGACGCGAGCGGGCTGCGGTCAAGAGGCGCGTCATCCTGCTGCCCGGTTCGCCGCTTCCCGAGCCAAGTCCGGCGAGGCCATTCTACGCATTTCATGGAACGAGACGGCTTCCAAAGCGTTGCTCTCTCATACGATCTAACAAACAATGAAGGAGCCGACCATGGGCTTTGGACGAGGTTTACTTCTTTGGCTTATCGGAATCCCCATTCCGATCATCATCCTGTTGGCGATTTTCATGCACCACTGACGACCACCCCCCTGTCGATTTGAAAAAGAAGCCGTGGCGGTCACCACGGCTTCTTTTATTTTCGGTCACTGAAATAGCGACCGCCGGCGAATAAAGCTACGCTGGCCTCGATCGCGGCGTCACTGCATATCAGGCGCAAACAATTCGTCGGGAACGACCGTGCGCGGCGAAAGTCCTTGCTCGTGCACGAAGCGCCCCAGCGCGGCGAGCGTTGGACGGTTGGGCTCGAGTCCGTACGACCAGAAGTCACGGCCGAACACGCGCCAGGCCTCTTCCACGTGATCGAGAAGCCAAGGCAGCGACAGCTGCAGCGCATCGGTATCGTAGAGCCCCTTTACTGCCAGATCTTTCGCTGCGCAGAAGGCATGGTAGATGTTCTTGGCGGCCCACGGGTGATCTTTGTACACGTCCTCGCGCAGCACGACCGTATGCATGATCGGGAAGATGCGCGTTCGGCGATAGTAGTCCTGCTCGACCTCCTTGAAGTTCGGAAACAGGCGAGCAATGCGGGGCGAGACCTCGAGGAACAGCTTGGGAATGTAGATCGACAGCAACGCATCGAGCTCGCCCGCCTCGAGCATGCCTTCCAGGGTGACGCCGGACGGCAGAAGCTCGAGCCGCACGTTCCTTGGCAGGTCCAACGGAATGAGCGGCCGCTCGGTGAAAGTATTGAGCCCGCCCATGAACCAATGCAGATCGCCCGGCGCCACGCCGTAGTCGTGCTGCAGCATTCCGCGAAGGAAAACGAGCGCCGTCGCACCGTACTGGCTGGTGCCGACCCGCTTGCCCTTGAGATCAGCAGGCGTCTTGATGCCGGCATCCGTGCGCACATAGATGCAGGAATGGCGGAAGATTTTCGAGAGCGCGACCGGAACCGCCACGAATGGGCAATCTCCACGCCCCTTGAGCGCCGCATAGGAGGCGAGCGACAGCTCGGAGATATGGAATTCCCGATCTTCGAGCATGCGCTGGAACGTCTGGCGCGGTCGTAGCACCTTGATATCGAGATCGATCCCTTCAGGCCGAATGCGGCCGTCGATCAGGGGACGCGTGCGATCATAGTCCCAGCACGCGAGCGTCAGCTTGAGACGGGTCATGTTATCTGGCGCCATACGCCCGTAGGTTTTCTTGACGAAGCGTCTGGCGTCACACCCGCGCGTGCGAGAAGCCGGGGCGGACCTTCAGCTCTTCATGCGCCGCGTCTTTGAAGGTCTCGTGTGGTTGCAGCACGACCGATGCCGCGCGCACGCGATGGTGCGCCGGATCGACGCCGGGAGGGGTTTCGCCCTTCTCGATCAGCGCCTTGGCGGCGCGCAGGAGGCGATGACGGGCCATGATGATGCCGTTGTCGGTCGAGACCAGGTTCTCCTTGGTGCGGTCGACGATCGGTCCCATCAATTCCTGGATGCCGGAATCCTGCATGGCGAACCCGGCGATGCCGCTATAGGTGACGCCCGCCTTCTGCGCCGCGCGGTCGATGAGATAGTCGTTGTCCTTGTTGGCGCGCGCCCGCCAGGTATTGCCGGCCTCATAGATCACGTGCCGGCCGGCGCCGTTCTTCATCGCGGCTACTTCGTCTTGCAGGAGCGGCCGCACCGCGTGGTAGTCCCAGTTCCAGACCCAGCAATTGTCGTCGTCGATCGGGATCCAGAAATGCCCGCCGGCCGGATGATCGGCGCGCGGCGCGATCATGGTCACGCACGGCATGATCCATTGCGTGATCCGCCAATAGAATTTGCCGCCTTCGGCGTTGCGGCGGGCGCCGATGAGGAGCCCTCCGGGGCTCTCGACCACCTCGAAATGCGGACGCGTATCGCCGAGATTGTACTGATTGCCCTTCGAGCCGCGGTGCAGCGGATCGATCTCGAGCTCGCCGCGATGCAGCCACGAGGTGTGGCTCGAATCGATGCCGCCTTCGAGCGCCTGCAGCCAGTTGCATTCCTGCAGCCGCTTGGAAATGTAGCTCTGTTCGGACGGAACCATCGCGAACTCGAATTCCGGCAACGGCGGCTGACGGTCCGGTGGGCCCATATAGGTCCACAGCACATCGCCGCGCCTCACCAGCGGATATGATGTGAGCCTGATCTTCCGGCAGAAGCCGCTCTCCTCGGGCTCCGATGGCACGTCGATGCACTGGCCGGTCCAGTCGTATTTCCATCCGTGATAAGGACAGCGCAGCCCGTTCTCCTCGTTGCGGCCGACCCAAAGCGAGGTGCCCCGATGGGCGCAGAACTCGTCGATCAGCGAATAGCGTCCCTGTGTGTCGCGCCACGCGAGAAGTCGCTCGGAGAGAAGCTTCACCCGCACTGGCGCGCATTCATTCTCGGGGAGCTCGTTTGCCAAAAGGGCCGGCAGCCAGTAGCTGCGGAACAGGCGGCCCATGGGCGTCCCGGGGCCGGCCTGCGTGAGAAAGTCGTTTTGTTCTTGTCTGAGCATCGGAAGCCATATTCGCAGCAAGTCTTCGCAGCACGTCGCCCGAAACATGGCGGGCACGCACTGCCCTCGCAATCGAACCACTCGCACTCGAACCTGTCGATGCAGATTATAGAAACATTGATGTGCTGCAAGCCTCAATTTCCGGTGCTCGACAAGTCGCGATCCCCCGGCCTAGAGTCGCGCGAAGGCGTCGACGCGCGCTTCACTTGTTCCTCTTGGAATGTCACCGCGAAGGAGCTCGCCCAATGCTCAAGACACTTCGCGCTTCCTCGCTTGGCGCTGCCGATCTCCATGACTGGGACGAATTGGTCCAGGAGGACCGCGTCCATCGGCTGATCTACACCGATCCGGCGATTTTCGAGGCGGAGCTGACGAATATTTGGGGCGCGGTCTGGGTCTATCTCGGCCATGAGAGCCAGATTCCGAGCAACAACGACTTCATCACCGCTAAGCTCGGGCTGCGCCCGATCATCCTGATCCGCGACGCCGTGGGAAAGATCCGTGCCCTGTTCAACCGGTGCGCCCATCGCGGCACGACGCTATGCCGGAAGGAGCGCGGCAGCGCGCACATGTTCTCCTGCCCGTATCATGGCTGGAGCTTTCTCAACACGGGCAGGCTGCGCGCCGTGCCGTGGCCGGACGGCTACGCATGCGATTTCAAGGACGCGAAGTTCAACCTCGCGCAGGTGCCGCGCGTCGACAGCTATCGGGGCTTCGTGTTCGGAACGCTCAATCCCGACGCGCCGCCGCTGCTCGACTATCTTGGCGGCATCACCGGACCGATCGACGAGTGGCTCGATCGCAATCCCGGCGGCAAGGTCGAGGTCTGCGAGGCGAACCGGCTGAAGTTCAAGGGCAATTGGAAGCTCGCCTACGACAATTCCGGCGATGGCTATCACGTCGTCTTCTCGCATCGCTCGCTCTTGGAAATGGAGAACCGGCTCGCCGACGAAGCCAACAAGGGCATGTCCTACTATAAAGGCTCGCCGGACTCGAAGCCGATGTACATGCGCTATACCGGGAATGGCCACCACTTCAAGGACAAGCGGCCGAATATCGAAAAGCGTGCGGGGGGCTTGTGGGCGGTGGAGGGCCCGGCGCCCGGCAGCGAGCACTGCGAGGCAAGCTTCCGCCGCCGCTTCGGTGCGAAGGCGGACGATATTCTCGATCTTGCCGGCTCGGAGCCGGTCAATATCAATGTGTTCCCCAACCTGTCGCTATTGGGCAATCACATCCAGGTGTTCGACCCGGTATCGGTCGACGAGACCAACGTCACCTGGTACGGCACACGCGTTGTCGACGCCGACGGAACGCTAGGTGACGCGCTCGGCGAGATCAACGCGTTGCGCATGCGCACCCAGGAGCAGTTCCCCAATTTCGGCGAAGTCGACGATCTGGCCAATTTCGAGGAGATCCAGCGCGGGCTCGCCTGCCTGGAAGACGAATGGGTCTACATGCATCGCGGTCTCGGCATTCCGGGACGCGTGAAGATCGACGCAAACGGCGCGGTCACCGCGCCGGCGACCGACGAAGCCTTCATGCGCGAATACATCAAGGAGTGGAAGCGGCTGATGCAGGCATCTCCCAACCTCGTGGTCCAGCGGGAGCCGTGATCATCCAGGCCGGATATCCGGGCAACGAATGAAGGGGCAAATGCAAACCGTCCAAGATGCCTCGCTCGTCTCCCACTACGTCACCGACGCATTCTATGGCGAGCTGATCGAGTCTTTCAAAGACTGGCAACGCGATGATCGTGCCGTCCTCGATTCCGGTGAACGTGAGCGCTTCCGCGCCCTGATCGAGCGTGAGGCGCGACTGCTCGACCACCTCGATTTCGATGCCTGGCTTTCGATGTATGCGTCCGAATGCATCTACTGGGTACCGGCCACGCCGTCGGGCGGGGACCCCAGGCGCGAGATCGCGATCTCGTTCGACGACCGCCGCCGGATGGAAGACCGCATCTATCGGCTGCGCACCGGCTATGCCTGGTCGCAGGCCCCGGTATCGCGCACGGTGCGGATGATCTCCAACGTCGAGGTGTTCGCCGGCGCAGCCGCTGCAAAGAGCATGGTGCGCTCGAATTTTCTCATCAGCGAATTCCGGCCGGACGGCGTACGATTTCTCTCGGGCTGGTGCGGGCATCGCTTTGCCGAGCGAAACGGGCGCTGGGAGATCGAGGTGCGCCAGGTCAATCTGATCGACTGCGATCAGAACCTGCGCAATCCGAGCATCATTCTTTGATATCTAGAAAAAGTCGAAATACTCGTTCTGTTCCCAGACGGTTGTTTCATCGCCGGGATCGCCCAGCCCGTGATCGTCTAGCCAGCGCAAAAAGCGTCCAGCCTCGTTGCGCTTGAGCTTCAGAAAATAGTCGATGAAAATATCGCCGAGCTCGTTTCGGAATATTGGCTCCTGTTCAAGCGCGTCGAGCGCCTCCATCAGGCTCTTTGGCAGCAACAGCCGATCTGACTCATAGGGCTCGTCATTCGGGGGACCGGGCTCGATGGTGCCATCGATTCCGGCGAGGCCAGCCACGATCTGCGAGGCCGCATAGAGATAAGGATTGGCGGCGGGCTCGCCCACGCGATTTTCCAGGCGTGTCGCCGGATCGCCGGGCGCGCCGAGCACCCTCACCATGGCTCCGCGGTGATCAGGGCACCAGGTGGCCCGGTCGGGAGCGAGCGAGTTCGGCCGCAGCCGGCGATAGCCGTTCACGGTCGGCGTCGTGAACGCGGCCGAGGGTGCCGCATACCTCAAAATCCCTCCCAGAAAATTCCGCCCGAGCGCCGACAGGCATTCAGCGGCGGTCTCCGGGATAAACACGTTCTTGCCCGCCGCATCGATCAGCGATTGGTGCAGGTGCCAGCCGCTCGAATAATAGCCTTTCAGGCCTGGGCGGCACATGAAGGTCGCGAAATAGCCCATTCGCCGGCAGATCTGTTTGGTCGCGGTTCGAAAGAACACCATATTGTCGGCGGCCTTGAGCGCCTCCCAGGGCGCAAACGTGCATTCGACCTGGCCCGGGCCCCACTCGTTCTCCACCGACCGCAGCGGCAGATCGGTCTTTTCGAAAGCTTGCGCGAGCGCAGTCAACACCGGCTGCATCAGATCCATA
>DATDGG010000562.1:0-2071 GCA_036522235.1 Xanthobacteraceae bacterium
ACAGCCCGCTGTTTGCCCTCATGTTCAGGTCCAGAGCGGAATTGCCGCGGTGGAGTTCGCCGCCATATTGCCGTTCATGCTGGTCGCCTATCTGGGCGGGGTCGAGCTTGGCGACGGCGTCGCCATCGATCGCAAGGTCGCGGTCACGACGCGCTCGGTCGCCGACCTCGCGTCGCGCTACACGACCATCAAGAACGCCGATATGGCGAGTATCCTGGGCGCGGCCGCCGCGGTCATCGCGCCCTACGACCCGGGCCAGCTCGCCGTCACCGTTTCGCAGGTCTCGGTCGACCCCAAAGGCAACGCCATCGTTACCTGGAGCGACACGAAAAACGGCAGCGCGCGCGCGGTCAATTCGCCGATCACGCTGCCGGGCAGCATGGCGACGTGCGGTGGCAGCACCTCCGGGTGCACGTATATCCTGGGCGAGGTCAAGTACAGCTACACGCCGACGCTGGGCTACGTGCTGACCGGCACACTGGGGCTGTCCAATCAGATCTTCATGAGCCCGCGGGAATCGGCCTCCATCCAGCGCGTCAATGCCTGATTCGTGCGGCGTTGACTCTCAATACTTCGCCACGGCCGGCCCGCCGATATAGAGCTTGTAGGCTAGCCCAAGCGTGGCCGTCTGGGCGCGAACGCGCAGATCATAAGAAACGATCAGCGGACCGACGACCTCATTGGTGCGGGTGTCGGTGTTGTGGATCGTGCCGAAAATCGGCGTAGCGATACTCGGCGCGCACCAGCCAGTTCGCCGGCAACATGGCCTCGATGCCGCCACCCAGCGTCCAGCCGGCCTTGGTCGTGGAATCGGTAACGCTTGCGGGGTTGAGCCCGGCCGGGCCGCAGGCGGAGAGGGCACCGAGCCCTGAGAAGAAGAAACAATTCGACGTCGACTCGACGTGCAACCAGGCCGCGCCGCCGGTCGCATAGAGAAGCAGCGATGGATTTGCCAGGAAGCCGAGGCGGCCGCGCGCGCTGGCGTCCCAGACGGTCTTGACGCCGAACGTGTTGGCGCCGGCGCCGAATATGACGGCGGTGAACGGATAGATCATGCCGGAAAGGGTCGTGGTCTTGTCGGCAATGCCCACGTCGCCCTCGAGCCCCGCCACCCATCGCGACGCAAATTGCCAGTTGATGCCCACATAAGGGCTCAGCCTGAACGCCGCATCGTTGAGCGGCTCGCCAACGACGCACCCGCCGCCAAACGTCGCCAAGGTCGTGCAAATGCCTTTTATCAGGTCCGCGCCCGCCAGCGTGGCGGCTGTCGTCGTCGCGTCGGCCTGCGTGCTGCGGGTGCCGGCCGCAAGGCCGGCATAGACGCCGCTCCAGCTCGACGTGGCGGCGGGCGCCGCCGGGCCAGGCGCCATCGCGTGATCGCCCCCGATCTTGTACGCAAGGCCGAGCGTGGCGGTGTGGGTCTTGAGGCGCAGATCATAGGGTGTCACCACCGGGAGCGCGAAGATCGTGCGCATATCCGTGTTGCCCACGGTGCCGAAGTCGGCGTAGCGGTACTCGCCGCGCGCGATCAAGTTCGGCTACAGCATGGCTTCGACGCCGCCCCCCATCCCGACCGGGTTGTCGAGTCCGTGATGTCGATCGGATTGGCTGGAGGAAACGAGCTGCAATTGCCATTGATCCTTTTGTTGCAGGTAGAGGTGACGTCGACCTGGAGCCAGGCTGCGCCGCCGGTCGCGTAGATGAACAGGGAGGGGGCAGCGAGGAAACCGATTCGGCCGCGCACGCTCGCATCCCAGCCGGTCTTGACGCTGAAACTGTCGGCCGCGATCCCCATCTCCAAGACGTTCCCGGGATAGACCATGCCGCCAAGCGTCGTGGTCCCGCCGGCAGAGCCCCAATCGCCTTCGACTCCCATGACCCATTGCGGCGCAAATTGCCAATTGAAGCCCGCGTAGGGGCTGAACCCGGGCCTTCTCACGGCACGTTCTCGGTCAGCGCTTAGAGCGCGCGCATCGGCTTCTGCGCGACCCGCGCCTGGCGCGGGTCAAAATCAGCGACATTGCGCTCAACGCGGGCTTTACCGACCTGTCCTATTTCAATCGCAGCTATC
>DATDGG010000563.1:0-18063 GCA_036522235.1 Xanthobacteraceae bacterium
ATGCAATCCCATTCCGGACCAGTTGCCGGCGGTCAGAAGCGGCAGCGTGATCTTGTCCCATTGCGCCTGCGAGCCCGCGAACGCGCCGCTATCGAGGCTGCTGCGCAGCCACTTCCACAGCGTGTTGATTTGAAACGTGTCGGGATTGTCCCGATAGGCGCGGCCGATCAAATGATGGCAGAGATGGGTGACGAACCAGTTGGGCATGAACTGGTTGAGGATGCCGCCGTGGAACAGCGCGTCGCGGTAGAGGTCGGCGAAGCCTTCCCACGGAATGATCGCCTTGAGCGCCGGCGGCTGCAGGTTGGCCACGAACCATTGGTTGATCGCGAAATAGGAAATGCCGGCGAGCCCGATCGCGCCCGAGCACCAGGGCTGCGACGCCACCCATTCGATCGCGTCGTAGAAGTCGGTCGCCTCCTGGAAGGACCACGGCTCGCCCTGGCCAGGCGATTTGCCGGTCCCGCGCGCGTCGATCCGCACCGCCGCATAGCCTTGCGGAACCCACCAATGCGGATTGATGGTCTCCCAGTTCATCAGCGGCCCGGGCGGTTCCTCGAGGTCCTCGGGCGGAACCCAGAGCTTGTCCTTCTGGTAGGGGCCGAGATTGAGGATGGCGGGGAAGGTGCCGGCATGGTCGGGCCGCAGCACATCGGCCTTGAGCACCGCGCCGTCGCGCAGCCGTATGTCCATGTCTTTCTCGACCACGATCCCATAGGTGGGCGCAGCCTCGAGCCGCTCGGCCTTCATGGATTGTTGCTCCCGATCCGGCCGGCGCTACCGATTGGTCGGCGTGGCGGAAGCGGCGTCCGCCACGGCCGCTATTCGGGCACCGGGATCTTCACCTCTTGGGTGATCCTGCCCCAGGTGGCGATCTCCTGCGCCAGCCAGGGCTTGGCTTCCTCGACCGATCTGGTCGGAACGATATTGAAGTTCTGCTCGGCGAAGACCTTCTGCGCGGCCGGCACTTGCATCGCCTGGATGGCGCCCTTTTGCAACGTCTCGAGGATATCCTTGGGCACGCCGGCGGGCGCGAACATGGCCTGCCAGGCGATGGTTCCGACGTCGGGAAAGCCTGCCTCGCGCATGGTCGGAACATCGGGAAATTCCGGCAGCCGCTCGCGATTGACGACGGCGAGCGCCTTGAGCTTGCCGGCCTTGACCATGGCGGAGGTGCTGGCGACGTTGAGGAAGGCAACCTGCGTGTCGCCCGTGACCATGTCGAGGACCACGCCGGCCGCGCCCGCGCGATTGGGAATGCCGGTCAAGTCGAGATCGCCCGCCCGCTTGGCGAACAGCGCCATGTCGTAGTCCGGATAGCTGCCGACCCCGACCGTGCCATAGCGCACCCGGCCCGGGTTTTTCTTGACCGTATCGATGAGCTCCGCGACGGTCCGCGGCGCGAAGTTCGTGGTCGTGACCAGGAGGAAAGCCGGTACATCGACCAGCCGCATGACCGGAACGACGTCCCGGTCGTAGTTGATCTTCAATTTCGACTTGAACAGAACCGGCGTGATGGCGTTGGTCGACACGTTTCCGACCATCAACGTGTAGCCGTCGGGCCGCGCGCGGGCCATGTCCTCGATGGCGATCATGCCGTAGCCGCCGGGCTTGTTCTCCACATAGAAGGCCTGGCCCAGCACTTCGCGCAAATGCTCGCCCACGATGCGCGCCACGATATCGGTCGCGCCGCCGGGCCCATAGGGCACCAGAATCTTGACCGGCTTGCTCGGATATTTGTCTTGCGCCTGGGCCCCTGCCCCGGCGAAGGCAACGCCGAGGACGACCAACAACATCGCGGAAAGGCGTTTCATGCCATTCTCCCGGGCAATTTGAGAGGTCAGATTAGGGCCAAGGCGGCTGTTGCGCAATCGAGCGAAGCCCCCTTGCGTCGAGGCAGGCTTTTTCGAGATCATGCTTCAAGTTGACGCAACCTCTGGTCCCCCCACTTCGATCGGCGCGGTTTTTCCCACCTCGCCGGCCCTGTCTTGGTGACGGCCTTGTCCCCGGAGCCTATCTCATGAGCTCGCGCCCCGTTCTCCCGCTCGTCCTGCTCTTGGTCGCCTGCCCGCTCGCCGCCGCCCAAAGCAACAAGCCGGACGCCGCCGTCTATTATCCGGAGGCTACGTGGCAGCGAAAATCGCCGGTGGAATCCGGCTTCAATCCGGAGCGCCTGAAGCAGGCCATCGACTATGCGATCGCGGGCGAGAGCCGCTCGCCGCGCGATCTCGTCATGACCCATTATCAGACCTATGGCCGCGAGCCCTTCAGCTTTCCTGTCGGACCGTTTCGCGACCGCGGCGATCCGAGCGGCCTCATCATCCGCCACGGCTATATCGTGGCCGAATGGGGCGAGCCCGCGCGCGTCGACGTGACCTACAGCGTGACCAAGAGTTTCCTGTCGAGCGTCATCGGCGTGGCCTCCGATCGCGGCATGATCAGGAGCCTCGACGACACCGTGCGGGACTATGTGCCGCCGATTGCGACCTACAATCCTTCGCCTGCCCCCGAAAAATCCAGCCGGCCTGCTGCGCCCGAGCTGCTGATGCCGTTCGAGACGGCGCACAACCGCACCATCACCTGGGACCACATGCTGCGGCAGACCAGCGACTGGGAAGGCACGCTCTGGGGCAAGCCCGATTGGGCCGACCGGCCGGAGGGCTACGGGCCCGAAACGGCGTCGCGGCCGCGCCACCCGCCGGGCACGGTCTACAAGTATAATGACGTGCGCGTGAATGTCCTGGCGCTCGCTGCGCTGAGCGTCTGGCGGCGTCCCCTGCCGCAGGTGCTCAAGGACAATATCATGGACGCCATCGGCGCCTCGAATACCTGGCGCTGGTACGGCTACGAGAATTCGTGGGTGGTCCTCGACGGCAGCCCGGTGCAGTCGGTGTCGGGCGGCGCCCATTGGGGCGGCGGCCTGTTCATCAACAGTTACGATATGGGACGCTTCGGCTACCTCACCTTGCGTCACGGCAAGTGGAAGGACCGCCAGCTCATCTCCGATCGCTGGGTGAACCTCGCCCTCACGCCGACGAGCGTCGAGCCGACCTACGGATTCATGAACTGGTTTCTCAACACCGACAAGGCGCTCATGCCGAGCGCCCCGGTCACCGCCTTCGCGCATATCGGCATGGGCAACAACATCATCTACGTCGATCCGGAGCACGACGTGGTCGCGGTGATGCGCTGGATCGACGGCGGCGCGGCCGACGGCTTCGTCAAGCGGCTGCTGGCGGCGCTGGATTAGCCTCGGCCCGCGGCGCGTCAGCACACCCAATAGAGATAGTTGTAGCGCCAGAGCCGGCAGCTATCGGCGGGCCCCCAGTAATCGAGCTGACCGTAGACCGGACCCGGCGAATTGTAGCGATAGCGCCAACCATACGGGAAGAAATAGGGCGTGATCGGGCTTCCGTCGGTCGGGGTGGCCACGTGAATGGGCGGGTGGAGCAAGCGGCGCGGATGCGCTGATGTGGCGGCTGTTGGGACGGCCGCAGCGATCAGGATGGCGACCAGGAACCAGACGGTCCGCCTAAACTTGAAATGTCCCATGAGATGAGCTCCGCAGGGTGCGGCCAAGTCATATTCGTCTTGGCGCGCATCTTCAGAAAATTCCTGCGGAATGGTAACCAAAGTCGGACGGGGCTTCGTTTGTAGGATGGATTGAGCCCTTACGAAACCCATCAAGGCTCGCGCCGCGCAGCGATGGGTTTCGCAGAGCCCGCGAAGAGGGGCGTAACGCCCTGATGAGCTCAATCCATCCTACGGAGCCGACCCTGCGCCCTAGTGCCGCACGTCGCCTGACGCGCCGGTGGCCGCGTGCTCGCGATATTCGGCGTCGTATTTCGCGATC
Organism: Xanthobacteraceae bacterium; assembly: GCA_036522235.1. GTDB lineage: Bacteria > Pseudomonadota > Alphaproteobacteria > Rhizobiales > Xanthobacteraceae > VAZQ01. The sequence goes on from DATDGG010000563.1 coordinate 3,854, forward strand.
TCGCGCGACAGGTCGTCCACGATGCGCCGGCCCTCTGCCGTATCCGACCCGGAGGTGATCTCCGCGACGATCTTGGCGAGCGACGTCATGATCTCGCCCACATCGATGACGTCGGATTCGCCGGTCGGTGAGCCATACTCGCCGTAATATTCATCGATCAGATCGCCGATCAGACAGTGCAGGCACGGCCGCTCATCTTCCACTTCCGAATTTTCAGACATGACTTCTCTTTCGCCACGGAGGCCCGCGGGGCACTCCCATGGCGGAGAGTCGTGCCAAGCCGAGCTGACAATGTCAAATCAGGGTCGTCGGGGATCCCTGCGCAGGCGAGCCCTCACGCGCCTCCGGGCGCGGCGCGGGAATCGAGCACGGGCGGCGGCGCTGCGGGAAGCTGCGCGGTAGGGGCGATGCCGGGCTTGGCGGTCGCTTCCCACCGCCGGCGCGCATTGTACTCGGCGCTGCGCTTGACGATGGTCGAGACCGCGCGAGCGATGTCCACATCGGTCTTGCCGAGGACGCAGCCGGCGGCGACCAGCTCGGAATAGATGACGACGCCATGGTGTTCCTCGTCGGTCGCCTCGACCATGAACTGGGGGATCTGGCGGCCGGCCTGGCGCATCTTGTCGACAAAGCCGGTCTGCTGGGCGATCGGTACGCGCTTGTCGGCCGGATCCGTCACCAGCATGAGGCGGAGCGATCGGTTCTGCACCAGCTGCGGAATGCTCGAGGTCGCGTCGAAAAAGGTGCGCCCTGGATCGGTGATCTTGGGACTGCCGGGCGTCGCCAGCGGGCCCGAGCCCGACACCGCGCAGGCGATGTCGCGGCGCATTCCGATCAGGCCGCCCACGATCTTCGAGCCGCCCGATTGACCGACCAGATGGAAGCCTTCGAATCCGTAACGCTGCTTGATGGCATCGAGCGCGGCGTTCATCAGGTTGAGCTCGAGCAGGGTCTTGCGCGCGGTGTGATTGCCCGACGTGCCCTCGACGCCGATCCGCGCCAGATAGATGGCGGTGGTCTTGGCGAGCTTCGAGAATCCGTCCGCCATCTTCATGAGATCATCGGTGTTGATGTCCTTGGCGTCGGAAGGGTCGGGCCAGGTCCAGGTCTTCGGGTCGAGCTTGCCGAAATAGTCGCCCTGGATGAAGACGACGGGGCGCGGGCCCTCGCCGCCGGCGGTGGACAGGTAATAGCGAACGCAGAAATCGCGGCCGAACACGGTGAGCCAGACGGTGTCGGTGATCGCGGCGCATTGCGCGCGCGTCATGGTGATGCCGCGCAGCATGTCCTCCTTCTTGATGATGTCGGCGCCGGCCGGCGATGCGGCGGCGAGCACGCCGGCAAGCGCGACCGCGGAAGGGACGCGGCGGGCCGCACGGCGGATCTGCTGCAGGACGGAGATGGACAAAAGGGACATGGGCAAAAGGGACATGGGCAAAAGGGACATGGCGGGTCTCAAGCCTCATCAAGGATCGACCCTCCTTGGTCACCGGGCGGGACGCCCCGGTTCAAGCTGCCGGCGGCGGCGGGAGGCGGCCACCGCGGCGCCTCTTTTCGATGAACTTCGCGCCGCGATCGGGCGACTAAGAGAAGCCGGCGCTGCGTAACGCGGCGCATTTTGCTATTCCGAGGAGGCGCAGATGCGGGTTCCGAGCCTGGGCATGACCCTGATGGCCGCCACCTTGGCGCTGACCGCCGCGGCGCGCGCCGAGCCGACCGACGAGCAAAAGCAATGCGCGGCCACCAGCGGGTCGCTCGACCAGAAGATCGCCAGCTGCACGGCGGTGATCGCGGCAGTGCCGGCCACGCCGCACGATTTCGCCGTCGCGCTCAACTATCGCGGTGACGCCTATCTGAACAAGCGGGACTTCGACCGCGCCATCGTGGACTATGACGAAGCGATCCGGCTCGATCCCAAATTCGTGTTTCCGCTCAATGGCAGAGGGCTCGCCTATCACAACAAGAACCAATTCGACCGCGCCATCACGGACTTCGACCAGGCGATCGCGCTCAATCCGAAGAGCCCCATACCCTTCAACTTTCGCGGCAATACCTACCGCGCCAAAGGCCGCACCGACCGCGCCATCGAGGACTTCAATCAGGCCATCGCGCTCAACCCCAATTATGCGGTCGCGTTCTTCGACCGCGCGCTCGCCTATCAGGACAAGACCCAATGGGACTTCGACGCCTATCTGAACGAGGGGCGCTACGACGAACTGGCCCTCAAGGACTATGACGAGACGATCCGGCTTGTCCCGACCAACCGCGCCGCCTTCAACAACCGGGGCAATGTCTACATGAACAAGCGGCAATACGACCGCGCCATCAAGGACTACGACGAGGCGATCCGGCTCGATCCGGCGCAAGCCTTGTACATCAAGAATCGCGGCAATGCCTTCCGGGTCACCGGGCAGTACGACCGCGCAATCGCGGACTATCGCAAGGCGCTCACCTTGAAGATCGACGAACCTAACAGGAAGCAGATCGAGACCGCGCTCAAGGAGCTGGGCGTGCCGGGCTAGAGCGCATCCCGATCGAATGGATCGGGATGCGCCATAGCCCGTCGAAGACGGACGTCAACGCCCTTATGGCTTTTTTTGCGCTGGCGCATGTCCCCGCTTTCGCGAGGGCATGCTTTTCCGGGACACGCGCTGAGCGGCGCGGCGGCGATTTCCACAAGGGCGTCGCCACTATTTGCCGCCACTCACGACGCTCGCGGCCGGCGTGGACGCTCGCGTAGCGGCGAGGATGTCCGTCTTGGCGTTGACCTCCGCCCGCCTGCGTTGGTTATACTCAGCATTGCGCTTGACCATGGTGTCGACGGCCCGCGCTATTTCCTGATCGGATTTTCCGAGAACGCAACCGCCGGCCACCAATTGGGTGTAGGACATGGCGCCATGATGTTCGTCATCGGTGGCTTCAACGAACAGCTGGAGGACCGAGCGACCGGCTTTTCGCAACCGGTCTGCGTAGCCGGTCTGCTCGCCGACCGGAACTCTCTTGTCCGCCTTGTCCGTCACCAGGATCGGTCGCAGCGAGCGATCCTGCACCACCTTCGCGATGCCCTGGTTGGGGTCGAAAAAGGTGCGCCCGGGGTCCGCGGTCTTGGGACCATTGGGTGGCGCGAGCGGCCCCGAGCCGAGCACCGCACAGGCGACATCGCGGCGCAGCCCGATCAGGCCGCCCACGAGCTTCGTGCCGCCCGACTGGCCGGCGAGATGGAACCCCTCAAATCCGTGGCGCTGCTTGAGGGCATCGAGCGCAGCGTTCATGAGCTGAAGCTCGAGAAGCGTCTTGCGGGACGTGTGATTGCCGGATGTCCCATCGAGGCCGAGCCGCGCCAGAAAGATCGCGGTCGTCTTCGCCAGCTTCGAGAATCCGTCCGCGATCCTCACGAGGTCGTCGGTATCATCGTCCTTGGCGTCGGACGTGTCGAACCAATCCCAGGTTTTCAGGTTGAGCTTCAGCTTTTGGTCACCTTGCAGGAAGACCACCGGGCGCAGCCCCTCGCCGCCGGCCGTGGAGAGATAGTAGCGAACGCAATAGTCGCGCCCGTATACGTTCAGCCACAGTGTCTGGGCGGTGGCGTCGCACTGGGCGCGCGTGATCGCAACGCCGTGCAGCCAGCCTTCCTTCTTGAAGATTTCCGCGCCGGCGCCGCTTGCCGTGATCAGCGCCCCGGCCAGCACGACCGCGCACGCCGTACGGCGCAGGACGGCCGACAGAGGATGGATGCACTGCCGCAAAGGCATGGCGGCCTCGGTCAAGGAATTCCGACCCGTCTTAGTTGAACGGATCGCCGAATTCAAGTTAGAATCAGCCACGTGACTAGGGCGGCGCAAGGGCCGGCGCCGGCACGCCCGCGCGATCGGCGCACCTGTCATCATTATGACAGGGGAGTATGACGGTGAGTTAGGTACGCGCCGGATAGGTGGATACACGGGAGCGGCGTGGCCGAGTCGATGCCGCCCCAGGGAGGCGATTGATGCGCGCGTGTCTGGGCCTCGCGCTGTTGGCCGCCATGATCGTGCCGGTCGCCCCGGCACGCGCCCAGCAATCCGACACGCAGGCGCAGTGCCTGGCGGCCGGCGACGTGTCGGGTGAGCAGAAGATCGCAAGCTGTACCGCGATGATCGAGGCCGGGCAGGAAACGCCGCAAAATCTGGCCGCCGCATTCGCCAACCGAGGCAATATCTACCTGGACAAGCAGGACTTCGAGCGCGCCATTGCGGACTACGACCAGGCGATCAAGCTCGATGCAAAATCCGCCCGACACTTCAACGGCCGCGGGCGCGCTTACGAGGCCAAGCTCCAATACGACCGCGCCATTGCCGACTTCGACCAGGCCATCGAGCTCGACGCGAAATATGCCGCCCCCCTCAACAACCGCGGAAACACCTACCGAAACAAGGGCCAGCTCGATCGCGCCATCGCCGACTACGATCGGGCCATCGAGATCAATCCAAATTTTGCTCTCGCCTTCACCAACCGCGGAATTGCCTACCAAAACAAGGGCCAGCACGACCGCGCCCTGCAGGATTATGACCGCGGGATCGAACTCGGTCCCAAGAACCCCTTCACGCTCAACAGCCGAGGCAGCTTTTATCTCGTCAAGCAAAATTACGACCGCGCCATCGCGGACTTTGACGAGGCAATAAAGCTCAATCCCAAGAACTCTTTTTCGCTCAATGGCCGCGGCTTCGCCTATTCCGGCAAGGGCGAGCACGACCGCGCCATCGCCGACTACGACCAGGCCATCCAACTAAATCCCAGATTCGCCATCGCCTTCAACAATCGCGGCGATGCCTATCGGAACAAGGGCCAGCAGGATCGCGCCATTGCCGATTACGACCAGGCCATTGCGTTGCGGCCCGACTATGCCGTCGCGTTTCTCAACCGCGGATTGGCCTACCAAAACAAAGGCCAGCAGGACCGCGCCATTGCCGACTACGACCGAGGGATCGCGCTCGATCCCAAGAATGCCGTCGCGTTCAACTACCGAGGCGATGCGTATCGGCGTAAGGGCGACTACGAGCGCGCCATTGCGGACTACGATCAGGCCATTGCGTTGCGCCCCGGCTACCCCGCCGCAAGCCAGGGTCGCGCGCTCGCCGTTCAGAGCAAAGGGTCCAGTGCCGGAAGCGCTTCCGCCTACTTCATCCAAGGCAACTTCAAGCTGAACCTGAAGGACTACGACAGCGCCATCTCGGATTTTGACAACGCGATCAAGCTCGATCCCAAATACGCCCCCGCCTTCAATGGGCGCGGCCTCGCCTACCAATCCAAGGGGCAGAGCGACCGCGCTATCCAGGATTTCGACCAAGCGGTCGCGCTCAACGCCAAGAGCGCCAATATTTTCGCGAATCGCGGTAATGCCTTGCGCAGCAAGGGGCGCTACGACAGTGCCATCGTGGATTTTGATCGGGCCATCGCGCTCGACTCCAACTATGCCTTCGCGTTCTTCGGCCGCGGGCTCGCCTATGAGGACAAGGCGCGTTGGGACTTCGACGCCTTTCTGAACGAGGGGCGGTACGAAAACTTGGCGATCCGCGACTATGACGAGGCGATCCGGCTCAATCCGAGAAACGCCGCCGCCTTCAACAACCGGGCGGTGACCCTGGTGGTCCTGCGGCAGTATGATCGGGCGATCAAAGACTACGATGAAGCGGTCCGGCTCGATCCCAATAGCGCCTTGTATCTGAAAAATCGGGGCGACGTCTTCAGGATCACCGGAAAATTCGCGCAAGCCATCGCGGACTATCGCAAGGCGTTGACCCTGAAGATCGACGAGCCGCTCAAGAAGCAGATCGAGACCGTGTTCAAGGATCTCGGCGTGCCGGGCTGAGCAGGCCCCCCGGTGCGGCGGCTTATTTCTGCGGATAGGTGAAGGTGAAGGTTTCGGAGAACGGCTTCCACCAGGCCGGCACGCCGGTCTCCTGGTCGGTGTGGCGATAGAACCCGTTCGCCTCCGGCGGCTTGAAGGCGTAGGTCACCTTGTAGGTGCCCGGCCCATCCATCTTCACATTGTCGGCGTAGTGGGGACCGTCCTTCGCGGTCATCGGCTTCAAGGTTCCGGACGACTTCCAACTGGTGCCCTGCTTCTCGATCGTATAGGCGATGGTGAGGTAGGCGATCCAGGCGCCGTCCGGATAGCCGTAGACGTTGTCGGCCGTCGCATGCACGTCGGCCTCAAGATGGATGACCTCGTTGCCGTGCGCCATGTTGGGCATCATCGGCGCCATCTCGATGCCGATCAGATAGTTGGCGACGATTTCCATGTCGTTCTTGTGCACGGGCCCGCCGACGAAATATTCGCGCGCGTCCGCGGCCGGCGCCAACGCCATCGCGGCAATCATCGCCGCCGGCGCGAGAAATCTCAGGTCGTGTCTCATGTTCTCTCCCTCACTGAGCTCGCTTTGTTTGCATCACTGAACGCGTTTCGACGCCGCAGCCGCGGGTGCAGGTCCCACCTGCGCGTTTCGCGCTTCGATGCGCCTCGCGCCGATCGCCAGCACCGCCAGCACGACCAGATAGACGGCAAGCTGCACACCCATCGGACGGTCGGAATAACCGATCAGCGCATGCAGAGCCCGGCCCAGAATGCTGTCCTGCGGCAGCAGCCAGGACGTGTCCCACAGCTCGAAGCCAAGACTCGGGATCCAGTCGATGTCGGCCAGGATCGCGGCCGCCTGGCCGGCCATTCCGGCCGCCACCAGCGCGATGAGCCAGCTCGTCACCGTGAACATGCGGTGTAGCGGAATGGCGAGCAGGCCGACATAGAGCAGGAACGAGACACCCGCCCCGAGCGCGACGCCGAGCACGCCGCCGGTGAGCAACGACACCCATCCTTCGCCGCTTGCCGCCGCGACGCCGTACAGGAACAGCACGACCTCGGCGCCTTCGCGCAGCACCGCGATGGCGACCACGATCGCCATGGCGATGAGCGACTTGTCGCCGCCGGCGACCGCCTGGCCCATGGCCTTCATCTCGCCGGCGAGCTCGCGGCCATGGCTTGCCATCCACAGATTGTGCCAGCCCAGCATCACGACCGCGACCGAGAGAACGGCGGCGTTGAACACTTCCTGGCCGCGGCCGGCGATCGCGTCCGACAGGGCGCCGGCGAAGCCGGCAACGAGCGCCGCGCCGACCACGCCGGCCGCGACGCCGCCGGCGATGTAGGCGCCACGGCGCGGAACGCTGCGGGTCGCCGCCAGCACGATGCCGACGATCAATCCGGCCTCGAACACTTCGCGGAACACGATGATCAGGCTCGCCAGCATCGGCCTAGTCCTGCGCCTTGCCGGCGACGGCGGTCATCGTGCCCTTGGCCAGATCCGGGTGATAGTCGTCGAAGAATTTGTAGGTGCCGGGCTTCAGCGGTCCGGCCATGACGGCGATCTTGCCGCCCGGGACGATGATCTTCTCGACCCGCAGGTCGTTGCTTTCGAACTCGGCCGGCGTCGTGTCCTGGTTCTCGACCTCGATCCGAAACCGCTCGCCCGCCGGCACGCTCACCTCGGAGGGCACGAAGCGATGGTCCTTGAGCGTCAGCACCACCGGGTCCGCCGCCTGCACGGCTGTCGCAACGCCGAGCAAGGCACCGATCGCCGCGGTAATCCGAACCAGAATCGATAGCCACTTGATAAACGCCGAAATGTTGACAATAACAAATCGGCGCGCGACCAAGAAATCAACGATCGAGAACCGATGGCCGACCCCAGCACATTCGACCTTATTCGCATTCCCTCCGACGCGCTGGTGGCGCTCGACTGGCGGCCTTACCACTTCGCGCTGCAGCCGTACCATTATCTGGTGCGGATGACGCACGTGGTCTCGATGGCGGCCTTCTTCGGCGGCATCGCGGCCCTCGATCTGCGCATGATGGGTTGGCGGACGAGCCTGCCGTTGCGGCCCGTTGCCGAGCTGATACTGCCGTGGCTCTATGTCACATTCGGTATCGCGTTGCTGACCGGCGTCGCGCTGTTTTTCTATGATCCCGTGCATGTCGGAAGCCACGCCTATTTCACCCTCAAGCTTCTGCTCACCCTGCTCGGCCTCGCCAACGCGGCGCTCTTTCGTCGCAGCATCCACTTCGTTGCATTGGCGGGCGAGGCGCCAGCCGCCCCCACGGCTCATGTCCGGCTCGCCGGTGCCGTCTCGCTCGCGCTGTGGACGGGTGTCGTCGTCTGCGCCTGCCTCAACGTCGAAGCCGCGCCGAAGGTGCTGCTCCGTTAGCCGGCTGACGAATGGGGGAAGCGGCTGTCTTTGTAAAGCTGTTTGTAGGATCACACTTCCGTATTGAATTAAACCAATTCTAAACTGGATCCGGCGGCCACGGCCGCGCGCCGACGCTATCCCTTCCGCATCCTGCTGACAGCCTCCTGGGCTGCGGAGGCTGTCTCCATGGCGATGTGCTCCATGGCGATGTGCTTGCCATCACGAAATAGTCGATCGCGGGATTTCGTCCGCAAGCGGCGGGTGCGCTTGAACGGATGCCGCGACGAATGTAGGCTTTGAAGAAATCACGGTGCAATTCGGGAATTCAAGTCTCGGAGGCCGCGCAATGAAAACATTGATTCTGGAGACGACCGCGCCGTTTCAGGGCCTGCCGGAATTGGTGGCCTATGATGAGGGCTTGTTCGCGAAAGAGGGCCTGACAGTCGAATGGGCCGACCGCGAAAAGGGAGTTGCGAAGAAGGTCGAGACCGGCCTGACCAGCCCGAAGGAGGTCGACCCCTTCACCAGCCACGGACGGCTGTTCGAGCAGGGCCAGGCCGACATGTACAACGCCTGCGAATGGGGAAACTATTGCCGGGTGCAGGAAACCGGCACCGGCGGCCGGCAGGTGGGGCGCCGCGCCATCGTGACCTACGCCGCCGTGGTGGTCGCGCCGCAATCGCCGGTCTACACGCCACAGCAACTGGCCAACCGGCTGATCGGCGTGCCGTTCTACTTCGGCACACATTATATAGCGCTGCATATGCTGGAAGGCTTCCTGCGGCGCGAGGAGATCAAGCTCTGCGCCGCGCCGAACGGCTCGCGCTATCGGCTGGCCGCCTTGCTCAACGGCGAGGTCGACGCGGTCACGCTCACCGAGCCGCACATCACATTAGCCGAGAAGAAGGGTTGCCGGACGGTCTGCTCGGCCTTCTTTCACGGCACCGAGGTCGCTTCCGACCGCGTGGACGCGGAAACCTACGCCGCCTTCAATCGCGCCGTGCGCGAGGCGGTACGCCGGATCAATGCCGACAAGCGCGCCTACCTGCACTACTTCATCGACTATCACGGCGCCACCGATCCGGAAGTGGCGGCGCTGAAGGTCGAGGATCTGCGCGCGAGCCGGCTCGTCGTCTGCGATCCCGCGCCGATCCCTCTCGACGAGATGCAACGCACCTACGACTGGCTCAAGAGCTGGGGCATGCTGGAGACGACCGCCTCGCCCCTGCAGCTGGTCGACATGGAGCTGCAGAACCGAGCGCACCAGGCGGCGGAATAGTCACTGCCCGCTAGCCAAGCGGCTTTCGGCACGCCTATTTGACGCCCGACCGCGTCAGCCGCCGGCGCAGTAGGAGCAGCCCGCTTCCTGCGCGCGGTTCAGGCCCCAGGTGCCGGACGGGATGACCGTGATTCCCGGCACGATATTGGCGGCCCATTCCTTGGCGGCTTCCTCCGCGCTCACGCCGGCATTGGGGGCGAGCATCTTGCTCTGAACCATCAGCGCAACATTGCACGCGCCGAAAACGACGCCGCGCGCGAGCAGCCGATCGACCGCCATATCGTCCACCAGAAGGATCCCAGGCTTGGGCTGCAGGAACGGATTCTTGCTCGCCGGCGCCTTGGTTTCCGGATCGTTGATCTTCATCGCTTCGCCGATCTTGTACTTTGCCCACATGGGGCTGCCGAGCGCGATCGGGAAGGCGCCGTGGCGCAGGATGACGACCGCGGTTGCGGAAGAGTTGGGCGCGAGAAACGTGTGGGCGAAGGCGAGCGGGAATCCCGCATTGGCCTCATAGGCGTCTACGACCTGGCGATGCCGCCCCGGCAGGTTTCCCGGCCAATTGGGACCGTCGGATGCTGGCGCCGGCGCCTGTGCTTGCGCCGGCTTCGACAGGAGGCCTGCGAGGCCGAGCGCCGCGGCGCCCCCAAGGCGACCGAGGAAGCTTCGACGCGGCGCGATATCGGCGATGTCTCGGGTCGGATCGGTCATTTGCTCCTCCTGCGTGATGCGCTGGATGCGCGGTGATGATGGCTAGTCTTAACACAAATCGGCGGCGCGCGCGGGTGCACCCACCTACCCATTTAGAGGGACCCGCCGGCTTGCGAGATCGAAGCGTTGGCCCGGCTCGAGCACGGTGTCGAACCGGCGCGCGTCCCTCGATGGTATCCGACTGATTAATGTGTCGGTGAAATCTTGCAACAAACACAACTCAATACAAGCGCAAATGCGACGAGCGTCTTTCAATCGACCTTGATGCGAATTTGCCAGAGTGCGCCCACAGGACGGGGGCACACATGCAAATCTCTCTCGGCAGACTGCCATTGATCATCCTGGGTGTTGCGGCATTCGGCGTCGGTTGCGTGATCACATTGGCCGCCACCTCGGCTGCCCGGCCCAGTGCCGCGGCCCTGAGATTTCACGACGCTTCGTTTGCTCCGGTCGGGGACATCAGGCCGGCGCCCTATGGCTGGCTCCACTTCTGCGATGCGCAGCCGGCGGAATGCGAGCCGATCGATCTGCAGCCGGCATTCACGCGGCTCACCTCGCAATCATGGAGCGAGCTCAATCGCATCAACGCGATCGTCAACCGCGCGGTCGAGCCGATCGGCGACGAAGACCACTACCGGATCTACGAGCAGGATATCTTGAACTGGTGGACCTATCCGGACGACGGCAAGGGCAATTGCAACGACTATGTGCTGATGAAGCGCAAGCTCCTGATCGAGGCGGGTTGGCCGAAATCCGCGCTGCTGATGACGGTGGTGATCGATCATCACGGTGACGGTCACCTGATCCTCATGGTCCGGACCGACCGTGGCGATCTGATCCTGGACAATATGCGCGAGGAGATCGTCCCGTGGGACCGGACCGGCTATCGGTTCGTGAAGCGTCAGTCGGCGTTCAATCACAATGATTGGGTCGCCGTCCAAGCGCAGGCCGATCCGCGGATGGCCGCCGCCAGCAACGCGCGCTGACGCTTCAGCTCAACAGCCGTTCAGCTTCCAGTACTTGTCGATGAGCCCGTTGCCGTCGCGGTCGAGCAGCGCGAAGCTGCCGGGGACGACCACGAAGAAGCGCTCGGGCCTCCCGGCTTCCGGGCCTTGCTGCGCCGATACCTCCCCGCAAACCACGTAACCCGGCATGTGCGCGCTCGGCTTGACGACCACGTGCCGGAAGCTCGGCGATGCATCGGCCTCCAGGCGGCGGATCACCGCGGTCTTCGCCACATCGGGAACATCGCGCTCCGCGACGGGCGGCTCGCCGGGGGCGGCCACCAGCAACACGATTGCGGACCCGGCCAGTGAAGCGGCAAGCGTGGTCATCGCGCACGTCCGGATTCGGCCATGGGCTGTCATCCCCCTCGCGTTTGAAATCGTCGGCGGTCGTCCCGGCGGCAAATTCGCAGGCCGCGCTGAAGCCGCGGCTAACAGATGCGGCTAATTTTCGGTAAACGAGGGGCGCGCGCACTACCTCGCACACGCCGGTAGGGCGCCGACGCCAACCGCAGATCACACTCAGTTCGAGGCTGAGCGCGCGATCGCCTTGTAGGTCTTGCTGAAGCCGTTGCGGGTATTGGTCACCGTGAATGTCCCGTCGGTCTGGGCGTTGACCTTGATCCAGTAGGCCGGCCCGTTGTGCTGCGGGGGCGGCGGCACATTGGGGGCTCCGATCGGCGGCGCCGCGATCGGCGCCATCGGCATTGCGGACAGCGGATCGTCGAGCATGTTGGCGATGAAAATGCTCGGCACGGTGTATTCCTGCCCGCTCAGCTGCGAGAAATGCATCTGCCAAAGATCCTCGAGGCCGGGCGAGGTGTGTATCACCCGCATGGTTTCGGGCTCGCCGCCCTTGCGGGTGCCGTTGTTCATGATGGCGACGCGCGGATGGGTGGCGTGGACCATGACTTCCGAATTCGACGTGGCCTGGCCGTGGTGCAGGCCGAGCAGGAGGTCGATGGCGCCGATGCGGTTGTTGGGGCACATCAGCTCGAATTCCTTGTTCCGGGTCAGGTCGCCCAGATGAACCGTGCGGAATTTCCCGAACTTGACGTAGACGCCGACCGACATCGGGTCCTCGGCATTGTTGTCGCCGGGCTTGAAGGTCGCGCAATACGGATTGGGCGCGCCGGCTCCCGGCAGCGGCGCCTTAATGGTCTCGCCGGCGGCCGTCACCACCCGCACATCGACGCCGGCGACCGCGATCTTGTCGCCCGGCTTGACCACCGTGTGCTTGGCCTTGGCGTAGAGCTCCGGATAGACCTTGGCGATGAAGTCGTCGGCGGCCGGCGCCGGCTGGACGTTGGCGCCATGGTCGATGAAATGCTTGACCGGGATGCGCTTGGCGAGCTCGGCGACGCCGCCGAAATGATCGCCGTGCCAATGCGTGATGATCAGATGGTCGATCTGGGTCAGGTGGGCATCCTGCGTGGCCGCCAGGATGCGCTCGGCATCCCGGATCGCCGCTTCCGGCGCGACATTGCCGGTATCGATAAGGAGCGATTCGCCCGACGGCGCCACCAAGAGCGTGGCGTTGCCGCCCTCGACGTCGACCACGTAGATGTCGAGGCCCGACCGCGTCTGCGCGGCGGCGCCATCGGGTCCTGATCCCGCGAGCAACGCGGACAGCACAATAGTCGCGGCAAGCAATGAACTCCTTGACATGGCGATCTCCCGGTCAGCCGGATTGTGATTTGGTGTGTGCGGCTCACCCGATTGTATCAAGCGCGTCAGATTCCGGAAAGCCGTGTCGGCCCTTACCCCGCCGTTTCAGGTCGCGTTGGACCAGCGCTTCGAAGATCACGAAGCTTGCCGAGCCCAACGCGACCAGGGTGTTGGTGCGCAGGCCAGCGAGGCGATTGCGCCACTGGGGCTCAAAGCCGATGAGCGAGCTCAGGCCGCCCGCAACCGCCCGGTCGATCGCGGCCTGTTCGATGGTCATTGCCATATTCGGTACCTCTCATGATCGCCCTTAGTCGGAATGCCGCTTCAATCCCAGTAACAGTACGCCACCCGAGCGTTCCAGCAGCCTCGCGGCCGACAGAGCAATGCGAAGGTCTACGCGAGATATGTTGCGCGTTTGATACAGGTCGAGGCTCTTGCGCAGGACCAAGCTGGCGAGGCGGAGCAGGCCCAGGGCCGCCCAGCGACGCGCCTGGTCAAACGCGGACCTGGTTGGAATCTTGAGCGGCATCGGCTCGCCTCGTCTTCGCGCTCTGCGTCACGCACCGGCGACCGCGAGCTGAACGATGCGCGCCAGAACCAGGCCCGCCGCCACGATCAGGTAGCCGCGGAGCACGATGAGCCAGATACGATTGAGGTTCGTCAGCCGCGCCGGCGGCAGCTCGCCGAGAGGCGGCATTCGCCAAGTGGCGCGGCGGCGCTCCAGCTGCTCGGTCGGCGCAACGCTGTCCTGCGACGCCTTGGTGGGGATATTCACCGGCTCGCCCAGCCGGACGCCGATCGCAACCACGATGGCCAAGAGACTGCCGCCGCCGAGAATAGAGACGATCTGTATTTCGGTGATATCGGGGAAAAGCACTGCCAGGGTCAGAACGAGCGACAGCATCACCAGGACCGCGATGATGGCGCCGGTGAACAGGTTGAGCCCGCGCGAGTTGACCCAAGGCCCAAGCACGTCGCGGTCGTTGCAGAGCAACAGCAGGAAGACCGTGGCGCTCGGCAACAGCACCCCAGCCAGCGCCTGGACCGCATTGGTCAGGAGCCCGAGCGGCGTTCCCGGCGTCAGGACCAGGACCGCGGACAGCAGGATCAAGCCGAAATAAACGCCGTAAAATCCCTTGGCATCGTTCACTTTGCGATGGAGCGAATGCCGCAACGACATGACGTCTCCGATCGCATAGGCGGTCGACAGCGAGACCGCCGACGCCCCGATGATGCAGGCATCGATGAGCGCGAGCGTGAACAGGATCGCCGGCAGCTTTCCGGCATACTTTTCCAAGCCGGCCGCGATCGCGGCGGTGTCGGCGAAGCTT
>DATDGG010000564.1:0-26553 GCA_036522235.1 Xanthobacteraceae bacterium
CGAGGGGCGCGGATGGCGTGGCTTTCATCACCACGCCACGCTGTGCATCGCAGCCTACGGATTCCTGGTCTCCGAGCGGGAGACGATTCCCCCCTCAGGACCTCGTCCCACCGCGCGGTTCGCGGCGCCTGCCTTACCCGACGGTTATCGACCCCGAGGAGCCGCCGTTGCGGCCCGAGCGTCACATCCCCAACTCGATCGCAACGGTGCGCAGCCGATTGATCAACGCGCTCGTCAAGAGCTTGCCCCGTTGTCCGTGTTGCGGCGTGCGCGCCGCCACATACCGACGGCGCTCATGACGCAGTAAGAATAAGGGCGTTTACGCGCGTCTACGCCGCGCTATGGCGTGGTAGCCGCTCGCGTCTTGCGAGAGAAATATCTCGTCGTCGGGGGCGAGCATGCCGAGCGGCACGTCCCGGTCGGGCAGAATCACGGTCGCTTCGCCATGGACCATGGCGACTATACGCTTGTTTTCCTTGAAAGCGCGGCCGGACCATTCCCGCAAGCGCCCATAGTAAGGCTGCATTCTCCAGGCGAGCGGGCGGGCCGGATCGACCATCAGCAGGAGCGCCGAATATTGCAGGTTGATGGTCAGGACGAAGCCGCAAATATCCGGCTTCCACAGCGCGTCGATGTTGGGATCAAGCCGCCAGCCGCAGAAGAATTGGCGGCAGAAGGCGGGTCGATTGGCGTGGATGGCGCAGCCCCGGCCGGCAACCGCGTGGGTGCACTTGACGCCGAAGGGCTTCTTCAGTTCAGGCACCATCAGGACGGTGCAGCACAGCATGCAGCTGCCGCAGCTGCGGCCCGGGACCAGCGGTTGCTCGGAATCGTAGAGGTCCTCGACCGGGATGCCGTCGAAATCGCTGCTGAGATCGTTGGCCAAGCGCACCTCTGGGGCTCTGTATGGCGTTCCAAGCCCATATTGCCATGCTCAGGCTGCGCTGAAAACGACATTTTGCCGGGCTCCCTACTTCCCTGCTCGCAAGATGCAAACCGGTCTTGCTTTCACCCGGTGGGCGGCTCAAACAGACCGGCGCGAAGCGGCACTCGAACCACAGGATCGATCGCGTGAAGCTCGTGCGGACAGCCGGCGGCGGCCTGATCGCGATGGTTGCAGGACTGCAATCCGCGCAGGCCGCGGAATGGCGGTTCTGCATCGCGCCCGCGAATCAGGAGCATCGAATCTACATGACGGCGCCGTTCCTCACCGCCGTCCCGATGGAGGCGATGGAAGGCGGCTTCCATCAGGCTCTCGACCGTTCGAGCCATCGGCACGACAGCGTCCAGTGCCCGACCGGTCCGAGCGAGCAGGCGGTCCGCGCCATGCGCCAGCATGCCGACGATTTCAATCGGCAGCTCGGAACCGAGGTCGTCCCGGTGGATTGGAAGCCGGCCGCAGCGCGGTGAACAGATCGCGGATGATGCCGCGCAACGCATCGCCGGAGAGCGTCAACCACGAAAACCAGTCCCCGCCTTGCGGGCGTCCGTGCCGAGGATTGCTCCTGCGCCGGCGTGCGCGGCGGTCAGGGCGATGCTGCCGAGGTGAAGGCTCCGTGGCATTGCTTGTACTTCTTGCCCGAGCCGCACGGGCAAGGGTCATTGCGGCCGACCTTGCCGATTGGCGGCGCCCCACCAGCCGGCGCGGGAGCGAAAGACGGGGGCGCTTTGCGCTCGGCAAAGCTTGGGCGGCTTACTGGCGCATCGAGCTCGGGCCAGCGCTGGCGCACGGCATGCGAAAATGCCCGGATGAGGAGCGGGCGAACCGAGTCGGGCAACCGCTCATAGTCCTCGAGCGGCATGTCCAGCGGGATTCGCTTGACGTGGTTGACATCGTCGAAGAACCAGGCGCGAGCATAGACCATGTAGACGATCGGCCGTGTTTTTTGGCCGCGGTTGGCGAGACCGGCATGCAGCGTGCGGTAGTCGAGCATCAGGCAGTCGCCGCGCTGCAGCGAACATTGCGCCATGTCGGAGTCCTTGACCGCGGCATTTTGCGCGAACCGGTGCGACCCGAGCCAGACCGCGGTCGGCCCGGTCTCGAGATCGACGTCGATCAGCGGCACCGCCACGTTGACGGCATAGACCGGCAGGCCCGGGCCGACGCCGGCCTCGTCGAACAAATGCGAGCAATCGCGGTGGGCATGCTGCTGCGGCGCACCCGGATGGGAGACCACGGTGGTGAAATTGCTCAGATGCATGCCGCGGCCAAGCAATGGACGCAGAAGCTTGAGCAGGAGGCCGTTGGCGAACACCTCCGGGCTGCCGAAGGCGCCGGTCATGCGGAGCGTGATGTCGTAGCGCGCATTGCCGACCCCGAGCAGCCGGTTCGGCGGCGGCTTGGCGGCCTCGGCGCGCATCTCGGCGCCGCCCATGGCTCCAAACTGCGCGAGATAGTCGTGGTGCATGGCCTCGATGAGGGGGAGCGGCAGCGCGCCCCGGAGCAGGACACAGCCATGCTCGTGAAAAGCGGCGAGCGCGGCGCTTTCGGTCTCCGGAGACAACTCCCCGCCGGCGCAATCGCCCGGCGAAACGGCAACAACCCAATCCATCGGTATTTCTCCGGATCCCCAAAACCAACCTCATCACCGCCGCCGGCGTGCCGATACACAGACGTCCGCCGCGGCTCACCCTAGTACCATAGTCCGGGTCGGGCTCGATATATGCGCGCTGCCCGGGGCGCGCGCCGGCTGCGAATGGAAAATCCACAGGGCAACCAGGTGACGAATTTGACCCGCGGCGCCTCGACCCGAATCAAGTATACGGCGCGGTAACGGCGGGCGCATTGTTTGATTATGAAATGTTTAGATTACACACTATTCAATAGTCAGGAGTTGCTGCTCACAGCTTGCAAGTCTTCGCCGCATAAATTTGGAATTTATTATTTTCAAGAAATCGTGCGTTGCACTCAGCTTAGCACTCTCTACTTCTCTGCAGCGGTTCGGATCGCGAACCGATTTTGGCAACAAACGCAACGAACAGCTGGAGATAAGCGATGTTCAAGACCAAGATGATTCTAGCAGCAGCTCTTACCCTGGGTCTCGCGTCGGTCGCGCTGGCTTCCGGGGATACCGATCACGAGGGAGGCGGATTTCGGTCGCTCAGCAACGGCGCGTTCGTGACCGACGGCGTGAACCCGGTCTATCACCGCAGCCTGCGCGGCGTGGAGAATCACGCCACGCCCAAGCACAGCACGCGCAACACCAACCAGTAAGTAGCTGGTTTTGGCGGCCTCTCGTCGGCCGCTCGAAGCAGGGACCGGCCCATGGCCGGTCCCTGTTTGCGGTTTGTGAAATCTGGATTTGTGAATTCTGCAGGCAATTTTCTCGCCGGCGGCACGCGCGCGGCCATCGTTTCACCAGCAAATCGTGGACTCGAAGCTCAGGCTTTTCGCCCGTGGCATTGCTTGAACTTCTTGCCCGAGCCGCACGGACAAGGATCGTTGCGCCCGACCTTGCCCCAGCCCGCTCCCTGAGCCTCCCCGGCGCGCGGGGAAGGGAAAGGCGCAGGCAGGCCGCGCTGCCCTTGGCTGCGCATCGCCTGGGACAAGGCGCGGACCAAAAGCGAATGGGTTGAAGCGGGCAGTCGCCCGTGATCCTCGAGCGAGAGGTCGAGCGCGCTGGTCCCGAAATGGTTGGCATCGTCGAAAAACCAGGATCGCGCATAGACCATGTAGAGGATCGGCCGCGCCCGCGCGCTTTGGTTGGGCAACCCGGTGTGGAGGGTACGGTAGTCGACCAGCATGCAGTCGGAGCGCTGCATCGCGCACGCCGCCATGGTGTCGAGTTGCGCCCGGCTGCCCTCGGCCCACAGGTGCGAGCCGGGCCAGACGCTGGTCGGGCCGGTCTCAAGATCAACGTCGACGAGCGGCACCACCACGTTGACGGCATGGACCGGCAAACGGAGGCCGACGTCGGGCTCGGCGAACAGGTGCCCGTAATCGCGGTGGATCGTCTGCAGGGACGCGCCCGGATGAGAAACCACGAGCGTCATGCTGCTCAGCTGCATGTCGTCACCGAGCAGCGGCGACAGAATCCGGCGCAGGAGCGGATATGCAAACACCCCCGGCGCCGCGAAGGCGCCGCTGATCCGCGGCGTAATCTGATAGCGTCCCTCGCCGCGCGCGACGATCGGATTGGGCGGCGGCAGCATCGACTGTTCGCGCATCGCGCGCGCGTCCAGCGCTCCGTAGCGCGCGACGTAGTCGGCGTGCATGGCCGCGATGAGCGCGGGCGGGAACAGGTCGCGTAGCAGGAGGCAGCCGTGCTGGCGGAACGCCGCCTGCGCCGCAGGCGCAGCCTCGGCACCAAGCTGCCCGCGGGCGCGCTCGTCCGCCGAGACGGCGACAATCGATTCAGCGGGAAGCTGCCCGGGCCGGTAGTACGAGGTCTTGCTCGCGCCGCCGAGATCGGAGGTCAACTGAGGCGGGAGGCTGGTCGTCGGCGACATGATTCACATCAGCATTGGCGACGACATCCGAAGTTGCTGCTGTCCAGCCGGATGCCGGCTTTCACCGCCGAGCTGACGCTAAAGTCCATCTCTCAATCGGCTCAAGTAAATTTGTCATTCCATTCCCGTAACTTCTCCATATTTTCGCGCGCAACATCTGCATAACCACGTAGTTGCCGGACACGCGGGGCGCCTCACTCGGCCCTCGCCCGAAAAAAAATGAGCCGTGCCTCCGGTTCAGCGGAGGCACGGCCCAAGTCAGATCACTTGCTCAGATCAGTTGCTCAGATCAGTTGCTCTGTTAGTTACTGTTGGCGATCAACCTCTCAATATGCGTTACGCCAGATCCGGCGGTGTCCGGGCGCGTAAGCGAAATCACGGTCCCGGTCCCAATTCCGGTGCCAGCCGGGCGCGTAGGCGAAACCGAACGCGGCTCCGCGCGGCGATCCAAACACCTGCCCCAGCGGGCCGATCCGGGAGCCGCCGGAATAGTCGCCCGAGTTGTTGTCGCCTGCCTGGGCGACCGAAACGGCGCCGAGCATAAGCGCAGCCGCCGCGGCAGCTATCGTGCTTTTCTCAATCATGTTTCATCTCCAAGTTTGGCAGTCCTATACGTTACAACTCGGCGGATCCGCCTTTCGTTCCCAACCTTACGGATTGTCAGAATCGTTTGCCGCGAAAGTACCTGTGGGGCACCGCGCTTGATGCAAAAATGCGATTCTGAACCGTGCCCCGGATCAACGGAGGCACGGTTCGACGAGCTTCATTATGAGAGCTCGCTGCTTCTCAATACCCGTAATGCCACATGCGGTGGTGTCGCGGCATGTAGGCGAAGTCACCGCGGTCATACCAGCGGGGCGCGTATGCAAATCCGAATGCCGGCCCGCGCACGGGTCCAAAATGCTGCCCCAGAGGACCGATCCTGTACCCACCTGATTGGTTCTCATGGTCGCTCGCCTGGGCCGCGGAGGCAACGCCCAAGGTCATTACGGCCGCCACCGCAAGGGCAATCGTGTTTTTCGTCAACATGGTTCATCTCCGGTTTGTCCACCTGACGTCGACAACCTGAGGCTCGCGCTTTCGTTCCCGACCTTACGGACTTGTCAGGATACAGATTTGTAAGATTTGTTCTAATGGATAAGATTTGTTCTAATGGATACGCGTCAGAGGCCCGATTTGTCGAAATCCCGCGGCGGAAGCTCGCGCTGCCATGCACGGCGCCGCAAAAAAATGCGCGGGCAAAAGCCCGCGCATCAGAGCATCGACGAATGCAGTCGGGATTATTCCGTGCCGTAGACCGCGATGCAGCCGCATCCGCCCTTCAGCGGGCCAGCCTCGACCGCGATCGGGACATAGACCCGACCGTTCGCTTCGTTGGCCGCGACCGAGTGCGCACCCGGTCCGGTCGGAATCTTCTGCATGAGCCTGTTGTTCTTGGCGTCGACGACCGCCAGGATGGGCCCGTCGGGATTGCCGTTGAGCGCCCCGTAATATTGATCGAGCTTGTTGTTGACGGCCGATTCGTCCGACCCGCCGATGCCGGTAATCTCGGCTACGGTCTTTCCGGACTTGGTATCGACGACCACCTGCTTGGCCGGCAGCCCCAGGCGCGGGACACCCGCATTGCACCCGAGGAAAACCATCCCGTCCTTGCCGAACGCGATCCCGTGCGGGATGCAGCTGTCGACCGGGATCATCTTCACCACCTTCTGCGTCTTCGGATCGGTGACCAGCAGGCCGCCCTTGGTCTTGTCCTTGTCCAGCTCCGGAACGTCGGTGTAGAACAGCCCGTCAGCCGGATTGTAGGCGGTCTGCTCCATGCCGTCGGTGAAATGCTCCATCACCAGCTTGCCGAGAATCTTGTGGCCCGGCTTGGCCGAGATGAAGGTCAGGAACGGCGGCTCGTCGGCATTGTTGGCGATGGCGATGATCTGATCCTTGGGATCGTAGCCGAGCTCGTCGGCGCGCGCCTCGCCGCCGGTCTTGATGGTATCGGTGATCTTCATCGTCTTCAGGTCGATCACCTTGACGGTCGAGTCGCCGTCGCCGACCCAGGCCTCCTTGCCGGCGATGGTCAGCACGCCGTTGGGACCGGACTTATCGTTGTTGCAGCAGGTCCCGTCCTTCTTCATGATCGGGCCGACCATGCCTTCGACCCGCCCCACGAACGCGCCTTTCTTGGTATCGATGATGTCGATACCCTTGTTGCTCCGATCGGCCAGGTAATACATGCCGGTGGACTGGTCGATCCAGCTGATGTCGAACGAGTTCAACGGTGCTCCCGGTATAGAGATGGTCCCGATTTGCCGAAGCTCGGCGGCATTGGCGGCGCCGGCGAATGCCGACAGTCCGACGGCGGCCGAGACCAGCAGTTGAGTAGCGATACGCATAGGCTTCCTCCCGTCCTCACTGATCGCAGATTCACATCACGGATTTACGTCAAGAGTGCCCTTCACTCCCGGCCCGACACTAGCCCGCCGCCGCGGCGCTCACAACCTCTTTGTTGGGGCTCCAGAGACGCTCAATCAAACAGAGAGGCCGCCGCCGCATTGGTTAATTTCGGGGCCGAGGGGGCGTGGTCATTTCACGCCGTAGCGCGCGAACTCCTCGGCAATGCCGGCGTCGATCGCCTTCGCGGCCGCGATGTCGGCGCTGCCGCGTCGGTCGCCCTTCTTCAGCCGCGCCAGGCCGCGGCCGTAGAGCGATGAGGGAAGCTTCGGGTTGATGTCGAGCGCGTCGCCGTAGTCGGCCATGGCGCGATCCAGCTGCCCGAGCCGCAGATTGGCGAAGCCACGGGTGTCGAGATAGTCCGCGTCATTGGGCCGCAGTCGCAGCGCCTCCTCGCAATCCGCCATCCCGAGCTGCGCCTGGCCGGCCTTGGCGCGTGCGAAGCATCGACCGTTGAAGGCCACGTGGTAACTGGGGTTGAGGCGGATCGCCTGGTCGAAGTCCTGGATGGCGCGGTCGTACTGGCCTTGCTTGGAATAGGTGGTGCCGCGGTTGAAGTAGGCAGTCACGTCCTTGGGATTAAGCTTGACGGCTTGATTGTAATCAAGAATGGCGAAATCGAGCTGGCCCTTGGCGACGAACACCTCGGCGCGGCCCAGATAGGCGCCGACAACCTTCTTGTCGATCGTGATCGCCTGGTTGAAATCCTTGATGGCGCGATCGAGCTCGCCGGTCTCGCGCAGCGCATTGCCGCGGTTGACGTAGGCACCGGCCCGATTGACATCGAGCTCGCCGCCGTAGTCGATCACCACGCTGCACGCCTCGACCCGCTTGTCGGGCGCAATGCCGTCCTGGCCCTCGCAGGCCTTCCAGAACTCCGGCGATCCTTTGTCTCCCCGCAACGCCTTGAACGGATCGAACTGGCTCGCCGCCGGCCCCGCCGGCAGCAATGCGGCGCTCACCAGGGCGGCGCCCGCAAGGCATCGTGCGCTTCGCATGTCCCTCTCCCGCATCGGCCGCCCGAGGAACCCCCCAATTGTGGCAGAAAATCGCCCCAACTAGCCCCACCCTGGAGGGTCAAGATTTGGGGGCTTTTCCCGCCGGATTGATGATAGCCGATCCGCGGGCCGCCGAAAACGTTCGTCACGCGTTACCAGGGGCCCTACCGCGCGGGCCCGAGTCCTCGCATGCCTCCTCCCTTCGCCTGCGCCCGGTCCCGGAGCACCTTCCTGGAAATCGTCGTGGGCTTGGGCGATGATCTCGCGGTCAGAGTCCCGGTCTCCGAACATGCACGACTCATCCGACATGCTCCAGCAGGCGCTTCAACTGCACGCCGGCGGCAACCTTGGGGCGGCTGAAGCCCTGTATTCGCAGCTTCTTCAGGCACGGCCTGACCATTTCGACGCGCTGCGCCTGCTCGGGCTCGTGCGATACCAACAAGGACGCCTGGCCGAGGCATTCTCCCTGATCGGTGCGGCGCTGAAAGAGAATCCGAATTCTCCGCCTGCGCTCTTGGACTACGGTCTCGTGCTGGAAGCGCTTCAGCGCCGCGAGGACGCGCTCGCCGTCTATGACAAAGCGTTGGCCATCAAGCCGGACTTCGCCGCTGTCCTCAACAATCGCGGCAATGTGCTCCAGAGCCTCAGGCGCCCGGGTGAGGCCCTTGCAAGCTTCGACCGGGCTCTGGCTGTTGAACCGAACGACGCCGATGCCCTCAACAATCGCGGCAATGTGCTTCGAGACCTGGAGCGCCCGGCCGAAGCACTCGCCAGCTACGAGAAGGCGTTGGCGCTCGATCCTGGCCATCGATGCGTGTTCGACGGGATGGCCGATGCGGCGCTCGCCGCTTGCGACTGGGCGCGGACCACGGTGATCGCCGGCCACCTGGAGAGCCGCATCAGGCAGCGCCGATCGATCATCAATCCGTTCAGGTTGCTGGTCTACGGCAGCGATCCGGCGTTGCAGTTGGAAGGCGCCAAGACGTTTGTCGGACGCGAGATTCCAGTGCGGGTCCCGCTATGGACGGGGGCGATCCGGCGCCGCCAGAAGCTGCGGATCGCCTATCTGTCGGCGGATTTTCATCGGCATGCGACCGCCTTCCTGATGGCGGGCCTGTTCGAGCTGCACGATCGCTCGCGCTTCGAAACCGTGGGAATTTCCTTCGGCCCCGACGACGACAGCAGCATGCGCGCGCGGCTCGTCAGGGCGTTCGATCAATTCCACGATGTCAGATCGAGGAGCGATCTCGAGGTTGCGAAACTACTCAACGATCTGGAGGTCGACATTGCGGTCGATTTGAAGGGGCATACCCAAGGCGCGCGTCCCGGCATTCTTGCCCACAGACCGGCGCCCGTCCAGGCGAGCTACCTCGGCTTTCCGGGAACGATGGGCGCCGACTTCATCGATTACGTGATCGCCGACAGCATCGTCCTGCCATTCGACCAACAGCCGTTCTACCAGGAGAAGATCGTCCATCTTCCGGAGTGCTATCAGGTCAACGACTCGAAACGGACGATCGCGGCCCACACGCCGACGCGGCGGGAGACCGGATTGCCGGACAAAGGATTTGTTTTTTGCTGCTTTAACAACAATTACAAGATTACTGCGCCTGTGTTCGACGTCTGGATGCGCCTGCTCACGGCCGTCGAGGGAAGCGTATTGTGGTTGCTGCGCGGGAATGATGATGCGATGATCAATCTGCGCCGACAGGCGACAGCGAGAGGCATCGAGGCGGCGCGATTGATCTTCGCGCCCAGGCTGCCATATGAGGATCACTTGGCCCGTCACCGCGTGGCGGACCTCTTCGTGGATACGCTGCCGTACAACGCCCATACCACGGCGAGCGACGCGCTTTGGGCGGGACTACCCTTGCTGACGTGCCGCGGGGGCACCTTTGCGGGCCGGGTGGGTGCGAGCCTGCTGCATGCCGCGGGCGTTCCGGAAATGGTCACAAGCGACCTCGGCGAATACGAAGCTTTGGGCCTGCGCCTCGCAATCGATGCGCCGCTTCTCCACGACTTCCGGCATCGGCTCGAGCAGAATCGATCAACCTGTTCGTTATTTGACACTGATCGATTTCGCCGGCACGTCGAGCAAGCTTACACAACGATGTGGGAGATTCAGCAGCGCGGGGAGGCGCCGAGAAGCTTTCGCGTTGAGCCGGGAAGCTCGTGAGATCGTCGTGATCGCCCCGGCAATCGGTTCCGCATCACGCCGCGCTCATTCCGCCGGCTGGCTCGAGGCTCTCCGCACGGGCGGAACGCCCCGGAACGCCCGCAGGACCGCGGTCCGCGCGTCCTCGAGCGACAAATAGATGACCGGCGTGATGAACAGGGTCAGAAGCTGCGACGTCAGGAGACCGCTGACCACGACGATGCCCAATGGCTGGCGCAGCTCGGCGCCGGCGCCGAGCCCGAGCGCGATCGGCAACGTCCCCATGATCGCCGCCATGGTGGTCATCATGATGGGACGGAAGCGCAGGATGCAGGCCCGATAGATCGCCCGCTCGGGCGCTTCGCCGAGGTTGCGCTGCGCCTCGATGGCGAAATCGATCATCATGATGGCGTTCTTCTTGACGATCCCGACCAGCATGATGACGCCGATGATGGCGATCACGCTGAGCTCCATGTTGAACGCCCAAAGGGTTAAGAGCGCGCCGACGCCGGCCGCCGGCAGGCCGGAGAGAATGGTGATCGGATGGATGAAGCTCTCGTACAGGATGCCGAGCACGATGTAGATCACCACCACCGTCGCCAGCAACAACCAGCCTTGGCCGCGCAGCGATTGCTGAAACACCTGCGCGGTCCCCGAGAACCCCGCCGTGATGGTGGGCGGGAACACCAGCCGCCGCTCCATGTCCTGGATGCGGTTGATCGCATCGCCGAGCGCCACGCCCGGCGCCAGGTTGAAGGAGATCGTCACCGCCGGGAGCTGGCCCTGGTGGTTCACGGTCAAGGGGCCGGCGCCCTGGGTCACGGTGGCGACCGTTCCGAGCGGCACGAGCTGGCCCGCCGAGGAGCGCACGAAGGTCTTCGACAAGGCCTCGGCGCTTTCCTGATACGACGGCCCGAGCTCGAGAATGACCGCGTAATCATTGCTCGCGGTGTAGATCGTCGCCACTTGCCGTGATCCGAACGAGTTGTAGAGGGTGGTGCGGATCTGCTCCGCGGTGAGGCCGAGCGTCGCCGCCTTCTGTTGGTCGATGTTGAGGACGGTTTGCGGTGACCTGATCTGCAGGTCGGAGCTGATGTCCTGGAGCCCCGGCAGCTTGCGGATTTCAGCGTCGACCAGAGGCGCAAAACGGAACAGATCGTCGAGATTGCCGGCCTGCAGCGTGTACTGGTAGAGGCTCTTGCTCGGACGCGCCCCGATGTTGAGGTTCTGCACCGGGTTCAGGAAGACGTTCACGCCGGCAACCGCCGCAACCTCGCGGCGCAGCTGTTGAATCACCTCGCCGATGGGGGGACGCTGGTCGCGCGGCTTGAGCTGGACGTAGAGATCCCCGCTGTTGATCCCCATGCGGCTGCCGCCGACGCCGACCTCCATGTTGTAGGCCACCACGTAGGGATTGGCCCGGATGACGGCGTCGACCTTGAGCTGCTTCTCCACCATGCCGCCGTAGGACGTATCCTCCGCGGTCTCGGTGCCGCCGACGATGAAGCCGGTGTCCTCGATGGGGAAGAAGCCCTTGTGGACGTAGTAGAACAGCACGCCGGTGAGCGCGATCGTCGTCAGCGTCACGCCGATGGTGAGGCGCGAATGGCGCAGGACCCATCGGAGCGACCGCTCATAGACCGCAAGCATCGCGGCGAAACCACGCTCCAAGGCGCGCGTGAACACACCCTCTTCGGCGTGCGCCGCGGGCGGGCGCAGGAATCGGCTGCACAGCATCGGCGTCAAGGTCAGCGATACGAAGCCGGAGACCAGAATGGCCATGCCGATCACGATGGCGAACTCGTGGAACACGCGCCCGACCACGCCGCCCATGAAGAACACCGGAATGAAGACCGCCACCAGCGAAATGGTCATCGAAATGATGGTGAATGTGATCTCGCGCGAGCCCTTGAGCGCCGCCTCCATGGGATCCATGCCGGCTTCGCTGTGGCGAACGATGTTCTCGAGCATGACGATGGCGTCGTCGACCACGAACCCGACCGCCAGCGTGAGCGCCATCAGCGACACGTTGTTGAGCGAATACCCGCCGAGATACATCACCGCAAAGGTGCCGACGATCGATACCGGAAGCGCGAGCGCCGGGATGATGGTCGCCGAGACCCGCCGGACGAATAGAAAAATCACCAGCACCACGAGGACGATGGTGAGGCCCAGCGTGTGCTGCACATCGGTGACCGCCGCCTGGATCGGCGCGGCGCGGTCATTGAGCACGTTGATCTCGACGGCGCCCGGAAGCTCGGCGCGGAAGGCCGGGATCAAGGCCTTGACCTGATTCACCACCTCGACGGTGTTGGCATCCGGCTGCCGGGAGACCGCGACCGTGATGGCGCGCCTGCCGTTGTACCAATTCCCGTTCTTGTTGGCCTCGACGCTGTCGATCACGCGGGCGACATCGCTGAGCCGCACGGGTGCGCCGTTGCGGTACGCGATGATCAGCGGCTCGTAGCCGGCGGCCCGCGTGGGCTGGGTATCGGCCTGCAGGGTCGCGGCCTTTTGCGGCCCGCTGAGCGCACCGACCGGGGTAGTGGAGCTCGCGGCGGCCAGCGCTCTTTGGACCTCGTCGAGGCCGATGCCGCGGATCGCCAGCAAATCCGGATCGACCTGCACACGGACGGCGAATTTCTGCGGGCCAAAGATCGAGATCTGCGCCACGCCCGGCAACGTGGAGAGCCGCTGGCCGATATTGATCTCCGCGTATTCGTTGAGCGTCGACAGCGGCAGGCTCGCCGAGGTGAGCGTCAATTGCAGCACCGCCGACGCCCCGGGATTGACCTTCCGATAGGAGGGCGGCGTCGTCATCTCGGCCGGCAGCTTGCGCGAGGCATTGGCGATCGCGGCCTGGATATCCTGCGCGGCGGCATCGATATTGCGGTTGAGGTTGAACTGCACGACGATGCGGCCGGTGCCGAGCCCGCTCACCGAGGTGATCGAGTCGACCCCCGCAATGGCGGAAAATTCCCGTTCCAGCGGCGTGGCGATCGCCGACGCCATCGTGGACGGGCTCGCGCCCGGCAAGCTGGTCGATACCTGGATGGTCGGGAAGTCGACCTGCGGCAGCGCCGCGACCGGCAGAAAGCCGTAGCCGACCACGCCGACCAGCAGGATCGCCAAGGTCAACAGCGTCGTCATGACGGGGCGCTCGATGCAAAGGGTCGGGAGCGTCATGGCGCGCGCTCCGCCACCGGGGCGGGCTGCGTCTTCGGCGGCGGCGCGCCCTGCACGGCGACGCGGGTTCCGTTGCCGAGCCGCATCTGGCCGTCGACCACGACGCGGTCACCGGCGACGAGCCCCTCGGCGATCACAGCCTTGTCTTTCAGCGTTCGCTCCACCCGAACGAGGCGCAGCTCGGCGGTCAAGTCCGGCCGGACCAGGAACACATAGGGACCATTCGGCCCGGCCTGGATTGCGGCGCCCGGCACCACGATGGCGTTGGCCTGAATTCCGAGCGTCAAGGTGACGTTGACGAACTGACCGGGCCACAGCCGGTCATCGCCGTTGGCGAATTTCGCCTTCAGCGAAATCGTGCCGGTCGCGACATCGACCTGGTTGTCGATGAAGGTGAGCGTTCCGGAGATCGGCGTCTGCGGCTGATTGGGTATCGTCACGACCACCGGCACCGGTCCGGCCGCCATGGCGGCGCGCAGATCGGCGAGATGGCGCTCCGGCACGGTGAGCGCGACATAGATCGGCCGCAGCTGCGTGATGGTCACCAAGGGCACGACCGCGGGCGCGGTATCGACCGCCTTGACCACATTGCCGCGCTTGAAGGCGACCGAGCCGGTCCGCCCGGTGATGGGCGCGCGGATGGTGGTGTAGTTCAGGTTGACCCGGGCGTTCTCCAAGGTCGCTTGGCTCGCGCGGACCGTCGCCTCGGAGACGGCAACGCTCGTCTTCACGTCTTCGAGCTTCTGCGCCGACGCCACGCCCCGGCCGGCGAGCTCGGTCTGGCGCTTGACCTCCAGCTGGTTGCGTTCGAGCTGCGCGCGGTCGCGCTCGAGATTGGCCGCGGCCTGGTCGAGCTGCGCGCGGACCGCACGGTCATCGAGGGTGAACAGGATATCGCCCTCGTTGACCTCCTGGCCCTCCTCGAAATTGACGTTGGCGATCTCGCCGTCGATCCGCGACTTGATCATCACGGTCGCGATCGATTGGACGGTGCCGATCCCGGTGACCAGGATCGGGGTCGGCTCCTGCGCCGCGGTATCGGCCACCACCAGCTGCGCCGGCGCCGGACGCGCGGCGCGGGTCTCGGTTTCGGTCCCGAAAAGCAGGCCGCGGGAATAATAACCGCAAGCGACGATCGCCACCAGCAGCGCAGCCAGCAGAAAGCGTTTCATGCGACGTTCCCTCGCGTCCCGGCCAGGGACGCCGTGCCGTCAGTTTGCCTCCTAAGCCGGCCAGTGCACAAGCGGCGGCCGCAGCGGCCGGCCCCAAGAATGGGCTCCCCGGCGCGCGGCATCCCTGTGGTTTGGAATTCTTTGTCAGGCTTCTGTCAGAATGAATCCGCCAGAAACCGCGGCGAGGACGCCAACAACCCTCGCCGCATGCACCACTCGTAATCGGCTACTTCTCGCCGGACGCCAGCCCCGCAGAAGTCGCCGGTTCCTCTGGCATGTATGTGAGGCTTGCATTCGCGGTGGCTGCTCATTTGGAGCCGGGAATCCTCGTCCTTGATGAAGTCCCAGCGATCGGTGATGCTGAATCTCAGAATATATGCCTGGGCAAAATGAATGAAGTGTCTGAGATTGAGGTACCGATTTTGAACGAACAGTCAAGCTCAGTCCTTCGCGTCGATTCTTTGTAGGATATGTAAATCGCATGCAGCTCCCTAAGCGCACTACGAAAGACATCGTCATTGTCGGCGCCGGATGCACGGGTCTGGGGGCCGCACGTCATTTGACCTCTTGTGGTCGCGACGATTGGGTGTTGCTCGAAGAATTGGATCGGCCGGGAGGATTGGCTCGATCTTTCAAGGATGCAGCCGGCTTCACGTGGGACATCGGTGGTCACGTTCAGTTCTCGCATTACAAGCTATTTGACGATGCCATGCTGGAATTCCTGGGCGAGGATGGGTGGCTGCGACATGAACGCGAATCATGGGTCTGGATGCGCGAACGATTCATTCCCTATCCATTGCAAAACAATGTTCATCGGTTGCCTCCGGAGGACTTGGACAACTGCTTGCAGGGCTTGCTCGGCATCATTCGACAGCCACGCTCCAGGCCTGGCGATTTTGGCGCTTGGATCGATGCCAATTTCGGCCCCGGCTTGGCCGACGTGTTCATGCGCCCTTACAACAAAAAGGTGTGGGCATTTCCACCGGAAATGATGAATGCCTCATGGGTGGGGGAGCGGGTCGCCCTAACCGATCTGTCGCGCGTCCTTCGAAATTTGGTATTTGGCCGGGACGATGTATCCTGGGGTCCGAATAATACCTTTCAGTTTCCGAAGGTGGGCGGGACCGGCGCAATTTGGGAAGCCTGTGCCGCCTCCTTGCCGTCTCATGCCTTGAATTTCTCGGCTCGGGTTGTCGATATTGATCTAAACAATCAAAGCCTGCAAACCGCGGACGGTCATGTCATTACATATGGCACCTTAATATCGACCATGCCGCTGCCCGAGTTGATCAAAGTGTCACGTCGTGCGGACCTGATCCCGATGGCGAACAAGGGCCTATTGCACTCCAGCTGCAATATCGTCGGCCTCGGGATGCGAGGACGTCCAAAGCCGGACCTTGCCACAAAATGCTGGATATATTTTCCTGAAGATAACTGCCCGTTCTACCGTGCCACCGTATTTAGCAACTATTCGCCAGCGAACGTACCGGATCCGAATCAAAACTGGTCTCTGATGTGTGAGGTATCCGAATCGCCTCATAAGCGAATCGACCAAGCTTCCCTCGTCGAGGAGGTCATTACAGGCGCATTGAACACTCGGTTGATTTCCGACCGAAGCGACATCGTCACTGTCTGGTCCTACCGCGCGCCGTACGGGTACCCAACGCCCGGCCTGCACAGAGATGAGACCTTGCGTGAAATAATCCCGGAATTCGAGCGTTGCGGCGTATATTCGCGCGGGCGATTTGGAATGTGGAGGTATGAGGTTTCAAATCAAGATCATTCCTTCATGCAGGGCGTCGAGGTGGTCGAAAGATTGCTGAATGGCAGGCCTGAAGTCACGGCCAACAATCCCGACTTGGCGAACAGCAAAAAGCATCCTTGGCCATTCGAGCATTGGCAGCAGTGAATGATGGAATCGGTGACTGTCAAAATGAACCTCCGATAGACTTGCGCCCGTCCTTTTGAACGCCGGCGTCGCGGGCTCCCCCGCTTCGCGCTTTCGGATTGCGCAAGTTCAATGATCACCCAGCCTCGCAGGGCGAGGCCGGGCCGCTCGCGGGCGCAACGTCGCGCGTCGAGCTCAGCCGCACACCCACACACGCCGCCACCGCCAGCCCCAGTAGGTCGGGACGCGACGAATGCGCCAGCAACCGTAGTCGTCGTCGAGGTAGAGCGGGCCGCCGACGAAGGCGAAGTGGCGGCGGAAGAAGAACGGATGCCCGACAAAGGCACGATGAAAGAAGAAGCCGTGGTGGAAGCCCATATGGTGCCAGCCGCCGCCCCAATGCGCCGATGCCGGGCTCGACGCGAGCGCGCCGACGCCGAGCGTGGCGGCGGCAGCGAGTGCGATGATGGTCTTGCGAAGCATGTGTGATCCTCCCCATTCACGGCGCGGCGCCGAGGAGCGCCGAGCCGAATGCGCCAAAGTTGAAGTCGCGCTTCACCATTAGCGGGGAGGCACTGAACCCGGTCTGAGCAACGGGTTCAGATTGGATTCAGAGAGATGAACAAAACTGAACTCGGCATCATGCGTTGACGGAGCGCGAAGGTCAGAACCGTGAGCCCGTGGCATCTGACCTCTGCTACGCGCGCACCCGCTCGCCGCGGCGCGCCTTGAGGTCGACCGTGCGGTCCGGGATGGTGACCCGGAAGGTCGCTCCGATCGTGCCCTCGACCAGCCTGATCTCGCCGCCATGGGCGCGCACCAGTTCGGCCGCGATCGCGAGGCCAAGGCCCGAGCCGCCGGTGCGGGTCGAGCCCTGGAACGCTTCGAACAGATGCGCGCGCGCGGTCTCGCTGATGCCCGGCCCGGTGTCGGAGACCTCGATCACCACGACCGCCCCTTCGCGGCAGCCGGTGAAGCGGACCTGGTCGCGGCCGGGGTCGCGCTCGGCGCGGCTCTCGAGCGCCTGCATGGCGTTGCGGGCGAGGTTGAGCAGGACCCGAAAGAGCTGGTCGGGATCGGCGTCGACCGTGAGGCCGCGCTCGACCGCGCTGATCCAGCGGATATGCGCATCGGGCTCGAGGCCGAGCGTCTCGCGCACCTCTTCGATGCAGGGCGCAAGCTCGGTCATCCGGCGATCGGGCGGCGGTTCCTGGGCGCGGCCATAGGACAGGGTCGACTGGCAGAACGCGATGGCGCGCTCGAGCGCGCGCATCAGCTTGGGGGCGAAGCGCTGGACGTGCGGGTCGGGCAGGCTCGACAGGCGGTCCGAGAACAGCTGCGCCGAGGACAGGAGATTGCGCAGGTCATGGTTGATCTTGGAGACCGCGAGCCCGAGCGCGGCCAGCCGGTTTCTTTGCTGCAGCATGGAGACGAGATCGCTCTGCATGGCTGCAAGCTCGCGCTCGGCGGTACCGATCTCGTCGCCGCGCCGGGACGCGACGATGATGCGCGCGGGATTCTCCGGATCGCCATGGAACGTCATCATATTGGCGGTGATCCGGCGCAGCGGCCCCACGAACAGATGGTGCAGCGACAGATAGACCAGCATGGCCGCAATGCCGGAAACCAGGAGCGAGATCAGCAGCACCGTACCGGAATAGCGCAACATGGCGCTGCGCAGCGGCGCCTCGTCGATGACGATCTCGACGAACTCGCCGCCCATCGGGGCCGGCCCCATCACGCGCAACACGACGTCGCGGCTGCGCACCAGCGTGCCGAACGCGTCGGTGATCTCGCGCGTCAGCGACATGTTGCGTGTGTCGATGTCGTAATCGACCGCCGGCGGGACGTCGGAGGCCGCCAAGAGGCGACGCTGCGTCCCCATCTTCATGGCGACGGCGCGCGCCCCGATGCTGTCGAGGATCTGGCGGGCGATATTGTCGGGCACCCCGGGCGCCGCTTCCAGCACCAGCGCGGCCGTATAGGCGGCCGACAGGCGATCGTTGAGCCAATTGTGCCGGAAGGTGGCGATCGACGGCACATAGATCAGCACCTCCGCGATCATCACGAACAGGACCGTGAGGATGAGAAGCTTGCCCGACAGCCCCAGGCGCGGCTTGCAGGCCGCTTCATCCGCCGCAGCGGGTCGATCGATCATCGATGAAACCTTGTTGCTGCTACGCGACGATTCAGCCGAAACGACGCAGCAAAGCGATGATGCGCCGCACCCATGAACTCGTCAAACCCGACATGAAATAGGTTGTGGCCGCGTATTTTCCAATCTCCGCCAGGGTCGGATACGGCACCACGATACCGGCAATAAGGCCAATATCGGCGCCTTTGGCGATCGCGAGCGTCCAGGTGGGGATCATCTCGCCGGCGCCGGCACCCACGATAGTGACGCCGAGAATCCGGCCGCCGGCGTTGGTCACGACCTTGATGTGCCCCCTCACCTCGCCTTCCGCATGGGCGCGGTCGTTCTCCCGATAGGGCCAGCGCAGCACGCGAATCTTATGGTCGCGGCGGCGCGCCACCGCCTCGGTCAGGCCCACGCGGGCAAGCTCGGGATCGGTGAAGGTCACCCGCGTGGTCGCCTCCGGGTCGAACCTCACGGGCGCCCGGAACACTGCATTGCGGACGACGAGGCCCGCCTGATGGTCGGCCGCGTGCGGGGGTTGCTCGCCGCCGGTGACGTCCCCGATGGCATAGACACGTTTGTTGGTGGTCTTGAGGCCCTTGTCGACCGCGACGCCGTGCTCGTCATATTTGATGCCGGCGGCATCGAGCCCGAGCCCCACCACATTGGCCCAGCGTGCCCCGACGACCAGCAGATGGCTGCCGGCGACCGTCTCCTCGCCGCCCTCGCCGGCGAGGCGGACCTGCACCTTGAGCTTCGAATGCGGGGGCGCCTCCTCGACGCGGGTGATATCGGCGCTGCGGATGCGGACGCCCTCGCGCGCGAGCTGGTCGAGCACCACCGCGGCGCATTCGGGATCTTCCTGCCCCAATGGCTCGGCCGCATCCACCACGGTCACCTCGGCGCCGAGGCGGCGGAACGCCTGTGCGAACTCGAGCGCGACGGCGCCCGACCCGATCACGATGAGATGGCCGGGGCAGGCCGTGAGATCGAACGCCGTCTCGGCCGTGAGATACGGCACGTCTTCGAGCCCCGCGATCGGCGGCAGCGCGGAGGAAGAGCCGGTGGCGATGACAAAGCGCCGGGCCGCGATCTCGAGGTCGCCGGCGACGACCAGGGTAGCGGGGTCCTTGAATCGTGCGGCGCCTTCGATGATCCGCACGCCGAGGCCGGCGAGGCGCTCGCGGGCGAGATTGGGCGCACGCGCCCCTATGACGCCCCGCACATGGTCGCGCACGCGGGGAAAGTCGATCTCGACCGGATCGGCCTTGACCCCGAAGGCCGCCGATTGCCTCACCCCATGCGCGCGCCTGGCGGCGGCCAGCAGCGCCGCCAGGGGCAGGCGACCGGCCCGCAGCGCATCGCTCCCCATCTGGTGGCCGCCCGGGCCGCCGCCGTGGATATCGACCAGCACCGCCCGGACCCCGAAAGCGGCGGCCTGCATCGCCACCTGCATCCCGGCGGTGCCGGCGCCGATGACGCAAATGTCGGGTCTGATCGTCTCGGCCATGCCATGCTCCGTCCGCGCCCGGCGTGGCTTGGGCCACGCGGCCAGGGCTTTTCACTTAAGGTTTTCGGAGCAGACGGTCCGGAACGCAATCCATCTGTCGACCAGGCCTGGCGGCCGGCACGGCCAACTCACCGCTTTTTAAGCCAACGTCCGGACTCATCACGCCATCATCACGAGATTGCGCCTCGCATTGACGGCCAAGGCCCCCCTCCCGTATAAGCCGCGTGACTTTGAATACCCCCGATCTGGGGACCAGGGTGACTGCGGCCTGAGCGGGCCTGTAAGGCCTGTCAAGACAGGCCCGTGGAGACAAGAACCGTGAAGCGGACATATCAACCGAGCAATTTGGTGCGCAAACGTCGGCACGGTTTCCGCGCCCGCATGGCAACCACGGGCGGCCGCAAGGTGGTCGCGGCCCGGCGCGCGCGCGGTCGCAAGCGCCTGAGCGCCTGACGCCTGCCGCCCGCCGGCGGGTTTCCATGGAGCGATTGAGGCAGCGAGCCGATTTTTTGGCCGCAGCGGCCGGTCGCAAGATCGCCACCGCGGCCTTTGTGTTGCAAGCGCGTGAGCGAACCGAGGCGGGCCCGGTCCGCGTCGGTTTTACCGTGTCGAAAAAGGTCGGCACGGCGGTCGAGCGCAACCGGGTGCGGCGGCGGCTCAAGGACGTCGTCAAGCGTTCAGCCGGGGGGCGGCTGCGCTTGGGTCATGACTACGTCCTGATCGGGCGGCGCGCCGCCCTGCAGCTGCCGTTCGATCGCATGGTCGAGGAATTCAAGACAGCGCTGCGGCGATTGGAGCCAGGGCCCCGCAAGGCCCAAGATCAAGGCTAGATTGTAATGGAAGACCAGAAGAACCTGTTCCTGGCGCTGACGCTGACCGGCCTTGTCCTGATCGCATGGTATATTTTTGCGGTCCCGCAGGTGGACAAGCAGCGACAGCTCGCGCAACAGCAACAACAGCAGACGCAAACGCAGCAACCGCTCCCCAATGCGCAGCCCGGCACCTCGCCGCAGGTCGGTCCGCAGGCGCCCGCCCTGCCGAGCGCGACCGTCACCTTGACCCGCGAAGCCGCGCTCGCGGCCTCGCCGCGCGTCCGCATCGAGACGCCGCGGCTCGCCGGCTCGCTCGCCCTCATGGGCGGCCGCATCGATGATCTCTCGCTCGTTCAATACCGCGAGACCGTAGACCCGAATTCGCCGCCGATCGTTCTGCTGGCGCCGTCGGGCAGCCCGCAGCCGTTCTATGCCGAGTTCGGCTGGACCGGGGCTGCCGGAACGTCGGCCAAGCTCCCGGGACCCGACACGGTGTGGCGCCAGGACGGCAGCGGGGCGCTGTCGGCCAACCATCCGGTGACGCTCGTCTACGACAACGGCGAGGGGCTTGTGTTCCGCCGTACCGTCAGCGTCGACGACAAGTATCTGTTCACCGTCAAGGACGACGTCGCCAATAGCGGCCCGGCCGCGGTGACGCTCTATCCCTATGCGCTGATCTCGCGCCACGGCACGCCGCCGACCAGCGGCTACTCGGTGCTGCACGAAGGCTTGATCGGCAAGTTCGGCGACGACGCGTCGCAGGAGATGACCTACGCGAGCATAAAGAAGGAGAAGGCACCGAAGACCTTCGATGCGACCAATGCCTGGCTCGGCATCACCGACAAATATTGGGCGGCGACGCTGCTGCCCGACACCAATGCCAGGGTCCATGCCAAGTTCTCCTACCAGCTCATCGGCTCGC
The DNA here is from genome assembly GCA_036522235.1 of Xanthobacteraceae bacterium. Lineage (GTDB taxonomy): Bacteria > Pseudomonadota > Alphaproteobacteria > Rhizobiales > Xanthobacteraceae > VAZQ01. The sequence continues at coordinate 21,678 of DATDGG010000564.1, forward strand.
TCGACACCTACCAGACCGACTACCTGCTCGATGCGCAGATGATCGCGCCCGGCGGCAGCGGCACGGCCGATGCGCGGCTGTTCGCGGGCGCCAAGGAGGTCGCGACCGTCGGCATCAACTTTCCGCTGGTCGGTCTCGGCGGCTACAACGAGCAGCTCAGCCTCAATCACTTCGACCTGCTGATCGACTGGGGATGGTTCTTCTTCATCACCAAGCCGATGTTCCTGGCGATCGATTTCTTCTTCCATCTGGTCGGCAATTTCGGCCTCGCCATCCTGATCAACACGGTCATCATCAAGCTCATCTTCCTGCCGCTCGCCAACAAATCCTACGCGTCGATGGCGAAGATGAAGGCGGTGCAGCCGGAGATGCAGGCAATCCGCACGCGCTTTGCCGAAGACAAGGTGAAGCAGCAACAGGCCATGATGGAGCTGTACAAGAAGGAGAAGATCAATCCGGTCGCCGGCTGCCTGCCGATCGCGATCCAGATTCCGTTCTTCTTCTCGATCTACAAAGTGCTGGTGGTCACCATCGAGATGCGGCATGCGCCGTTCTTCGGCTGGATCCACGATCTGTCGGCCCCCGACCCGACCAACCTGTTCAACCTGTTCGGGCTCATTCCGTTCGATCCGACCCTGCTGCCGCTGATCGGGTCGTTCCTTCAGCTCGGCCTCTGGCCGGCCATCATGGGCGTCACCATGTTCCTGCAGATGCGGCTCAATCCGCCGCCGCCCGATCCGGCGCAGCAGGTCATCTTCAACTGGATGCCGTTCATCTTCACCTTCATGATGGCGAACTTCTCGGCCGGGCTGGTGATCTACTGGGCCTGGAACAATACGCTCTCGGTCGCGCAGCAGAGCTTCATCATGAACCGGCACGGCGCCAAGATCGAGCTGTGGAGCAACCTCAAGGCGCTGTTCACGCGCAAGAAGCCGCCGCCGGGGCCGCCTCCCGACCGTCCGCGGAGGTAGGAAGGGGGGCGGGCGAGATGGACCCCGCCGACTTCACGCCGGCCGAGATCGAAGCCGGCCGCAAGCTGTTCGCCTGCGACTGGCAATTCGCCGCCGCCGCCGACACGGTCGCGGCCTTGCCGCCGATGCGCGGCATCGAGATCGCGTTCGCGGGCCGCTCCAATGTCGGCAAGTCGAGCCTGATCAATGCGCTGGCCGGCCGCAAGGCGCTCGCCCGCACCTCGCGCACGCCCGGCCGCACCCAGCAGCTCGTGTTCTTCTCGGGCAACGCGGAGCTCATGCTGGTCGACATGCCGGGCTACGGCTATGCGGCCGCCCCCAAGAGCAAGATCGCGGCCTGGACCGCGCTGATCGATGCCTATCTGGTTGGCCGCGCCAACCTGGCGCGCGTCTATCTGCTGGTCGATGCCCGCCATGGGCTCAAGCCCCCCGATGAGAAAGTTCTCGAGGCGCTCGATCGCGCCGCGGTGAACTATCAGATCGTGCTGACCAAGGCAGACGCGGTCGCGGGCGCCGAGCTCGCCGGCCGCAAGGTTACGGTCGGCACGGCGCTGGCCGCGCACCCGGCCGCGTTTCCGGACGTGCTCACGACCTCGGCGCGCGAAGGCAGCGGGCTCGGCGAGCTACGCGCCGCCGTGGCACGGCTCATGGCCGAGCGGGCGTCGGTCTGACCCGCGCCCGGAGGATCACGGCGGGGCGATGACGCCATAGAGCTGAAAGTGCCGGCCCTCCTCCAGCGGCTTGAGCCGCGCGGGGTCGGGATTGGGGTCGCCCGGCCTGGTGAACAGGATGAAGACATTGTCGAAATGGCGCGGCCAATCGCTGAAATAATACGGGCCGCTGCCCGCGGCCGCCGCGATGAAATAGGGCAGCGATGGCGGCGTGCCGTCGCGCGCGTCCACGAACGGGCGGAACTCCTCGCGCACCTGCAGGATGTGCTTGCCTTCGACCGTGAAGGCGGTCGAGACCAGCGCCGAACGCTCGATGGTGGCGAGCGAGGCGATGTGGAGGAGACCGAGGTCGCTGATCAATCCGGTGGATGCGCGGTCCCCGTGGGCGACCAGCACGCGCGCCCCGCGCGCAATCGACATCACGGCGTGGCGGGCCTCGATCGGACCGCGCGCGAGATCGTTCCACACGATCTGAACCTCGCTGAGGCGCAGCGCCAGCAGAACCACGATGAGCCCCACCAAGCCGGCCCGCATGGCGCGATGATGCAGGTCGACGCGGATGCAGGCAGCGAGCATGAAGACAAGCGCGATCGGCAACCGCTGATCCGCCATATGGGCGGCGAACAGCACGCGCGGCAGCGCCAGATAGATCGCGGTGCCGACCGCGAGCAGCGCCCATCCGACCGGATGGACGTGCAACGCCCCTTGGTAGCGCGCGAGCGCGGCCGCGAGCGCCAGCAAGGCGATCAATCCAAAGGCGACCAGCGGCTGATAGATTTTGATCGCCGCCATCAAGCCTTCGACCTTCCCGGAGAGGTCCCAATAGGCCGGTATGCCGGCCGAGTCCCAGGTCGGGCCGGTGATCAGGAGCAGCAGGGCCGGCAGGAAAGGCGCGCCGGTGGCCAAGAAATCGAAGAGGCGCAGGGACAAAGGCGCCTCGCGTCGTGACCACAGCCGATGCAATTCAAACGCCAGCAGCTCGAGGCCGTAGAGACCGAGCGCGAACAGGTGGCAGAAGAAGAGCGCCAGCACGAACAGCGTCGAGGCCGCGAACCGGGCGGGCCACGGCCGCTCGCGCAGCGCCACCCAGGCCGCGAGCCCCCACAGCGCCAGGCCGATCCCGAACAGGTAGTTCATGACGCCGACCAGCAGCACGCCGCAGTAGAGAAAAGGGCTCGCAACGAGCGGCAGCGCCGACCAGCGGCCGTTGAGGGCGCGGCCGAGCGCCAGCGCTCCGGACAGGATGACCGCGAAGATCGAGATCGTGAAAATCTCGCCCGCCGGATAGATGTCCATGAACCGATGCAGCACCGGCACGACCAGGTCCATCATCAGATTGGGGATCGCCTGCCATTCGACCAGGTAGAAGCGCTGGAGATCGGGATCTTTCGCGATGGCGTCGACCACATGGGCGGTGGCGAGATGGTTGATGTAGTCGGACAGCGGCGGCAGCGGATGCGTGACGATCGGGACCGCGACCGCGACCAGCACCGCGACGAACAGCGCCGCGAGCGCACGGCCCGGCAGGTCGCCTGCCGGCGCGCGGGAATGAGCGAGATCGCCTTGCGGCTTTTGCATGATTCGACCCCGGCAGGTCGCCCCCTTTCGCACGGGCGAATAAATCAGCTAAAAGGTCGCGAAACCATAGCCTGAGCCATGACCGTCTCAACCGTCTCCCCCCACGACATCGCCCGCATTCTGTCCGAAGCCCTGCCGCACATGCAGCGCTACGACGAGGAGATCGTCGTGGTGAAATATGGCGGCCATGCCATGGGCGAGGAGGAGATGGCCAAGAGCTTCGCCCGCGACATCGTCTTGATGGAGCAGACCGCCATCAATCCGGTGGTGGTGCATGGCGGCGGCCCGCAGATCGGCGAGATGCTCAAGCGGCTCGGCATCAAATCGGAATTTGCCGGGGGACTGCGCATCACCGACGCCGCCACGATCGAGATCGTCGAGATGGTGCTGGCCGGCTCCATCAACAAGCAGATCGTCGGCTTCATCAATGGCGCCGGTGGGCGGGCGGTCGGGCTCTGCGGCAAGGACGGCAATATGGTGCTGGCCCGCAAGATCAGCCGCAGCATGGTCGACCCCGATTCGCATATCGAGAGGATCATCGATCTCGGCTTCGTGGGCGAGCCCGAGAAGGTCGACGTCACCGTGCTCAACCAGATCCTCGGCCGCGACCTCATTCCGGTCCTGGCGCCGCTGGCGATCTCCAAGGAGGGCATCACCTTCAACATCAATGCCGACACTTTCGCGGGGGCGATCGCGGGCGCGCTCGGGGCCAAGCGGCTCTTGCTCTTGACCGACGTGCCGGGCGTGCTCGACAAGTCGAAGAGCCTGATCCGCGAGCTGTCGGCGAACGACGCGCGGGCGCTGATCGCCGACGGCACCATCTCGGGGGGCATGATTCCCAAGGTCGAGACCTGCCTCTACGCGCTCGAGCAGGGCGTCGAGGGCGTGGTCATCCTGGACGGACGGGTACCGCACGCGGTCCTGCTGGAGCTGCTCACCGACCACGGCGCCGGCACCCTGCTGCGCCGGTGATGCGCCGATGAGCCATCGGCCGAGCGGCGCTGCCCGCGGTTTCGGTGCGGTCGACACCTGGGTCTTCGACCTCGACAACACGCTCTATCCGCATCACGTCAATCTCTGGCAGCAGGTGGACGAACGGATTCGCGATTACATCGCGGCCTTCCTCAAGATCCCGCCCGCAGAGGCGTTCCGCGTGCAGAAGGATTACTACAAGCGTTACGGCACCTCGATGCGCGGGCTCATGAACGAGCACGGCATGGCGCCCGATGACTTCCTCGATTTCGTGCACCAGATCGATCACTCGCCGCTGGAGCCGAACGAAGCCTTAGGGCGCGCGATCGCAAAGCTCGCCGGCCGCAAGCTGATCCTCACCAACGGGACGCGGCGCCATGCTGCGGCCGTGCTGGCGCGGCTTAAGCTCGAACGCCACTTCGATGACGTATTCGACATCGTCGCCGCCGAGCTCGAGCCCAAGCCCTCGCCGCAGACCTATGCGCGATTCCTGACGACCCACGCGGTCGACCCGGCAAGAGCCGCCATGTTCGAGGACCTGGCGCGCAATCTCGCGGTGCCGCACGAGCTCGGCATGACCACGGTCCTGGTGGTGCCGGAGCACACCCGCGAGGTGTTCCGCGAGGACTGGGAGCTCGAGGGACGCGACGCCCCGCACGTCGATCACGTTACCGACGACCTCAC
>DATDGG010000565.1:0-2119 GCA_036522235.1 Xanthobacteraceae bacterium
TGTGGTTTTTTCCGCCGGAGAACCAAATTTCACTTGTTCCGGAAATGCTTTACGGCTTCGATGACGGTGCCGGGCCAACGAGGACAGCGCAAGGAGCGCAGGGGTTCATGGAAGTCTTCGTCCAGCAGCTCATCAATGGCGTGACGCTCGGCTCGATCTATGGGCTGATCGCGCTCGGCTACACCATGGTGTATGGCATCATCGGCATGGTGAACTTCGCCCATGGCGACGTGTTCATGGTGTCGGTCTTCATCGCGCTCGTCACTTTCCTGCTCCTGACGGCCTGGCTCGGCATCGGCTCGATCGCGCTGGCGCTGGTCATCGTGCTGGTCGTCGCCATGATCTTCACCTCGATCGCGAACTGGACCATCGAGCGCGTGGCCTACCGGCCGCTGCGCGGCTCGTTCCGGCTCGCCCCGCTGATCTCGGCGATCGGCATGTCGATCTTCCTGTCGAACTTCGTGCAGGTCGCCCAGGGTCCGCGCAACAAATCGATCCCGCCCATGCTCAACGACGTGATCGTCGTCATGTCCGGCAACGGCTATGACGTCACGGTATCCTACAAGCAGATCGCGATCTGGCTCACGACCAGCGTGCTGCTCGCCGGCTTCGGCTTCCTGGTGAGCCGCACCGCGCTCGGCCGCGCGCAACGCGCCTGCGAGCAGGATCAGAAAATGGCCGCCCTGCTCGGCGTCGACGTCGACCGTACCATCTCCATCACCTTCGTGATCGCCGCCGCCTTGGCGGCCGTCGCCGGGACGTTGTATCTCATGTATTATGGCGTGGTGAGCTTCTACGACGGCTTTGTTCCCGGCATCAAGGCATTCACTGCCGCGGTCCTCGGCGGCATCGGCTCGCTGCCCGGCGCGGTGCTCGGCGGCCTGCTCATCGGCCTGATCGAGACCCTGTGGTCGGCCTACTTTTCCATCGACTACAAGGACGTGGCGGCGTTCTGCATTCTGGTCATTACCTTGATCTTCCTGCCGCAGGGCCTGTTGGGACGCCCGGACGTCGAGAAGGTTTGACATGGGCGCGGAGCCGAAGTCGCGCGTGGTCCGCGCGTTCCGCGATGCCGGATGGACGGCGCTGCTCGCCTTCGGGCTGTTCCTGCCGCTGATCGGCTTTGTCACCGTTCAGAGCCTCGACAACGTCTTGGTGCTCGACACGCGCTGGCGCCTGCTCGCGGCCTTCGTCGCCATCGCCGCGCTCGGGCGGCTGGCCTATGCGCTGGTGATCGCGCCGGCGCGGGGGCGCGCGGCCTTGCGGTCGGCCCCCGGCGCACCCTCGCGACTGCGCACCGCATTGGCGCGATGGTTCACCCCCTTCGGCATCGGTTTTGTCATCGTCTATCCTGTGATCGTGCTCGCCATCACCGGGACCAGCGGGGCCGTGAAGTGGGTCGACAATTTCGGCATCCAGATCCTGATCTATGTCATGCTCGGCTGGGGCCTCAACATCGTGGTCGGCCTCGCCGGCCTGCTCGACCTCGGCTACGTGGCCTTCTACGCGGTCGGCGCCTATTCCTACGCGCTCTTGGCCAAGAACTTCGGCCTCACGTTCTGGATGCTGTTGCCGCTCTCCGGCATTCTCGCCGCGTTCTGGGGCATCCTGCTCGGCTTTCCGGTGCTGCGGCTGCGCGGCGATTATCTCGCCATCGTCACCCTCGCCTTCGGCGAGATCGTCAGGCTGGTGCTCATCAACTGGGTGCCCGTCACCAACGGCTATGCCGGCATCACCGGCGTTCCGCGCCCGACCTTCTTCGGCATTCCCTTCAACGCCACCGACGAAGGCTTCGCCGCGACGTTCGGCCTCGAATTCAGCCCGATCTATCGGACGATCTTCCTCTACTACGTGATCCTTGCCCTGGTGGCGCTGACCGCCTTCGTCACCGTGCGGCTGCGCCGGCTGCCGGTCGGGCGCGCCTGGGAGGCGTTGCGCGAGGACGAGATCGCATGCCGTTCGCTCGGCATCAACACCACCAATACCAAGCTCACCGCGTTTGCGATGGGCGCGATGTTCGCGGGCTTCGCCGGATCGTTCTTTGCCGCCCGGCAGGGATTCATCTCGCCGGAATCCTTCACCTTCCTGGAATCCGCCACCATCGTGGCGATCGTGGTCC
>DATDGG010000566.1:0-4341 GCA_036522235.1 Xanthobacteraceae bacterium
CCTGGCCCGTTGCAGATGTGCCGCCTACTCGGCGGCACAAAGTCTGGCCGCGTTACCTGCAAATAATCAGCGATTGGTCTTGTACGGCGGCCGCGGAATGGCGGCATGGGCGGCGCGCAGCGCCGCCGACCAGCGACAACCTGTCCCGCAGGCTGGAGCGGCCGGTTGGCTGCTCCAGCCTGGGCGGGACTTCGGGCGTACCCACCGGGGGTACAATTCGAACCTGCTCAATGTCGCCAGGTCTTCCAGATCGGCACGATGCCGGGCGTCGGGACGGTATTCACGGGCACGGTCCCCGCCGGCCGGTAGCCAAAGTAGGTCACGTTGCCGACTTGGCCGTTGTGCCCCGGATAGGTGTACGGCTGCACGCCGCCGAGGAAAGTCACGTTGCCCATCTGGCCGTTGTGGCTCGGCAGCGTCGTCGGCGGCGCGCCGAAGAACGTCACGTTGCCCATCTGGCCGTTGTGGCCCTGAAAGGTGTAAGCCGGAGCGAAGAACGTCACATTGCCGACTTGGCCGTTGTGGCTCGGAGGCGAGTAATGCGGGCCGAGGAACGTGACGCCCCCGTAGGAATACCGGGCCTGCGCCGCAGAGGCGGTCGCCAGCAGGGTGGCGGCGAACATGGTGCAGGTCAGAACTTTGCGCGTGGACAGGATCGACATGGTCTTTCTCCTAAGGGTTGCTTCCAGGGCGCTGATTGCCCTTGGATGTCCGCACCCTAGGAAAGGGACGGCCCAAGCGATGTGTTGGCCATCACAAGATTCACGTTCGCCGATCGGCCCAGAAAGAGCTCCGGCCGAACCCGGGACATCGCGCGCAACAGAGCGGCAATAAATTTGCCCGCGCTACCCGTGAATATTCAGCGATTGGTCTTGTAGGGGGGCCGCGGAATGGCGGCATGGGCGGCTCGCAGCGCCGCCGACCAGCGTTCGCGCAGGTCGTGGAAATAGGGCTCGCCCGGCTCGATGCGGTAGCTGAGCTCGGCGTCCATGGCGTCGCGCCGCGCCACCAGGATATCGAGCGGCAGGCCGACGCTGAGATTCGAGCGCATGGTCGAATCGACCGAGACCAGGCCGATCTTGAGCGCGTCGTAGAGATCGGAATCGAACGTGATGGCGCGGTCGAGCACTGGCTTGCCGTATTTGTGCTCGCCGATCTGCAGGTACGGCGTGTCCCGCGTGCATTCGATGAAGTTGCCGGCGGCATAGAGCATGAACAGGCGCGGCCGCTCGCCCTTGATCTGCCCGCCGAGCAGGAACGAGACGTCGAACTTCACGTCGGAGGCTTCGAGCGTCTTGCCTTCCTCATTGAAGATCTCGCGGATGGTGCGGCCGACGCGCTGCGCCGCCTGGAACAGCGTGGGCGCATTCATCAACGTCTCGGTCTCGCCCGTATTGGGATTTTCGAACCCCTCGCGCAGCATGCTCACGACCGACTGGCTGATCGACAGGTTGCCGGCGGTGGCGATCGCCAAAATGCGCTCGCCGGGATTGGTGAAAACATGCAGCTTGCGAAAGGTCGAGATGTTGTCGACCCCCGCATTGGTGCGGGTATCGGCGAACATGACCAGGCCGTCGCGCACCAAAATTCCGCAGCAATAGGTCATGGCAAGGGAGCCGCCCGGTAAACCTCAGGCGGCTGTTATAGCGAGCCCGGCGGCGCGGGAGCAATGCTTGCCTCAGCTCTGCGTCTGGCGTGACGCCTGGTCGATACGGATGCTGACCGCCAGGGTCTCGGTGCCCCCGCCGTAGCGCATGCCCCGCACCGGCGCGGCCCCGAGATGGTCGAGGCCGACCGCCACCCGGGCATGGGCGTCGGTGGCGCAGATGCCGTTGGCGGGATCGAAGGCGATCCAGCCGAGATCGGGAACGAAGGCTTCCGCCCAGGCGTGACCGGCATCGCCCGTGGGCGCGCCGTCATCGCGGCAGAAATAGCCGCCCACATAGCGTGCGGGAATGCCGAGGCTGCGGGCGGCGGTAACGAAGACATGAGCGAGGTCGGCCCGGCGGCCGCGCTTGCGCGCGAAGGCTTCCGCCGATGTTATGGCCTCGTAGGTCGGATCCTCGTCATATTCCATCACGTCGCACACGTGCTCGAGCAGCCGATGCAGGACGGTCAAGGCGTCCTCGCGCGCGCCGCGCCGCGCCGTCGCCGCAAAGGCGGCGAGGTCGGGATTGCAAGCGGTCAGCACCGTCTCGCGCAGGAACAGGCTCGGCGGAAATCGCTCGACCGCGTCGCGCACGACTCCTTGGGCGTCGCGCGTCTCGACCTCGCCCTCGACCATGAGCGTGAGCTCGCCCAAGGGACCCTCGGCCGCAAACGAATGGGTGATATTGCCGAAGGCATCCTCGTGCTGGTCGAGCCGGCAATCGGACGATACGTCGATACGCCAGCTCACTACGTACTGACCGTCATGATTGCGCGGCGTGAGCCGCAGCACCTGGATCACCCGCGTTGCGGGCGGCGCGTAGATGTAGGTCGTCTTGTGTGAGATGCTAAGACGCATGGGATTGCCTGGAACGGTTTTGGCACTTTAGAACCGAAAAACGCAATCCATGCGCGGTGAAATGGCTGTCATCGCCGCCCAGACAGCTGATATGGGACGGCAGGGAGGGGGCCCCCCGATGAGCGGATCGCAGTGGCGTAAGGTCAAGCGCCTCGATCATGGGGTCCTGCACGAGGCCCGCCTGCAGCCCCATTACGCGGTGCAGTGGCTTGCCCGCGCAGCCCGGGCCTATGTCACCCCCCGCCCGGATGACGGCCACACCAATTTCGGCTGGGAGGATGCGCTGGGCGGGCTGACCACCCATCCGCTGTCGCAGGGCAGCGTGGTCGGACTGGAGATGACGGCGCTGACGCTTCGCCTGTGGGACGGGCCGGGCAGGGCGGGGGGGCAGGCCATCAGCCTCGACGGGCGACGCGACGCGGACATCCGGGAATGGCTCGGCGGTCAGCTTGGCACCCGCGGCCTCGACCCCGCGGCGCTCGACGCGCCGTCGCCCTATCAGATGCCCGATCATCCGGTCGGACACGGCGCGCCCTATGCGGCGGCCGCCCTCGGCGAGGCATTGGGGGAGCTTGCCGCCTGGTTTGCGAACGCCAATGACATCTTGAGCGAGACCCGGCAACGCATCACGGCGCGCGGCATCGCGGCGCCGCCGGCGCGCTGCTGGCCGCATCATTTCGATCTCGACAGCCTCATCTCGCTCGGTTCCGGGCCGGGCGCGCGCACCGTCGGCCTCGGCTTCAGCCCGGGCGACGACTATTACGATGAGCCCTATTTCTACATCAGCGCGTATCCAGCACCTGACTTGGCGACGCTGCCGTCGCTGCCGTCGATCGGACATTGGCACACACATCACTTCACGGCCGCGGTTGCGGTCGCTGACCGCATCATCGCGGCCGACGATCCGCAGGCCGCCACCATAACCTTCGTGCATGCCGCAGCCGACATCCTGATCGCCCGATCCTGATGATCCAAGAGCACCGCCTCACATCAGATATTGCTCCGTGATCGCCGCCCCGAGCTCGTTGTTGTCGGTGATGAAACCGTCGATGAATTCGTGCAGCCCGGTCTTGAAAATCTCCTCCATGCGGCTGTTCTCGATGCGTGCCCGGATGGCGCGGGCCTTGCGCTGGGCCGCGCCCTGGCGCCCATAGGCGCGCGCGATCGAGTCGAGGTTCGAAACCAGCGCGCTGTAGCAGCTCGCCAGCGACCGCGGCATCTCGTCCTTGAGGATGAGCAGGTCGGCGATGAGCCACGGCTTGACGCTTTCGCGATAGACCCAGTGATAGGCGGTGAGCGCCGAGACCGAGCGCAAGATCGCGGCCCACTGGAAATAGTCGAGCGGTCCGCCGACGCGCTCGTTGGCCGGCAGCAGCAGGTGATATTTGACGTCGAGGATGCGCGCGGTGTTGTCGGCGCGCTCGGTATAGACGCCGAGCCGCGAGAACCAATAGGCGTCGTTGCGCAGCATCGTGCGGTAGGCCGAGCCGTCGAAGCGCAGCGAGCTCTCCTGCACCCAGCGCAGGAAGCGCATGAACTCCTCGCGCGAGGTCGGGCCGTTGCCGAAACGCTTGAGCTCGAGCCAGGTGCCGTTGATGGCGTCCCACATCTCGACCGTGAGCGCGGTGCGCACGGCGCGGGCGTTGCTGCGGGCGATCTCGAAGCAACTGCGGATCGAGGAGGGGTTGGCGGCCGAGAAGCACAGGAAGTCGATGACCGTCTCCTCGTTGGCCTCCGGATAGTTGTCGGCGAAGGCGGCGGCGCAACCGGCGGTCTCGATCGCGGATTCCCATTCGTTGGTCGAGCCCACATAGGCGAGCGGCAGCGTGGTGACA
>DATDGG010000567.1:0-4844 GCA_036522235.1 Xanthobacteraceae bacterium
CAAAGAAGGCAACCCGGTTCTCGGGCCGCACGAAGCCATGCCCCTCGTCGCGGAACTCGCCTTGCGCTCTGAGACTGGCGCCACCGACTCCTTCCGGCCCTCGCGATTCGACCTGTCGCTATGCAAGCAATCCGGTCATCGGAGCGATCGCGTCGCTGCCCGGGAAGACGTCTGCGGTCAGCGCGCTCTCGTCGACGCGCAGGTGATCGCGCAACAGGCCCTTGAGCACGGCACGCAGATCGGTTGTCGGCTTGAGATCGCGCTTTTCGTAGAGGTCGGCCTCCTTGACGCCCGGCCAATCGGCGATGACGCGGCTGCCCTTGAGCGCTCCGCCGGCGAGAAGCGCGACGGTGGCGGTGCCGTGGTCGGTACCCTCGTTGCCGTTGATGCGGGCGGTGCGCCCGAATTCCGTCACCAGGGTCACCACGGTCTCGTTCCAGGCGTCGCCCATATTGGTCTTGATCGCCGCGATGGCGCCGTCGAGCGCGCCGAGAAGGTCTGCGAGGCGGCCGTTCACGGCGCCTTCATTGACGTGGGTGTCCCAGCCGTCGAACGCGAGCGCGCCGATGCGCGGCCCTTCGGGCGCCGCGAGGAATTTCGCGGCCGCCCCGGCCGCCTCGGCGAAATAGGAACGCACCTGCTCGATGCCGCCGCCACCCTGGATCGCCGGAGCATTCGGTTTGGCGTCGGCGATGCCGCCGGCCTTGGCGATGGCAGCGATCCCAAGGCCCTCCTCGAACCCCTGCGCAAAGGTCGGATCGGTGTGCCGGTAGAGATCGAGCACGCGCAGCATGGTCTCCTCGCTGGCCGGCGCCAGGCGCGGCGGCGTCCAGGAGAGGACCGGGGCGGCACCGCGCACGACCAGCGGCGTGATCGGCCCGACCGCAAAGGCTTTGCGGCCGCGCGCAATCGCATCGGGGCTCGGCTCGAGCCCGGCAAGCGCCCGGTTGAGCCAGCCGCTATCGATGGCGCCGGGATTGGGGAGTCCGCTTTCCAGCACGTCCTGTCCGTCGAAATGCGAGCGCTCCCGATAGGGCGTGGCCGCCGCATGCACGATGGTGGCGTGACCCTCCTGATAGAGGCGGTGCACGTTTGGCATGGCGGGATTGAGCGCGAAGAAGCCATCGAGCGGCAGCCCCGGCTTCCGGCCCTCGAGCGTGAGTGCGCTGTCGCCGCGCAACTTCACCCAATCGGGATCGCCGACCGGCGCCACCGCGGCAAGCCCGTCGAGGGCGCCGCGCAGCACGATGGTGAGAAAACGCGGATCGCGGCCTTCCGCGCGCGCGAGCCGCGGTACGAACGCCCAGGCGAACAGCACGCCCGAGCCGAGCAGCAGCTCGCGCCGGGTCGTGGCGTGGAATGTCGCGGCTTGCAGGGGGGAGCGCATGGTCATCATCTCCATCAGCTCGATCAGCGGCGCTGGAACTCGGGAGCCATGACCAAGAGCGTCAGCGCCTGCACCTTGGTCTCCGCGCGCGCAACGGCCTGCCGTGTTTCCTGCGCGGCCAGCGGCCCGAGCGCCACATCGACTAGCTCCTGCGGGTCGACGTCGCCGGCCACCGCCTGCGCGAACAGGTTGGCGGCCTGGAGCCGCAGATTGAGCCCACCGAGCCAAGCCGCATTGTCGTCCGAGAAGCCCTTGGGCGCCGATGGCCGCCACAAAGGCTCGCCGAGCAGGGCCTGCTGGTTGGTCATGCCTTGGATGTTGACGTCCACCCGGCCGGCAGCGCGGCGCGTAGCCACCAGCCACTCGCCCGGCCGCTTGACCTTGGCCCGCTCGGGCGCCCAAGCCTCGGGCGCGGTGACCAGCGCCTTGGCGACCTCCTTGAGATCGCCTTCGCTTTCGACAAAGCGCAAGGTCAGCCGATCGATGAGCGCGGGCGGCGGCTCGTCGGCAATGAAATGCCGCGCGAGCTTGGTTGCGATGTGCCTCGCCGTCGCCGGGTTGCGCGCGAGATCGTCGAACACGCTGCGTCCTTGCTGGACGCCGCCGCTCGGATAGGTCTTGCCGATCAGGGTTTGCTCGCCCGGCTCATGCATGAGCGGATTGAACACGGACTCGCCGCCGTGGTCCGGATTGGTTGCGCTCGGCAAGAAGGTCCAGCCGGTCAGGACCTTGGCGAAGGTGGTGACATCGGCTTGCGTGTAGACCGTGCGCACGCCAAGCGTATGCAGCTCCAGGATCTCGCGCGCGTGGTTCTCGTTGAGCCCGCTTTTGGCGTTGATGCCCAAGACCGAGTTGGGACCGACCGACTGCCAGCTGTCGAGATAACGCTGCATTGCGGGATGGCCTTCGGCGGCCTGCAGCATATCGCCGAAACGGCCCAGCACATGCGGACGGATCGCCTCGCGCTCGTAGGCGCCGGCCGCCGCGGTCCCATCGGCGCTGACGCAAAAATGGTTCGACCAGAACCACACCAGCCGCTCCACCAAGCCAATATCCGCATCATTGGCGGCGCCAATGCGCGCCTTCGCCTCGTCGAGGAAGAATTGGCGCTGCGGCGGGACCGCGTTCGGCTGGGCCCGCCCGGCTGGGGCCTCCGCCGCCATGCTGGGCGGGGCCTCCGCCGCCATGCTGGGCGGGGCCTCCGCCGCCATGCTGTTGCCGGCGCCGGGATTCTCCATGGCGGCGGCCTGCACGGCCTCCTTGCGCCGGCGCTCCAGGTTGGCCTGGGCGAGGCGCGCGGCATTGAACTTGAAAACCGTGCGCATCTCGGTGCCGCTCGTCGGCAGATCGGCGTTGACGATCTGCCCGGCATTGGGGGCTTCGAGATCGGCCAAGACCGCGCCCTGCGGATCGGACGCGATCGCCGCAATCGAGCCCGAAGTCGAGCCCCGCCTGGGGCCGAAGCCGAATCGGTGCAGTGCGAGTGCCGCGCCCCGGGGGTCGAGGGTCATGACGTTGCTCCGGTTGATGTGCCTCAATGGCTCCGTCAGTCTCAGCGGCCGTCAGTAATGTTACAGTCTGTAGCATACATGCCGGTGCGCTGCAACACCTTTAGCGCCGCTGCGGCCCGGACCGGCGAAACTGCGGACCGCCGCCCGCGACATTGGTCAGTATGGCGGGCCGAATTGCGGGCCGAGCGAAATGCGCCCGATCTTGCCGTCCTTGACGAGGCCGATCCGCCAATCCGCCGAGCCGTTGCTGAAATGGGCAATGTAGACATCATTGCCGGCGGCCGTAACGGCGCGGAACGACAAGGCCCGCAGCGTCCCAAGTCTGGCCAGCAGCGCCCGGTAGAGCAGCAATTGCTGGCGCGTGCTCGTCGCCACTTGCGGCGTCATGTCGTCGTAGTTCGGCGCGCCGCGGCCAAGCGCGTCGATATATTCGCGCAGCGCCTGCTCGCTCCCTGGCACGGGGCTTCGACGCTGCGGCGCAGGCCGCCCGGCCTGCTCGCGCGCGTCGGCCTGGATGGTGAGGTACCGCATGCTTTGTCCCGGCATCATGATCTCGAGGCATTGCCCGGAGGCATCCGTGAAGACCCAAGGCTGACCGACGCGGGCGGAGAACGATATCGAGCGGTCGTCGCCAATCATGAGGGCGCGCGATCGCTTGCCGTCACCGTCGAGGGCGAACGCGCGGACATCGAAGCCGCTGGCATTGTAGATCAGCAGTTGGATGGGCACGGTGGCCGCGGCCGCTTGCAACGTCTGCTCCTGCGCGCAGGTCAATATTTCGCCAGGCGTGCTGTCGCCGTCGCCCCGGAAGATCATGTCCTCGATATTTCCATCCGCACCCAGCCGCACGCGGAATTCCCCAAGACCGTTTGCGAATTGGGCGCCGTAGATGTCGTAGCCGCCGGGCCCGACGCCACGAAAGAAGACCGATTCGACCTCGCCGAATGCGGCGAGCATGGCGTGCAGCGAAGCGACCTGACGGCGCACGTTTTCCGCCATCTGTTCAAGCCGCGCGTCGCCTGGAGCGTAGGCCTCAAGGTCGTGAATTTCCCGCAGCAGCGCAGCCTTGCTCCCGTCTGCCGGCAACTGGTCCTTGAACCGGCCCGGCGCAGCTGCGATCTGGCGGGCAAAGGCATCATCAATCGACTGCGCGCGGGCAGCATCGATCCGGATCGCGCGCCGCGCTCTCCTCCCCGGCTCGCCGAGCGACAACGCGGCGGCGCGGCCCTCGGCATCGTACGTGAAGGTGATGGTTTCGTCGGTGTCCGGGGAGACGAACGCCTGATCGCCGTGCGCCGTCACCTCGATTTTCAGGCGCCCGGTCTCCTGCACGGTCAGGCGATCGCCCGCGCGCGCGACGGTGACCGCATGAAACGGAGCGAACTCATAATAACCGACGTAGCGATCGAACGGGTGCGACTCCCCCTCGACGGTGTTGGCATGCGATGCGGGCGCCCCGCCCGGCACGACGGCGCCGGCGCAGAACATGACCACCGGCGCAAGCGCAATCGCCACCAGCGCGCGTTTTCGCCAGCCCATGCGAGCCGGCACGGCCGCCCCGGAGAGAATTCGCTCCACCCGCTTGCGCAGCGTACAGGCCCGCGCCATGGCTGTGGCGACCGGCGGCTCTTCGAGGCCGCCCGCAAAGTCGAGCAGAATGCGGGCATAGGATGGCGGGTCGTTCAGCAATTCGAGCGCCGCGTCGTCGCTGATGATTTCCGCGAGCTCCGCCATGCGCGCGAGCTGCCACCATGCCAGCGGGCTGAACCAGAACACTGCGCGGTTGAACGCCGCCAGCAGCAGCACATAGAAATCGCCATGTGCGACATGCGCCCGTTCGTGTGACAGCACGGCGAGCCGCTTGGCCTCGCTCCAGTCGGCGTATTCGGCGGGCAGCAGAATCGTCGAGCCAAAGGTAACCGGCATCGCGACATCGTCGCTTGTGC
>DATDGG010000568.1:0-5880 GCA_036522235.1 Xanthobacteraceae bacterium
CATGTGCTCGACCATCCAGACCGGCGCCGCGCAGGCGAACCAAGGCAGCGTCAAGCCGATTGCCATCATGGGGCCGAACCGCGTGCCGATCATCCCGCAGGTGCCGACCACCGGCGAGCAGGGCCTCGCTGGCGTCGAATCAAGTGTCTGGAACGCCTATTTCCTTCCCAAAGGCGCGCCCGATCCGATCGTGCGCAGGCTCAACAAGGCGATGAGCGATGCGCTCGACGACCCCGTTATGAGCAAGCGCCTGGAGGAGCTCGGCCTCGAGATCGTGACCCGGGAACGGCGCTCGCCCGAATACCTGGCCAAGTTCCTGCCGCAGGAGATCGAGCGCTGGGCCAAGCCGATCCTGGCGGCGGGTATCAGCGGGGATTGATCAAGCAGCGCGCAAAAATATCAGCTCCGTGTCGTCGTAGCGCCGCCGCTCGCTCTCGGTGAATCCCGCGGGCGGCGTGAAGCCAACGTCGGCGGCCTCCTCGACCACGATCAGCGCGTCGGGCAGGAACCAGCCGCCGGCTTGCGCCGAGATCAAGGCGCGCTCGGCGAGGCCCTGGCCGTAGGGCGGATCGAGAAACGCGAGCCCGAACGGCTCGAGCGGATGCACCTCGCCGAGGGCCGTGGCGTCGCGGCGGAAAATCCGCGCGGTGCCGCCGAGGCCGAGCGCCGTCACATTGTCGCGCAGCAAGGCGCGGGCTTCCGCCGCGTCGTCGATCAACAGCGCGAAGGCGGCGCCGCGCGAGAGCGCTTCCAGCGCCAGCGCGCCGGTGCCGGCGAAGAGATCGAGCACGCGTGCGTCGGTGACCGGGTCCCCGTAGGCGTGCGCCAGGATGTTGAACAAGGCCTCGCGCAGGCGGTCGGCGGTCGGCCGGATCGCGGACGATTTCGGCGCCGCGAGCGCACGGCCGCGCAGGCGTCCGCCGACGATGCGCATCAGTGGAAGCGCCGCTTGGCGCGCGCCTGCCGGCGCGCGAGCTCGGGCTCGCCCAGCCGCTCGGCGTCGCGGCGGCGGTTCCTGGGCTTGTTGGGCTTGCGCTTGGGGGCGGCCGGCCGCGCGGGCGCCCGCGCCGCCGCTTCGCCGCGTCCGGATGCGGTTTCAGCCTCAGTCGCCGGCAATGCATGGGCGATCGGCGCCGCGAAATCGGCGCCGGCGAGCGCAACGATCCGCTCACTCAGCTGATCGCGCAGAACGCGCGTCTTCACCTCCTCGACCGCGCCCTCCGGCAGATCGCCGAGCTGGAACGGGCCGAACGACACGCGGATCAGGCGATTGACCGCCAGCCCGAGATGGCCGAGCACGTTCTTGACCTCGCGGTTCTTGCCTTCCCGCATCGCAAAGGTGAGCCACAGATTGGCGCCCTGCTCGCGCTCGAGCTTGGCCTCGATGGCACCGTAGCGGATGCCGTCGATGGCGATGCCGTCGCGCAGGCGGTCGAGGTCCTCCTGGCGCACGCGGCCGTGGGCGCGCACCCGGTAGCGGCGCAGCCAGCCGGTCGCCGGCAATTCGAGGGCGCGGGCGAGCCCGCCGTCATTGGTGAGCAACAGCAGGCCCTCAGTATTGAGGTCGAGCCGGCCGACGCCGATAAGGCGCGGCAGGCCCTTGGGCAGCGAGCCAAAGATGGTCGGCCGGCCGCGCGCATCCGCGTGGCTGGTCAGCAAGCCGCGCGGCTTGTGATAGAGAAAGAGCCGCGTGCGCTCGCGCTGCGGCAGCGGCTTGCCGTCGACCGTGACGTGGTCATGCGGCGTGACGTCGAGCGCCGGCGAGGCAATGGCTTTGCCATTGACCGCGACCCGCCCGGCCGCGATCCAGGCCTCGGCTTCCCGGCGCGAGCAGAGGCCTGCACGCGCCATGATCTTGGCGATGCGCTCACCGGTTTTGGGTCGCTCTTGGGGTCCGCTCTTGCCGGCCATGGTCCTTCACCACGCATGATCCCGAAAAGTGGCCCCCGGTTTTCGGTAAAGATCATGCGCAAACAAAGCTGTATAGGAACCTGACTGCGGCACAAGGCTAGGCGCCCATGCCCTCAATGTCTTTCATGAACCTCGCGCTGGCGCAGGCCCGCGCCGCGGCGGCCGCCGGCGAGGTGCCGGTCGGCTGCGTGATCGTGCGCGACGGCGAGGTGATCGCGCAGGCCGGCAACCGCACGCTGACCGAGCGCGACCCGACCGCGCATTGCGAGATGGTGGCGATCCGCGCCGCCGCCCGGGCGCTGGGGAGCGAACGGCTCGCCGGCTGCGACCTCCATGTCACGCTCGAGCCCTGCGCGATGTGCGCGGGCGCCATCGCGCTCGCCCGCATCCGCCGGCTCTATTACGGGGCCCCCGACCCCAAGGGCGGCGCGGTGAACAACGGGGTGCGGTTCTTTGCGTCGCCGATTTGTCACCATCGTCCGGAAGTCTATGCCGGGATCGGCGAGGCGGCGGCGTCGGCTTTGCTCAAGGGTTTCTTCCGCGAGCGGCGCTGAGAATCTTTTCCATGATCGAGGCCGCGCGTATATCAGGCTTTGGTTCAATCCAAGGAGGTCCCATGAAGAGGTCATTCGCCGCCGCGGTCGGGCTCATCTGGCTGATGCAGGCGCCCGATTGCGGCGCGCAGGAGCAGCAGTCGTTCAAGTCGCTGATCGGGCGCGGCTACGAGATCAAGAGCGTCACCTTCGCGCACGGCGAAAGCACCGACAATCGGGACGCCTTCCTGGTGACCTTGCAGAAGGACAAGTCGGTCGCGGTCTGCTACTTCGCGGCCGCGAACTGGATCAATCTGGCGAGTGCGACGCTCGAGGACGCGCGGCGCTGCGACGTTCGCTGATATTCACTCCGCAAGCAGGGCCGCGAGCGCGGCCGCGAGCTCGGCCTTGGCGGGCTCGGCCGCGCGCAGGATGGCGCTCGCCTGGAAGAAATCCAGCGTGCGGAAAATCCCGACATTGGGCCGCACCATCAGGTCGGGCGCGCCGTGCTTGAGCTTCTCGGTGGTGATCGCATTGCCCATGACCAGCACGGTGGTCACCAGGCATTCCCACGGGCTCGGGATGTCGCTCCGCTCCTCGCTCGGCTCGCCGGAAATGTCGACCGCCACCACGATGTCGGCGCGTCCGCGCAGCTGGTCGAACGGCAGCGGATTGGTGGCGCCGCCGTCGACCAGAACCTGATGGTCGATGACGACGGGCCGGATCAGGCTCGGTAGCGCGATCGAAGCGCCGAGCGCGGGGCGCAGCGGGCCCGCGGAGAACGCCACCTGGCGGCGCCGGTAGAGATCGGACGCGATGACGGTGAGCGGGATTTGCAGGCTCGCGAAATCCTCCGGCAGGGATTGCGGCATGAACTGCGCGCAGAACTTCTCGCCGTCCACCAAAGTGGCGCGCCCGGAGCCGAGCGCGAACAGGTTGGCGATATTGCCGGCGCGCGCCGCGATCAGCCGGCGAAACACTTCGGTGCGATCATGCGCCAGCGCCACCACGTGGCGGCGGATCGCCTTGCCGGACATGCCGGCCGCATAGGCGGCGCCGATCAGGGCCCCGATCGAGGTGCCGGCGATCGCGACCGGCCGCAGGTTCATCTCATCGATGGCTTCGAGGAGCGGGACATGCGCGAGCCCGCGGGCGCCGCCGCCGCCGAGCGCGAGCCCGAACGTCTTCATGGGCGCCCCTGCTCGCGCGCCACCGCGAGGTAGCCGATATCGCGGCGGCAGAATCCCTCCGCCCAGCGGATGCGGTCGATGGCCGCATAGGCGTGCCGCTGCGCCTCGCCGACGCTCTTGCCGAGCGCCGCGACATTGAGCACCCGCCCCCCATTGGCGAGGATGCGGCCGCCCGCCGCCTTGGTGCCGGCATGGAAAATCTGCACGCCCTCGACGGCCGCCGCCGCCTCCAGGCCCTCGATGACGGAGCCCTTGGCGTAGTCGCCCGGATAGCCCTTGGCGGCCATGACCACGGTCAAGGCCGCGTCCGCATACCAGCGCAGATCGAAGTTCCTGAGCATGCCGTCGCAGCAGGCGAGCAGCGCGGGCACGAGGTCCGACATCAGGCGCAGCATCAGCACCTGACATTCCGGATCGCCGAAGCGCACATTGTATTCGATCAGCTTCGGCCCCTCGGCGGTGAGCATCAGTCCGGCATAGAGCACGCCGCAAAACGGCGTCTGCCGCGCCTTCATGGCGCGCACGGTCGGCAGCACGATCTCGTCCATGGCGCGGCGGGCGAGCTCGGCCGTCAAGACAGGCGCCGGCGAATAGGCGCCCATGCCGCCGGTATTGGGGCCGCGATCGCCGTCGAAGGCGCGCTTGTGGTCCTGCGCGGAGACGAGCGGGATCGCGGTCTCGCCATCGCAGAGCGCGAAGAAGGAGACCTCCTCGCCGGTCAGGAATTCCTCGATCACGACCTCGGCGCCCGCTTCGCCGAGGCTGCCGCCGAACAGCGTGTCGATCGCGGCCTCGGCCTCCGCCAAGCTGGTGGCGACGACCACGCCCTTGCCGGCCGCGAGCCCATCAGCCTTGACCACGATCGGCGCGCCCTGCTGGCGCAGATAGGCCTTGGCGGGGGCGGCGGCGGTGAAGCGCGCGTAGGCCGCGGTCGGAATGGCGTATTCGCGGCAGAGGTCCTTGGTGAAGCCTTTGGAGCCTTCGAGCCGCGCCGCCGCCTTGCTCGGGCCGAAGGCCTTGATGCCCCCCGCCGCCAGATCGTCCACGATGCCCGCGCAGAGCGGTCCCTCCGGCCCGACCACCACGAGATCGATCTTGCGGGCGTGGCAGAACGCGATCACGGCGGCATGGTCGGCGGGATCAAGCGCCGCCATCTCGCATTCCTGGGCGATGCCGGCATTGCCGGGCGCGCAGATGAGCTGCTTGACCAGCGGGCTCGCCGCGATCTTCCAGGCCAGCGCATGCTCGCGGCCGCCGGAACCGATGAGGAGGATGTTCATGTAAATGCTGCTTCGCGCCGGCCGCTCAAGTTGGCGTGATGTCATTAACCGATTGGCAGGCGTGGCGCCAAGGGCTGCGACTTGTCGGCAGTTTTGGCGGCAGTTTTAACGAGCGGCGCGCCGGCTCGTTTACCGGTCCGCCCCATCCTGGGCGCGCCGATTCAACAAAGGCGGGCATTCACAAAAGCAGGCATCCCATGTCGCTGTTCCGGTCGCATGACTTCGACGAACGCCGCAAGAGCACACGCCACGATCTACACTACCTGGCGCAGATCGATCCCGGCGACGGGACGGCGCCGCTGAGCTGCATCATCGGCGACATTTCGCTCGGCGGCGCCAAGCTCACGGTCGGGGCGCAGGCGGTGCCGGAGGAATTTACCCTCGTGTTCCGGCGACGCTGCCGGGCGGTACGGCGCGCCGACGGGCAGCTCGCGGTGCGATTCGTGCACGGCCCCTCTTAACCTCCCCCTTTTAAGGGGGAGAGCCTGCCCTCGGGCCCCGACCCGAGGATCGACCCGCGAAGCGGGTCGGGTGGGGGTTACGCCTCACCGCAAGCACCGAATTTGCCGATAGGCGGGACCCCCACCCGGCGCCCATAGCGCGTCGAAGACGCGCGTGAACGCGCTAATGGGCGCCACCCTCCCCCTTGCAGGGGGAATTATATACTTGACAAAAGTAGCGCCATAGATAGGATGGCGGCCATAGGAGCTAGCCATGGCCGCTTTCCAAGCCCCGATTTTCAAGGATGAGGACGAAGCCCGCGCCGCCTTAGAGGCGATTCGTTGGCCTGACGGCCCTGTATGCCCCCATTGTGGCACGATCGGGGACAAGATCGCCAAGGTTGAGGGAAAGAAGCAGTCGCATCGTCCTGGCCTCTACTACTGCAACAATTGCACGGGGACGTTCACGGTAACGGTCGGCACCGTATTCGAGCGCAGCAAAATTCCTCTCACGAAGTGGTGGCTT
>DATDGG010000569.1:0-5310 GCA_036522235.1 Xanthobacteraceae bacterium
GGGATCGGCGTGAGCCGCCGGGCTATCCTTCCAGGGCAGTCCTGACCCCGGGGGCGAAGATGAGCGAAGTCACGCAACGGCCGACAACGGATGCCGCAGGCGGCGGATCGTTTCTCGAGCGCCATTTCGAGCTGACGCGGCACGGCACCGACATTCGCACCGAATTCGTGGCTGGTCTGACCACCTTTCTCACCATGGTCTATATCGTGTTCGTCAACCCGGCCATCCTGGGCAATGCCGGCATGGACAAGGGCGCGGTGTTTGCTGCGACCTGCATCGCGGCGGCGGCCTCGACCCTGGTGATGGCGTTCTATGCCAATTATCCGATCGCGCTGGCGCCCGGCATGGGGCTCAACGCGTTCTTCGCCTTCACGGTGGTGCTCACCTACAAATATACCTGGCAGCAGGCGCTCGCCGGCGTGTTCTGCTCGGGCGTGATCTTCTTGTTGATCTCGATCTTCCGCATCCGCGAATATGTCATCAACGCGATCCCGAAGAACCTGAAGCTTGCGATCTCGGCCGGGGTCGGGCTGTTCCTCGGGATCATCGCGCTCGAGGAATCCAAGATCGTGGTGGCGAGCCCGGCGACGCTGGTGACGCTCGGCGACCTCAAGCAATGGCCGGCCTTGCTGTGCCTCCTGGGTTTCGTCCTGATCGCGGCGCTTAATTCGCGCAAGATCATCGGCGGCACGCTGATCGGCATCCTGGCCGTGACCCTGATCGGCATTCCGCTCGGGTTGGCGACCTTCGCCGGCATCGTGTCGGCGCCGCCCTCGCTCGCCCCGACCCTGTTCCAACTCGACTTTTCGCGCGTCGCCGAGCCGACCTTCCTGATCGTGGTGTTCAGCTTCCTGATCGTCGACGTGTTCGACAATGCCGGCACCCTGATCGGGGTGACGCACCGCGCCGGCCTGCTTGATGCGGACGGCAACCTGCCGCGCATGCGCCAGGCGCTGATCGCCGACAGCTTTGCGGCCATGTTCGGCGCCCTGATCGGCACCTCGACCACGACCAGCTATATCGAGAGCGCGGCCGGCGTGTCGGCCGGCGGCCGCACCGGCCTCACCGCCTTGTTCGTCGCGCTGTTCTTTCTGCTGGCGCTGTTCTTCTCGCCGCTCGCCGGCATGATTCCGGCTTATGCGTCGGCGGCGGCGCTGCTTTATGTGGCGTGCGTGATGACGCGTGGCCTCGCCGAGATCGAATGGGACGACATCACCGAATCCGCGCCTGCGGTGATCGCGGCGGTGACCATGCCGCTCACCTATTCGATCGCGACCGGCATCGGGCTCGGCTTCATCACCTATGCGCTCGGCAAGATCCTGTCCGGCAGGTTCGCGGAAGCCAAGCCCGCGGTGCTGGGGCTCGCTTTGCTGTTCGCGATCAAGTTCGCGCTGCCGGGGTGAGCCCCCTCCCAGTCCCTCCCGCGCATAATATAAGCGCGTTTACGCGCGTCTTCGCCGCGCTATGTGCGGGGGAGGGTCAGGGTGGGGGTGCCAATGCTTTCTTGATCGCGAGGAAATCCCGCCAGGCCAGCCGCTTTTGCAGCGGCTGGCGCAACAGATAGGCCGGGTGCAGGGTGGCGGTGGCGCGAATTTCGCGCGTTCCGGTCTGAAACGGGAACCAGCGTCCGCGCGTCCGCAAGATGCCCTCGCGGATGGCGAGCAGCGTTTGCGCCGAGGGTCCGCCGAGGCAGACCAGCACGTCAGGGTCGACAAGCTCGATCTGGCGCAGCACGAAGGGCAGGCAGATCGCCGATTCCTGCGGCGTCGGGGTGCGGTTGCCGGGCGGCCGCCACGGCACGATGTTGGCGATATAGGCGTTGGCGCGGGTGAGGCCGATCGCCGCCATCATGCGGTCGAGCAGCTGGCCGGAGCGGCCCACGAAGGGCAGCCCCGCGATGTCCTCATCGCGCCCCGGGGCTTCGCCCACGAACATCACGCGCGCCTGCGGATTGCCGTCGGCAAAGACCAGCTGCGTGGCGGTGACGCGCAGCGGGCAGCCGGTAAAGCCGCTGAGGATCGACTTGAGCTCGTCGAGTGACTTGGCGCTCTTCGCCTCCTCGCGCGCCGCCATGACGGCCCCGTCCGGAGAGACCGGCGCCGGCGCTGCCGTAACGGTCGCCGCCGGCCGGAAGCGGTCCGGAGCAGGGGAGGGCTCGCGCGGAGCTTCCTCCGCCGACTGCACGATCGGCAGGCGGGGCGCGGCTTCGGTCGGGTCGGCGAAGCGATCGATCGCGGTTTCGCCGAGCGCGGCGTCGACGCCGGCTTCCAGATAGAAAGCCAGCAGCTCGCGGGCAACCAGTTTGCGCTCCGGGCTCATCGATTTTTCCCACACGGCATGAAACCATAGGCCGCTTCCATCCGTAACTGAAGGTGGCAGCGCTCACGCGAGCCGGGATCATGGTGGCGAAGGATCGACACATCGGCAGCCGCGGACGACGCATCGCCGGCATCGTTCTTGCCGCCACGGCGCTTGCGGCTGCGTATATCTGCATTCCACGGCATCCTGATCTGGCGAAATTCGATCCGCATGCGATGGCGCGGCTCGAGACCGCGATGTGGCGCCACTATTACGAGAAGCGATATCCGGCGCTGTTTGGCGATCTCTACGATGTGGGGCGCCGGGAATACGGCTTTTCCCCGCTCGACAGTTTCCGCCTTGCGCTGGCGGCCGCGAGCGCCGCCAGATCGTTCCAGCCGTCGGGGTCGCGCGAGGAGGCGGAGGCGGCGCTGCCCGCCTTGGTCGATTATTTTCGCATCCTGTCGGACGGTGCGCCGGCACCCATCGAGGTCGAGGATGCGGCGCGCACCGAGCTCGCCTGGTGGCAGGCGCGGCGCGAGGAGGTAGGGCCCGAGGAATATGGCCCGATCATCGCCCGCGTCGCCACGCTGGTTTATGGGGTCGAGGGCGCGGATCTGCGCCAGTCCGGCCTCGTGCGCGCGCAGGCCATGGCCTACCGGGATGCGCACGCCGCCAATATAAGCGAGGCCGATTGGTCGTTCATCGCCGAGCGGCTCGAACTGGCATACGGCTTGCTCAAGAAGGCACTGTCGCCGCCTGCTCGCGGGTAGTATGGCGGTTGAGGTTCGAACCGAATGTTTGAGGCCCAGTGCCCATGAGTGCCGACATGAGCGCCGACGTGAGTGCCGACAATTCATCCGCGCCGGAACTGCCTGCGCGCGAGGCGATGGAATTCGATGTGGTCGTGGTCGGGGCCGGGCCGGCGGGGCTGGCGGCGGCGATCCGCCTCAAGCAGCTCGCACCGGATGCGGGTGTGGTCGTGGTGGAGAAGGGGTCGGAGGTCGGGGCGCATATTCTCTCCGGCGCCGTCATCGATCCGATCGGCCTTGATCGGCTGCTGCCGGATTGGCGCAGCGAGGACACCCCGCTCAAGACGCCGGTCGGCGAGGACCGCTTCTACTGGCTCTTGTCCGCGCGGGCGCTGCGCCTGCCGAACCTCATGATGCCGCCGCTCATGAGCAACCACGGCAATTACGTGGTCTCGCTCGGCAACGTGTGCCGCTGGCTCGCCGCCAAGGCGGAAGCGCTCGGCGTCGAAATCTATCCGGGCTTCGCGGCGACTGAGCTGCTGTTCGACCAGAATGGCGCGGTTGCCGGCATTGCCACCGGCGACATGGGGGTTGCGAAGGACGGCCACCGCAAACCGGCCTTCACGCGCGGCATGGAGCTGCGCGCCAGATACACGCTGCTGGCCGAGGGCGCGCGCGGCAGCCTCACCAAGACGCTGGTCAAGCGCTTCGCGCTCGAGGAGGAACGCGAGCCGCAGAAATTCGGCATCGGTCTCAAGGAACTCTGGGAGGTTGCGCCGGAGCGCCATAGCGCCGGCCTGGTGCAGCACAGCTTCGGCTGGCCGCTCGACAATTCGACCGGCGGCGGCTCGTTCCTCTATCATTTCGACGAGCGCCTGGTCTCGGTCGGCTTTGTGATGCACCTCAACTACGCCAACCCTTATGTTTCGCCGTTCGAGGAGTTCCAGCGTTTCAAGACCCATCCGCTGGTGCGCGATACTTTCGCGGGCGGCAAGCGGCTCGCCTATGGGGCGCGCGCCATTACCGAGGGGGGCTACCAGTCGGTTCCCAAGCTCACCTTTCCGGGCGGCGCGCTGATCGGCTGCGCGGCCGGGTTCGTCAACGTGCCGCGTATCAAGGGCAGTCACAACGCGATGCTGTCGGGGATGCTCGCGGCCGAGCATGTCGCGCAGGCGCTCGCGGCGGGCCGCGCCAATGACGAGATCGCGGCCTATGAGCAGGCTTGGCGCGCCTCCGATATCGGCCGCGACCTCTGGAAGGTGCGCAATGCCAAGCCGCTGTGGTCGCGCTTCGGGACGCTCGCCGGCATCGCGCTCGGCGGCCTCGACATGTGGACGAGCACGCTCGGCTTCTCGGCCATGGGAACGCTCCGCCATGGCAAGCCCGACTGGCAAAGCCTGCGCCCGGCCGCGGGAGCCGCGCCGATCCCCTATCCCAAGCCCGACGGCAAGCTCACCTTCGACCGCCTCTCCTCGGTATTCCTCTCCAATACCAATCACGAGGAAGACCAGCCGGTGCATCTGCGCGTCGCCGAGGCGACCCTGCAAGCCAAGTCCGAGCACGATATTTATGCCGGGCCATCGGCGCGTTATTGCCCGGCCGGCGTCTATGAATGGGTTGAGGAGGATTCCGGTCCGCGCTTCGTGATCAATGCGCAGAACTGCGTCCATTGCAAAACCTGCGACATCAAGGACCCGAATCAAAACATCACCTGGGTTCCGCCGGAGGGCGGGGGCGGTCCGAATTATCCAAATATGTGATCGTGACCGTCACGATGATGCCATATCAGACCTTCCAATGAGGCCGGACTTGCTCTAAATGGGCCATTCTTGCGGCCTTTGTCCCGATAGGCCATTGTGTCCCAAGGGCTATGTGTCCCAAGGCCATTCTGGTCCCGAGGCTTTTCGGCTATTCTGAAGGTATTCTGCTCCCATGAATGCGGCCCCGCCCTGCGCGCGGGTTGCCAGATGGAGTCGACCAAACCGTGATCCTTTCGCTCATCCTCCGCCGCGCGATCCTGGTTGCGCCTGCCGCCATCGCCATGACCTGGTCCATGCCGCACCCTGCTTCCGCGCAGGCACCGGTCAGCCCGCATCTCACCACCTCCGGCAGCTTTCTCGCCGCCCAGCACGCGACCCGCGATCACGACGCGGCCGCCGCCGCGGGCTTCTATCGCTCGGCGCTGCGGGGCGATCCGCGCAACAACGAATTGCTCGACCGCACCTTCCTGTCGGTGCTGCTCAACGGCGACGTCGAGGAG
>DATDGG010000570.1:0-9405 GCA_036522235.1 Xanthobacteraceae bacterium
AGGGCTTCACCTGGTCGGGCACCCAGAACATCACCAAGAAGGCCGAGTGGCCGGATTGGACGCCGCCTGCGGAAATGATCGAGCGCCAACCCTACCTGCCGCGCTTCATGGCCGGCGGCCCCGGCAACCCGCTCGGCGCCCGCGCCATGTATCTCGGCGGGTCGGTCTACCGCATCCACGGCACCAACGATCCTTCCACGATCGGCCATCGCGTGTCCTCGGGCTGCATCCGGCTCACCAATGACGACGTGAGCGACCTCTACAGCCGCGTCAATATCGGCACCAAGGTCGTGGTCCTGCCGATGACCGAGCAACGCGCTTCCGCCGGTACCGGCGTGATCTACTAAGACTAAAAATCTGTAGCGTTGAAATTTCGCCGGCCTTGCGCCCATCCGCAAGGCCGGTTTTTTTGTTTTTCGTAGCCCGCATGGCGCGTAGCGGAATGCGGGTGCCGCCGGTCCCGCATTCCGCTACGCTCCATGCGGGCTACCAGCCTCAGCTCAAGCGCATCAGCGGCCAGAAATCATCGAGCGACGCGGCGATTCCCGGCACGCGACTGTCGAAATTGATGCCGCCGAATGCCCGTAAGCGGATTGTTGCTCTGGGGTGACACGTGCGATCGAGCCGAGGCACGCGGGTCGGCCTGCGCGGAACCGTGGCTTGGACCAAACGGACATCGCCGGCGATTCGAAGGCTATTGCGCGTGCGAACCTGTTGGCCCGCGTGTCGTCGAGCTGCATCCGGCCGACCAATGACGATGTCAGCGACCTCTGCACGCGGGTCAATGTCGGCACCAAAGGTGGTGGTCCTGCCGATGACCGAGCAACGCGCTTCGGCCGGCACCGGCGCGCATGAATCTCAACCGCTGGCTCCCGTTACCAGCTCACGCGCAGGCCACCGCTACCCGCATAGGTGTGGCCGCGGTCGGAGAGCTCGCTGCTGAAATTCGCCGTCAAGACAATGTTGCGGCTGACCGCCAGGCGCGACCCGAGATCGACCTTGGCCGAGTTGCTTGCCGCGCGCGCGCCGTCGACCGTGAAGGTCGCCGCCGGCAACGCGCTGATGAAGGCGGAAACCTGCCGCGTCGGGTTGAATTCGTGCATCCAGGAGGCGCGGGCATAGGGCGACCACACGGTGCCGTTGGCGAATGTCACGCGGGTGTCGAGCTGCGCGCCCAGGAAGGTCGGCAGCGACCACACGCTGACCGGTTGGTAGGTCAATCCGAGCATGCCGGGAGCGCCGGCGGTCGTGACGCTCGATTCCGCATAGCCGCTTTGCCACAGCTGCGATAGTTGCGCCGCCACGAACGGCGTGACGCCGATCCCGTTGAACGCATAGGTGTTGCCGAGCTCCAGCCGCCCGCCGATTTGATTGCTGGAAAATGCGCCGGTCGCGGTCTCGGTCGGGCCGACGCCCATGATCGTGCGCGTAGTCGAGTTGTCGAACCAGCTGTAGCTCACCAGCGCCGACAGATAGGCCGAGCCGAACCGCTGCATGCCGTAGGCGCCGACATGGCCGCCATCGAGCGTGCCGCTGGTGGCGCGGCCGTCGACGCTGAAGCTCGAATGGCCGCCGCCGACGCCCAGGCCGATGAGCAGGTCGGGATTGGCCTGATAGTCGAAGCCGAGCGCCCCGCCGGCCAAACGATCCGAGAAATCCGCGCTGCCGGCTGCCGCGTCGCCCTTGAGCGACTGCGTGCCGCCGAACCCGGCACCCCAGGCATGCCAGGCCGGCATGTAGGCCGGCGCCTTGAGCACGGCCGCGAACGCGCCCGCGCCCCGTGGCTCCGCCGCATAGCCGAGCGGAGCGCTGCTCGCCACGGCTCCGGCCCGCTCGCTGCTACGCCACGTCATGGCCTGGTCCATGAGCGTGTTCATGAACAGCGAGCCGGCGAGGAAGGCCGTGTTCTGCGTCCCCGCCGTGCCTTCGCCGGAAAGCTGGTCGAGCACCTGGACCGAGGAAGCCTGCAGCAGGTTGGTGAAGAAGGTTACAGCGTTGCCGGTGAGGCTCGTCGCGTAGATCTGCTCGAGCGCATTGCCGACCGCGCTTTCGTTCGCTGTCTCGCCCGAAGCCGGGCCGAAACCTACGCGATTGAGCGTGATGTCGACGGTCGTCGCGTTGTAGGTGGGGGTCACGGAGAAGAACGCCAGTGGGGTCGTTGTGCCGGCGGCAAACGCCACGGTGTGCGCGAAGCTGCCGTTGATCGGACTGGTTGCGACGACCACGCCGGTATACTTGGTCGACGCTACGTACAATCCGGGTTGCACCACGGCGCCCAGGGTTCCACCCAGGTTCATGCTCGGGGCGGCGAACGTGTCGGCGGCGCCAGGCGCCGTCACCCGAAGCGCCAGCGTTCCGCCTGCGGTCTGCGTGAAGGTCCCGTTGAAGATGTGGTTGAACGAGCCGACCGGGGTCAACGGGTTGGTGATGGTGATCAATCCGTTGTTGACCAGAAGATTGTTTGCGCCGAACTGCAAGAAGACCGCACCGTCGAGCGTGCCATTGTTGGTGACGGTATCCCCGTTG
Organism: Xanthobacteraceae bacterium; assembly: GCA_036522235.1. Taxonomy (GTDB): domain Bacteria; phylum Pseudomonadota; class Alphaproteobacteria; order Rhizobiales; family Xanthobacteraceae; genus VAZQ01. Next base: position 2,527 of record DATDGG010000570.1, read on the forward strand.
GTACCCAGCGAACCGAAGCTTGCACCCGCCGCGTCGGTTCCTCGCACCGTGCCGTTGTTGACGAACGTATTGTTGCTGCCAAAGAGAGTGAAGCCGGTCTGGCCGCCGCTGATCGTCCCGTTGTTGGTGAAGCTATTGTTGTCCCCCAGGTAGACACCGCTCCCCGAGGGGCCCGCGATCACCGTGCCGTTGTTCGTCCCCGTCGCGCCGCTGTTCAACGCCATTCCGATTCCGCTGCTCGAATTGCTGCCGACCTTGATCGTGCCCGAATTGACCAGCGTGTTGGCGCCGAACGCATCCATGCCATCGCCAAAGCCGGTCAAAACAATCGTGCCGGCATTGGTCGCGGTGCTCCCGGTGCCGAGTAGGCTCATGCCGTTCACGCTGTTGGCGGACGACGTGATGGCACCGGAATTGACTACCGTATTGCTGTTGCCCACAGCGAAGATGCCGCCAGAGCTCGCACCGAGCGCGATGGTGCCGCTGCTGGAAATCGTGTTGTTGTCGCCGGTCACCCGGATGCCGACCGCGGTGCCGCCGACCGCAATCGCGCCGGCGTTCGTGATGCCGTTGGCGGCACTCAGGTTGATTGCGCTGGCGTTATTTCCGAGCGTGATCGACGCGCCCTGCAGAACGTTGACCGTGACGTTGTTCTGCGAGCCATTGCCGACCCCCGTCACATCGACACCACTGCAGGTGACGGTGACGCCGTTGGCCGCTGCCGGCGAGCAATTCGCATATGCGGGCGCCGCCGCCCACGGCATCGCGACAAACGCCGCCACAACGCTCAGGTTCATCCACGTCTTTTTCATAATCCCTCGCGTCGGTTGCCAGGTGGTCTCGTCAGCGCCGAGCTATAGAGCCGAAACCTACGCGAGCGGACGACGAACTGCCTTGGACTGGGCGGAAACGTCCTTGAACCCTGCGGAAGCGACAGGTCGATTTAAGCGGATTGTTGCTCCACGGTGACACGCGGGATCGAGCCGAAGCGCGCGGGTTGGACTGCGCGGAACCAAAGCTTGGACCAAACGGAATTCGCCGGCACTTCGGAGGCTATTGCGCTTGCGAACCTGTTGGCCCTCTCCTAACGTTCCGGGTGCATGGACGAATTGTCGACGCTGCGCATCTCGACCGGGGCGCTTCCAGGGCGCGACCGGGTCGAGGCATTTCGGGAAATCTTCGGCCGCACCATTCTCAAGATCGAGATGGAGCCCCTTGCCGGCGCGCCCCTCGACATCGACATGACCTTGCGGGCGCTGCCCGGCTTCGGCATGGCGTCGGGACGGCTCTCGCCGATGTCGAATCGCCACACCAGCGGGTTGCTCGACAACGACGATCTCGTCCTGGTCTTGATGCAATCGGGCATCGGCGAGGCGCGGCAGCGCGGCCGCGTGGCGGCGATCAATGAAGGCCAAGCGCTGCTGACCGCCAATGAAGAGGTCGCGACCTTCACGGGCCACGTCGAGACCCGGGTGATCAATTTTCGATTGAGCCGCACAATGCTGGCACCGATGCTGGCCGATCCCGAGGCGGCCCTGCTGCGACCGATTCCGGCGGAGACGCCGGCCCTGCAGCTGCTGGCCCACTATGCCGGCGTGGTGACCGACGGACCTTCGCTGGCGACGCCCGAGCTGCGCGGGGCGGTGGTTACCCATATGCACGACTTGGCGGCGCTGGCGATCGGCGGCAATCGCGACGGACTGGAAATCGCCCAGCGTCGCGGCATCCGCGCCGCACGGCTGCACGCCGTCAAATCGGACATCATGGAAAATCTCGGCCGGCCCGGGCTGACGACAACCACAATGGCGGCGCGCCACGGGGTTACGCCGCGCTACGTCCGCCTCCTGTTCGAGCGCGAAGGAATGACTTTCAGCCAGTTCGTGCTCGAACAGCGCCTGGCCAAGGCGCAACGCATGCTGGCCGATCCGCACCTCGCGGAACGTCCGATCATGACGATCGCCTTCGAGGTCGGCTTCGGCGATCTATCATATTTCAACCGCGCCTTCCGCCGCCGCTATGGTATCACCCCGTCCGATCTGCGTGAGCGGGCCGGGCGCACGGGGGATTCCTGAGGGCCGTCGCCCTGCCCTTCGCCATAGGCCGATGCGGATGATTTGGACCAAGTGGAAATCGACCGTACCCTGCGGAACTAGCCTTTTGATATCAATAGATATTGAACCGAATCCCGCGCCCGAGCGACCAAATTAGATCGAGCAGCAGCCCGCAACAGGCCATGGACCAGGTCGCTCCCAAGATTATTCGCTTATCGGCCAGCGATTTCCCCGAGCGCAACCGGGTGCAATCATTTCTCGACATCTACGGCCCGACCATCATCAAGCATGACATCGAGACGCTTGGGGACGATCCTTTTCAATTCGACGCGACCCTCTATGCCCTGCCGAACCTGGGGCTGGCGATGACGACGGTGTCGTCCTGTCGAGCCCCACGTCGCCGGCAACATATCGATAGCGACGATCTCGTGCTCAGTATCGTCTTGAACGGCGGACGCGCCGTGTACCAGGACAGCCGCGAGGCCCTGACGCGCGACGGCGAGGCGATCCTGACCAGCGGCGATGCGGTCGGAACCGTCACGGTTCCGGCGACCTCTCGCCTGATGAGCCTGCGCATACCGCGCGCCATTCTCAGGCCGACGACTGCCGATCTAGACTCCGCTCTGCTGCGGCCGATCGTGCGCCAGACGCCGGCATTGCAGCTCCTGACGGATTACTCTCGCGCGATCGGGAATGTCGCGGCGCTGGCGACGCCGGAGCTGCGCCGCCTCGCGGTCGCGCATGTCCACGATCTGGTCTCGTTGACGATCGGCGCCACCCGCGATGCCGCCGAGCTCGCCCAAGGACGCGGGGTTCGCGCGGCGCGCCTGCGCCTGATCAAGCAGGAGATCATGGCCAAGCTCAACGACGAAAATCTGACGATCGGCGCCGTCGCGGCGCGCCATGGCATCACCTCCCGCTATGTGAGCATGCTGTTCGAAGCCGAGGGTACATCATTCTCCGAATTCGTTCTCGGCCAGCGCCTGGCACGTGCCCACCGCTTGCTGAGCGATCCGCGGCATGCCACGCGCATGATCAGTACCATCGCGTACGAATGCGGATTCGGCGACCCGTCCTATTTCAATCGCGCCTTCCGCCGCCAATACGGCGCCACGCCCTCGGACGTGCGCGCGGCGGCACGTTGGAACGAGTCTGATCCTCCATGGCAATGAGGTGTTGATGATGCCGAGAACACCGGCGATTTCATCGATCAACAAACTCCCCCTTATCCTGCTCGCGGTGTTGATCGCGGCGCTTGCCGTCGCGGCGCCGCTGCGCGCCGCACCCGCCGACGCCGCGGCCTGCGACCGGCTCGCAGCCTATCCGGGCGACCCCGACAACCCCGAGGGCATCAAGGGCAGCCTCGACATCGATCGACGCGACGTCGCCGCCGCTTTGAGCGCCTGCAAGGCCGCCGCCGCCACACCCGACGCGCCCCGGCGCGCAATCTTCGAGCTCGGGCGCGCCTACGAATTCAACCGGCAACCGGCCGAGGCCGCCAAGGCCTATCGCAAGGCGGTCGAGGCCGGCAGCATGAGCGCCATGGTCGGCCTGGGCGCCCTTTATGCCAATGGCAATGGTGTCCGCCGCAACGACACCGAAACCCGCAAGCTGTTCGAGCGGTCCGCCGAAGCCGGCAATCCCGTCGGCATGACCAATCTCGGCTCGATGTACGGCGCCGGCGTCAACGTCGAGGTTGATTTCGCCATGGCGCGGCACTGGTTTGCAAAGGCCGCCGACGCGAACTACGCCGAAGCCATGTATCGACTGGGACTGATGACGCAGGACCGCGACGGCGGCGCCAAGGACGATGTCGCCGCCAAGGCCCTGTTCGAGAAGGCGGCGGCGCTCGATCACGGCGGCGCGCTGGAGCGGCTCGGCGCCTATGCGGAAGCCGGCCGCGCCGGAGCGAAGGATCAGTCCGCGGCCATCGCGTTCTACAAGAAAGCAGCCGGCCTCGGCAGCGACGACGCGGCCGACGCGCTCAAGCGCCTGCGCTGCCCGTTCGCCCTCAAGGACAAGAACGGCAAGCCGCCGGCAGCATCTGCTTCGACGGCAACTGAGACAGTCAGCTCAGGCGCACCAGCGGCCAGAAATCATCGAGGGACGGCCGCCCGGGCAGCGCGTTGAGCACGGCGAGAATTTTCCGCGCGACGTCGGCGTCGACCGACTGGGCGGCGCAATCGAGGAACTTCCCCTCGATCTGCGCCTGCGTCATCGGCTTCTGGATCGATCCGGTCTGATTGTCGACGCGCTGCTCGAAAGTTTCGCCATTGGCGAGGGTCACTTTCAGGATCGCGGGGCTCTCGCGCGTGCCGGGGCCCAATGCGGGATCGACGGTGGCGGATACGGTCTTCGCCAGCGCCTTGACGCGCTCGTCGCGGATCGCCTCCTCGGTGAAGGCACCGATCTTCGGGATGCCGTGCACGAACGAATAGGCCACCATATAGGCCAGGCTGAATTTCGCGTTCTCGACCGACTGCGGATATTGCAGGCCGGCGCGCTGCCCCGCATTGCGGGTCACCGAGCAATGGATGCTGGTGATCTCGGACAGGCGCGAAGCCAGCCGCTCGCGCAGCGCCAGCGCGGCCTCGATCGAGGTGTGCGCGAGCCCGCCGCACGGATAGGCCTTGAGATCGTAGCCGAGCACGAGCAGGTCGTAGCGCTGGCCCAGATCCTGGAACGGCTCGAAGGTGACGGTGAGATTGCGGCCGAAATCCTCGAAATAGCCGGAATGCCCTTCAAGCGCATTGGGCTGCGCGGTGAAGCCGTGGCCACCCAGGAGCGCCGCCATGACGCCGTTGCGGGCGGCATTGCCGGAATGCAGCGGCTTGCTCATGGTGCCGAAATTGACGCTGATCCCGCTCGCGAGCGAGGCGCTGATGCCGATCACGTTGGGGATTTGCGCGAGCGGCACCTTGAGCAGGCGCGCGCTGGCGGCGGCCGCCGCAATGACGCCGACCATGCCGGTCGTGTGCCAGCCGCCGACGCTGGAGGCGAGGAAATTCGAGCGCCCGACCCGCGCCGCAACCTCGCAACCGATGATGAAGGCCGCCATCGTCTCGGCCGGGCTCGCGCCCGTGGTCTCCGCCAGCGGCAGCACCGCCGGCAGCACCGCCGAGGCAGCCTGCCCGGCCACGTAGGTGAAGTCATAGTCCATGGCATGGGCGGCAACGCCGTTGGCGAGCGCGGCAAGCTGCGGGGACGCCCGCAGCGATTGACCGACGATGGACGCCGAAGGCGCCGACCCCTCGTGCCGCACCATGTCGCAAAGAATGGCGGAGACTTCCTGCCGGCTGCCCGCGAGCATGACGCCGACAGTATCTGTGATGCCGACGCGGGCGCGATCGATCAACTCGGGTGGAACCGTCTTGAGATCGAAGCCGGTCACGAACTCGGCAATGACCTCGCTCAGACGCTTTGCGTTGATGCCTGCGCTCGGCTTGACATCGACCTGCTTTGAATCCGCTGGGCCTTGCTGGGCGAGCGCCGGCACGCCCAAGAGCGTCGAGGCGCCGGTGCCGAGGATGCTCGCGCCCATGACGCTCGCGCCCAGGAACAGTCTCCGATCGATCGATTGCTTCACGTTGCCCTGGTCCATGGCTCAGCTTCTCCTCGAGGATCTATTCACGCGGCGGCTTCGACATCGAGCGGCGCGATGAGCGGCACGCCATCAAGCCGCACGCCCCGCCCGGCACGGCCGTGCCGCTGCTCGCTCGGGATCGGCCGGCTGATCGGATCCGACAACCACACGCGCAGCAGATGGCGCTTGCGCGCCGTTTCCGGCCAGTCCTCGTATTCCCGGCGCGTGTGCAGCATCACGAAGTTGTTGAGGAACTGGATATCGCCCGGGTTGAAGTCGATATCGAGCGCGCATTCCTCAACGGTCGCACGGTAGACCTCGATCGCCTCTTTCTGCGCGGCTGTGAATTTCGGCACGCCGGGCAGCTCCTGCGCCTTGTCGATGACGGCGCCGGCCCCGGTCGCGCTGAAATAGCCGTCCGTGAAGGAGAAGATCGGCTGCTTGAAGAACGGCGCGTCGCCCGCGTTGATCTCGCCGCTGCGCGAGCGGTGGAAATCCTCCGCCAATACTTGGGCGAGATCGGGCCGTCGCTCGAGGACGCGATTGTAGACCGTGACCGAGCTCGCGACGCGGCTCGCGCCGCCGCTCCTTGAGGCCTGCAGGCAGAGCAGGCCGACATAGTCGCAGGCATCGGCATGAAAGCGCATCTCGGCCCTGGTCATATAGCCGCGCGTGTGCGCATCCGCATAGTTGCCGCCCAGGTCCTTCACATGGCCGAGGATGTGGCCCTGCTTGTTCTGCGACATGGTCTTGCCGAGGTAACTGCCGAGCCCGATATAGGCGATCGCGGTTTCCTCCCGGTCGAACTGCCCGACCGGAAAGCCCTGCAGCATGACGATGCCGCGGCCGTCGGTCAGCTCGCGCCGCACATCGGCGAGAATGTCGGCGAACTGGCCCAAGGGAAAATTCTCGCGCGCGACCTCGACGATGGGAACGCGGGCGCAGCGAACCGCCGCGATGCCGGCCGTGAGCTCGTCGGCGTCGCGCGCGCTGATGCGGTAGCTCCAGGCGGACACGTCGCGCAAATCCTCGGGCGACCAGCCGGCCGGGTCGACGACCCGCTGCATCGGCTGCGCGAACCCTCGCCGGCCTGTTTGAAAGCTGCGGAAATCTCCACCCGCATCATCCTGCAGGAGCGCGGGATGGCGCTGCGGCGGGCGGCGACGCTCGACGATCTCGAGGATCGATTCCTCGACGACATCGCGGCCAAGGGATTCGAGTGGGTCTGGTTCCTCGGCGTGTGGC
>DATDGG010000571.1:0-7273 GCA_036522235.1 Xanthobacteraceae bacterium
CATGGGCAGGTAGGGGCCCTCGATGGTGTCGCGCGCGGAGGCGAGATTGACCGGCTGGTAGTTAATTGCGTCGATGGCGTAGTAGGTCGAGAAATAGCGTGGATCGTAGCTGATCAGGCGCTGCGTGATCGCGGCTTCGTCCAGCGCAGGCTCCTGGATCTGGAAGGCGAAATCAGGCTGATGGTCGCCGTAGCGGACGATGAGAAACGGCTCGTCCGGGAAGTCGCGCGCGAGATGCGCGATGAGGTCGGCATAGTCGCGTTCGCTTAGCGCCTGCCGCCGCAGATATTCATCGATCTGCGGCGTGTTGCCCGGGTCCTGCCACTGCGGCAGCAGGTCGGGGCGCCAGCGGTGATCCCAGGGCCAATGGTTCTGGGCGAGATAGACGAAGACGAACATCGGCCCGCCCGCGCGGTTGCGCGCGATCATGCGGCGCGCCGCGTCATAATAGAACTGGTCGGGCTCGACCGCCCGCGTGCCCAAGGCCTGCTGGTCGAAGAAATGCTCGACCCCGGTCGAGGCTGGAAAGCTCTTCGCGCTCATGAAGGCGCCGAGCGCCGGATAGATCGAGAAGGTGCGGTAGCCGCAGCGGCGCAGCGCCGTGGCGAGTCCGCGCTCGACCCGCCCGGCCGCGATCTGCGTGACGTGATAGGCGAACGGCCCGAAGGAGCGCGCCGAGAGGCCGGCGAGCACGTTGTACTCGGTGTACCAGCTCGGACCGCCGACGCTTTCGACCAGGAACTGCCGCGCCTTGCCGTCGAACGAGCGGAAATGCGCGCCGTAATGGTCCGGCACCTTGATGCCGGGCGCGACCCTGATGTCGAAGCTCGATTCATCGTGCACCATGATGATGTGCGGGGGCTTCGCCGCGGGCGCGCAGGTCGCCTGCGGCAGCATCTTCAGGCGATCGGCCACGGCGGCGTCGGATTCCATGTAGCCGCGCGTCATCAGGGCGGAAATCTCGGCCACGCCCGAGCGCGCGAATTTGGAGACGTAGCTGCCGTTGAGGAAGATCTCCCAATCGGCCTGCGGCTGCGCCCAGGCCACGATCGTGATCCCGGCGAAGCAGGCGGCGAGCCCCGTGAGCGCGGTGCGCCGCCGCAGCCGCAGCCGATCGAAGCGCCAGAGCAGCAGGACCAGCGCCGTCCCGACCGCGAGCGAGATCGCGACGTTGCGGTAGAGATTCGGCAGGATGTTCATCAGAAAGCTGATCGTGTCGGTGTCGATGATCATCACGTCGAGAAAATTGGCGGTCACCGAGATGATCTCGTGCTTGAGCCGCGAAACCAGGACCAGCACCACGACCATCGCCAGCGACAGCGCGGCCGCCGCCGCCGGGCGGCGCAGCAGCGCGAGCCAGAAGAAGTTCAGGGCGCCCCAGGTCAACAGAAAGACGAACGCCGCGACGAGATCGGTCTCGGTGACCGCCATGAGGGCGAGCGCCGCGAGTTGCAGCAGCGCCAAGGGCGCCATGCGCAAGGCGTCACGCCGGATATTCGGAGTGGCTAGGCTGAGACGGCTGGCAAGGAGCGAGATGGCGGGAGGCATAAGCTCGCGACCGTGCCGGTGATGCGGCACACCGCGTCATAAAAATGTAAAACACCTGTCATGGCAAGTTCGGAATAGCCATCAGCGGTGCTGCAGCGCAACAGAAACCGAGGAGCTTCGCGGTTGCTACCGCGTAAAATACGTCAGCAGCGAATAGCCGAGGATAGCGAGGCCGCCGATCGGCATGATCAGCAACCAGCCGGTCCAGATGTGCTGCGCCCCTTGGGGCGACGCCCAATAGGTGACCGCCGCGGCGCCCACGAGCGCCGGAATGGCCGGCGTCCACACCGAGCGCAAGAACTCGGCATTGAAGCTCGCCTCCTGATCGATGTAGAGGCCGAGTGCATAGAGGATCGGCCACAACGCCGCGAGCACGCAGAAGAACACGGTGGCCCGCGGCAGCCATTGCTTGGGAACCGCGGTGGCGATGGTGCCCACTACCGCGGCGGCGATGCCCGAGAGCACGACCCAGCCGTACCAGAACATGGGCGGGCCGTCCTCGGGTACGCCGGGCGCCCGGAAGAGGTCCAAGTGGTTGACGGCCGGATGGTAGGTGAACAGCGGCCAGTTCCATCGTTCGAATAGCGTGTACAGGATCGCGTAGGCGATACCGAACGTGATCACGAAGGTCTCGAGCTTGCCGGATCTCGCCGTGGTCGTGCGCGCCGGGGCCGCGGCGGTTGCGGCGCGTGCGCGTTCGAGATGGGCGACCCGCTCGCTGATGTCCAAGGTCTGCGTCATGATCCGACCCCGCGGAAATCGTTGGCGACATGGCCGACCGCCAGGGAATACCAGACCGTGAAAGCCAGAAACACGGTGATCCACTTGCGTATGGTCGCATGATCCCCCGAGGAGGGCTCCCGCCAGAAGAACCAATAGGCCGGCAGCAACGCGAGCCCCATGGTGACGACATGCTCCTTGAGCTCGAAAGCGCCCACCGTCCACCAGTGGCGCAGACCCTCCATCGGAATGCGCACATAGGTGCGGTACTTGACGTAGACCCAGGCCCCCAACAGCGCCTGTACCACATAGAGGATGACGATCAGGGTGGCGGAGGGCGCCGATAGCAACGGACGGAAGGGGCCGATGGGGCCGCCCGCCGCCTGTGGCGCCGGCAGCAGGACCGCGGCCGCCTGCAGGGTGATCGCGGCCAGGAGAGCGACCGCCACCGCGAAGTGCAGGAAGAGCAGGATCTTCCAGAACGTCTGGATCGAGATCACGCTGAAAAGCACGTCCATGGCGTCTCCCCACTTGTCCCGGGCGTTGCGGTGAAGCACCAGAGCGGCATTATCGAATGCCTGGAGGCGGCTGACAACCTCGAAAAGGTCGCAGGCCCGCCGCCGGCGGGCGGGCTTGACCGGGGCGGCGGAATGCCGAATTCTTGGCAAGCAGAAGCGCAAGCCGGGGAGTTGATCGTGCAGTCACTCATGGAATGGCTGGAAGCCGCGCCGCTCGCAGTGTTCATTCATCAGAACGTCTGGGCCTACACCACGATCGAAGTGGTTCACGTCGTCGCGATCTCGCTGGTGATCGGCACCATCGCGATGGTGGACTTGCGGCTGCTCGGCTTCGCATCGACCAAGCGTCCCTTTGTCGAGCTGGCGCGCGGCATCCTGCCGTTCACCTGGGCGGCCTTCGTGATTGCGGCGGCGGCAGGCTCGCTGTTGTTCATCAGCCGGGCGACCGAGTACTACGTGAACCCAACGTTTCTGATCAAGATGGCGCTGATCGTCGTCGCCGGGATCAACATGCTGATTTTCGAATTCGGCACCGTTCGCGGCGTGCAGGAATGGAACCTCAAGCCGATCCCGCCGACGCCGGCGCGGCTCGCGGGCGGAATCTCGCTCGCCTGCTGGATCTCGGTCGTGGTCTTCGGCCGCTGGACCGGCTTCATCATCACGCCGCAATGAGCGCGGCGCGGACGCGGGAGTAGGGGCGATGCGGGTCAAGCAGATTCTGGCGGACGTGCGGCTGGTCATCGCCGAAATCGAGGTGAGTCACAATGGCGCGCTGCGCAGCAGCCCCACCCTGTGCGCGGTCATGCGCGGCGCGGACGGCGGCGACGAGGTGGTCCCGCTCAACACGCCCGACGGGCGGCCGATCCTGATGAACCGCGACAACGCCATCGCGGCCACGAAGTAGGGCGCCAAGCAGGCTCAGCTCCCCGGCGCGATCGGCGGTGCGCCGAAGATCGCACCTACTCCGCCTTGATGTTCGCCTCGCGAATGACGTTTCCGTACTCGTCGAATTGCTTGTGAATCAATGCGCGGAAGTCGGCGTCGCACATTGCCGCCGGATATATGCCCTGGGCGACCAACTTCTCCCTGAGGTCGGGTGCCGCCAGGGCACCGGCAAACCAGCCCGCAAGCCGGGTGATGACTTCCTTCGGCGTCTTTGCCGGCGCGACAACCCCGTACCAGAGATCCGCTTCGTAGCCGTCGAAGCCCGATTCCGCGACTGTTGGCAAGTCCGGCAGCGGGGCAATTCGTGATCGTGAAGCAACCGCCAGCGCCCGCAGCTTGCCCGCATTGAGCTGCTCGATGACGTCCGCGTAGGCGGTGAATACCGAAGTCACATGGTCACCCAGCAAGGCATTGACTGCCGCGGGGCTGCCTTGAAACGGGACAAAGGTCATCTGCACCCCGGCGGCTCGCTTGAGAACCTCGAAGGCGATTTGCGATGCCGATCCAGGTCCGACCGACGCCAAGGTCAGGGTGCCGGGTCGGTCGCGGGCCGCGCGGAGCAGCTCGGCGAGCGAATGATAAGGTGAGCCGGCATTGACGACGATGACATTCGGCAGATCTACGAGATGGCAGATCGGCTCGAAGCTGGTCAACGGATCGTAGGCGACCTTCCGCAGGTGCGGATTGATGACGAAAGGATTGTTGACGAAGAGCACTGTGCTTCCGTCCGGGGCGGCGCGTGCGGCGGCGTCTGCCGCGACAATCGTGCCGGCGCCCGGACGGTTCTCGACGATCGGCGCCTGCGCTTGCGAGCGGCCGATCTGCTCGGCGGTCAAGCGCGCCAGGAAATCGATGCTGCTGCCCGGCCCGAAGGGAACCAGGAACTTGACGGTGGGCGTCGTCTGCGGCCAGGCATCGTGGCCAAGCATGCCGACGGAAAGAATGCAGGCGGCGGCCATCGTCCGGCCCAGGAGACAGCGGTGATCGCGTTTCATCTCGTTCATCCCTTGCGGAAGGCGTTGCATCGGGTAGCGGGAGCTCAGGCGAGGCTATTGCGTTTCATCATAATCAGGTAATCGTATGATTTGATGTTATCATAACCAAATCATGGGTACGGCAATGCCGTGGGACGACCGCCTGGGACGGCGACTCAAGCTTCGCGACCTCCATGTTCTCAAGACGGCCGCTCAGCTCGGTAGCTTGGGTAAAGCCGCGGCCGAGCTGGCGGTATCTCAGCCCGCCATCTCCAAGGCGATCACCGACCTCGAGCATCTTGTCGGCGTGCGCCTTCTCGACCGAAGTCGGCAGGGTGTCGCGCCTACGCTCTACGGGGCGGCGCTTCTCAAGTGGAGCGCGGCCGCCTTCGACGACTTGAAGCGGGGTGTCGAGGAGATCGACTTCCTGGCCGATCCGACGGCCGGCCATGTGCGGATCGGAACCGGTGAGGGAATGCCGGCCGGATTGATCGCAGCGGTCATCGATCGATTGGTCCGGCAATATCCGCGCCTGACCTTTACCGTGATCCAAGCGGCAACCAACGATCTGCAATATCACGATTTGCGCGAGCGAAAGGTCGATTTGATATTTGGACGATTGAGAATTCCGCTGACGGACGAGGATTTGAGCGCGGAAGTCCTGTTTCAAGATCCGTGCTTTCCGGTCGCGAGCATCGACAGCAAATGGGGCAAACGGCGCAGGATCGAACCAGCCGAGCTGGTCGATGAGCCCTGGTGCCTTCCCGATGACAGCCTGCTGTTGCCGGCCATAGTCGAGGCATTTCGCTCGAAAGGCTTGGCAGTGCCGCGCCGCATGATCAGCACAAATTCGATCCAGCTCAATTACGAGATGGCGGCGACCGGACGGGTTCTGACCATGGCAACGGGCTTGCGATTGCGGTTGATCGGCAAGCTCATGGGGCTGAAAGCGCTGCCGCTCGATTTCCTGATACTGACCTATCCAACCGGCATCGTGACCCTGAAGAATCGCTCCATCAGCCCTCCGGCACAACTGTTCATCGAGTGCTCCCGCCAGGTCGTCAAGCGGATTGAGCTTCTTGCGATGCGCGCGCATGCTTAGCCGCAAATGCGCCGCGCGCTCTGCCTCCTCGCCGCCCTGCTGATCGCCCTGCTGCTCGCGAGCTGCGGCAGCGGGATCGACAGCGAGCAGGTGCGCATTTGCCGGGAGGTCATTGCGGCGGCAAATCCCGAGGGCACGCAGATCAGTGACCTGCGCGAAGCCCCGACCGCGCTCGCCCAGCAAGGCGTGCGCATCGATTATGTGGCGCGGCCGCCCGGCGAGGCGAGCGCCGCGCGCTACGTCGCCTGCGGCTTCGCGGGGGGCACCTTCTCGCCCGGTCGGCTCAACCTCGTGGCAGTTACGACCGACAGCGGTCCGCTCGGCGAAGCCTGGCTCTATACCTTCAAGCGCTTCTGGCTCGGCTCGCCGGATGCCGCCGGCGTCAGGATCGGCGAGCCTGCAGGTCCGCGCCTGCCCACGTCCATCGCCTATGCGGCGCAGCAGCTCATCAATGCGATCGCGCTGTCGGCCATCTATGCGCTGCTCGCCACCGCCTATTCCCTGATCTACGGGATCACTGGACGGATCAACCTGGCGTTTGGCGAGATCGCGATGCTCGGCGCCTACGGGGCGATCGGCGCCATCGCGGTCCTGGTTACGCTCGGGCGCGATGATCCGTTCGCCGCGATCGCGGTCGCGCTCGCCGTCGCGGCCGCATGCTCGGCGCTTTGGAGCGCGGTGATCGGGCGGCATGTGATCGCGCCGTTGCACGCGCGTCATCGTCTCGGCCAGCCGATCCTGGTCGCCACCGCCGGCCTCGCCATCTTCCTGCAGGAACTCATGCATGTTCTCCAGGGCGTGCGCGAGCGCTGGATACCGCCTTTGTTCAACGCACCGCTGGCCTTGGCGCGCGGCGGCACATTCGTGGTCACGGTGACGCCGATCGAGATCGCGGTCGTGCTGGTGACCGTGGCGGCCGCCGCCGCCATGCTGTGGCTGTTCACGCGCACCCGCTTCGGGCTCTCCTGGCGCGCCTATGCGGACGACCCGCAGACCGCCGTCCTGCTGGGCGTCGACGGCCCCCGCCTCCTGGCCGCGACCTTCGCGCTGGCGGGCCTCAATGCCGGCCTCGCCGGCGCCGTGGTCGGCGTCTATTACGGCAATGTCGACGCCGGCCTCGGAACCCTGCTGGGGCTCAAGGCGCTGATCGCGGCGCTGATCGGCGGCATCGGCTCGGTCACAGGCGCCTTCCTCGGCGGTCTGGTGGTGGGCCTGATCGAGACTTCCTGGTCCGCCTATTTTGACATGACGCTGCGCGATATCGTGGTTTACACGCTGCTCGTCGTGCTCTTCCTGATGCGGCCCGGCGGTCTCTTTGGTCTCGCCAATCCCGACCCGCCGCCGGCCGGGCGGGCGGGGGTGTGAGTTAGATCAAAGTTCTTTCGGCTGGGGAAACTCGGCCACGACCTCGATCTCGCCGACAATTGACGCGTTAAAGACGGCGAGGTCCTCGGCCGGAATCCAAT
>DATDGG010000572.1:0-1835 GCA_036522235.1 Xanthobacteraceae bacterium
GAGATGGTCATCGAGAAGGCCAAGCGCCTGGTCGAGCACAAGAAGGACGTAGTGATCCTGCTCGACTCGATCACCCGTCTGGCGCGCGCCTACAACACCGTGGTGCCGTCGTCCGGCAAGGTGCTCACCGGCGGCGTCGACGCCAATGCGTTGCAGCGGCCGAAGCGCTTCTTCGGCGCGGCGCGTAACATCGAAGAGGGCGGCTCGCTCACCATCATCGCCACCGCGCTGATCGATACCGGCAGCCGCATGGACGAAGTGATTTTCGAGGAGTTCAAAGGCACCGGCAATTCGGAAATCATTCTCGACCGCAAGGTGGCCGACAAGCGCACCTTCCCGGCGATCGACATCACCCGCTCCGGCACCCGCAAGGAGGAGCTGCTCACCTCGCCGGATCAGCTCAAGAAGATGTACGTACTGCGCCGCATCCTCAACCCGATGGGCACCATGGACGCGATCGACTTCCTGCTCGACAAGCTGCGCAACACCAAGGCCAACAGCGAGTTCTTTGAGTCGATGAACACGTGACAGGGATCAACAGGCATCAACAATCTGATGCCTGTTACCTGATTCCGGCCAGCGCCTCGGCAAGTTTCTCGCGGCTGGTCACCGGCAGCGAGCATTGCTCTCCCACGCAGACGAAGGCGGCGGCACCGGGCGCCGCCGCGATCTTGTGCCGCGCCGGATGTGTCGGCGGCAGCGATTCGACGCTCGGGGCCCGCAGCACGATGCGATCGAGGAAGGGCAGCGCGAGCGCGGCGGCGACGAGATCGTCGGCCTGCGCGGGCGATCCGGCCACCACGATCTCGGCGGCGTGCAGGCGCAGGTCCAGCGCATTGAGCAGCGCCACATGCATGAAGAGATTTTCATTGGCGATCGGCAGCAGCCCGTCGAACAATTTGTCGACCTGCGCCCGCCAGGCGTCTTGACCGCTGTAGAACGCAAGCCGCACCAAGTTCTCGGCCGCGACCGCGTTGGGATTGGGAGTGGCTTCGTCGGCCGTGGAATTGGGCCGCACCACCAACCCCTCGGCATCGCTAGCGGTGAGGTAGTAGCCGCCGGTCTGCGCATTGGCGTAGTGGCGGTCGAGCGCCGCCTGCCAGGCGAGCGCACGCGAGAGATAGTCCGCCTCCCCGGTCGCTTCATGCAGCGCCAGCGCTGCGCGGATCATGGCGGCGTGGTCGGAAGCAAGGCCCGGAAACATGAGCCGTCCGTCGCGCCAGGAATGGCCCAGGCGATCGCCGTGGCTCATCTTGCCGTCGACAAACAGGAACGCGCGTGCGGCCTGCTGGAGCCAAGTCGGTTCGTCGAAGATCAGGCCGGCGCGAACCAAAGCCGCGACCATCAGGCCGTTCCAATCAGCGAGAATCTTGTCGTCGAGCCCCGGCCGCGCCCGCTGGCCGCGTGCCGCCAGCAGCTTTTCGCGCAACGGCGCGAGCCTTTGCTCGTCCTCCATACCGCGCGTTAAATCATTGAGGCGATTAATGATATTGTGCCCTTCGAAATTGCCCTCGGGGGTCACGTCGTAATGGGCGGCGAGGAACGCGGCGTCCTCCGGGCCGAGCACGTCAGTGATCTCGGCCTGCGACCAGACATAAAACTTGCCCTCCTCGCCTTCCGAATCGGCGTACAACTTCTTTAACTTGTGGGACTTCCTGAACGATGCCCCCAAGAACGAAGGGGGAGGCTTCAATCCGTCCACCGGGAAACCGACGACATTCCGCCAGGACGACCGCTCAAATATTTGGGGCTTTTTTGTGCAGGATGACTTCAAAGTCCGTAGGAACCTGACGCTCAACCTGGGACTGCGTTGGTCTTACTTTGGTCCGCTTTCC
>DATDGG010000573.1:0-5811 GCA_036522235.1 Xanthobacteraceae bacterium
GAGGCGGAGCGCAGGCGCGCGCTACGCAGCGCGCGCCTCGCCTACGATGACGCGACCAAGCGCGGCTATGTCAGCGCCCTGAACGATCTCGCGGTCCTTTACGAGAACAGCGACGGCCCGGAGGCGAGCAACGGGCAGGCGATCGAGCTGCTTAAGCGCGCCGCCCAGCAGGGCGATCCGCTCGCCATGTACAATCTGGCGCTCCATTACAAGGACGGCACCAACGACGTGAAGCGCGACGTCGCGCAGGCCGCGGAATGGTTCGCCAAGTCGGCTGAAAGCGGCTCGGTGTCCGCCATGGTCGAACTCGGCGACGCCCTGATCAACGGCCGCGGCCAGGCGCAGAATCCCCGCCGCGGCCTGGAATGGCTGCAGCGCGCGGCCGACGCCGGCTCGGTGCGGGCGAAGTTCCTGCTCGGCATGACCTATCTCAAGGGCAAGGTCTGCGGCTGCGGGGGCGAAGACAGCCCCAACAGCCAGCGGCAGGACCCGGACCTGGCGCTGCTCTGGTTCGGCCGCGTGGCCGAGACCGGCGACAGCGATGCGCAGGCGATCCTCGCCCGCATCATGGAGCGCGGCATCGGCCTGCTCAATCCGCAGCCGGAAATCGCCGAGCGCTATTGGCGGCTCGCCGCCTATGGCGGCAGTGCCTCGGCCCAGTTCGAGTTCGCGGATCGCGTGCGGCGGGGATTCCTGCTGATCAAGCAGGAATACGGCGAACATGAAGCCATTACGCTCCTGCAGCGCGCGATGAGCCAGGGTTCCCCGCAGGCCGCGCTGGCGCTGGCGCAGATCAACCGCAACGGCGAGCTCGGCCAGGAGAAGAAGCCGATCGAGGCCATGAAGCTCGCTTATCGGGCGATCGAGCTTGCGGTGCTGACCGATCCGATGACCGAGCAGGGCAATCCGTTTCACGAGATCGGCGCTGCCCAGCTCCTGGTCGAGATGGCCAAAAGCGGCGAGGCGGTCGACGCGCTCGGGCGGCCGCTCTTGACCGGGGACGAGATCGGCAGGTTGGAGCGCTATTACGGGGCGGTCGACCCGGTGACCAAGAAGGTTGCGATCCGCCGCCTCTTTGTGCCGATCACGTGTCGGATCCGCCGCTCCGGCAACGGGCGCAACGACGTCAGCTGGACCAATCGGGAATGGCTCTGGGTCTGGGATTGGGGTCGGAACGAATCTCCGACCGAGCCCCAGATGCGCAACATCGAGCGCACGAGCGGCTGCTCCGACAACGACGATCTGCGCAATACCTTGAGCGACGTCTACCAGCAGGCCAAGAAGAACAAGGTCAGCTTCGCGGACCTGATCGATCAGAAGATCAAGACCGCGCAAGGTCTGGCCGAGCCGGCCCAGAAGGCAGGCAAGCGGCGATGATCACGGACCGAACACGATAGGTGGAGCACGACATGCACACTCGTTCCTACTGGAAGGCCACATGCTGCGGCGCTGCTTTGCTGGCGCTCGGAAGCTTCATGGCGCCGGAGCCGGCGCACGCCCAGTTCGGCGGCATTTCGCTCGGCGGCGGCGGCCGCATAAGGCTCAATCTCGGCGGCCTCGGCATCGGCATTGGTGGTGGTGGTGGTGGTGGTGGAGAGCGTCACTCCCGGTCAAGCCGGCGCGAGAGCAGCAGCGGCGATGATTCGAGCTCCCAGAGCACGAGCAATTCGAAGAGCGACGCGCGCAACGAGCGCGTGCTGGCTTCGATCGGCGCGCCGCCGAGCAGCGTGCAGACTGCGGTGCTCAAATCGGTGGTCTCCTCGGGGCTTCTCGGTGTCGTGGGTTCGACCCAGGATCTCTCCAAGGTCGGACAGACCTCCTCCAAGGACGACGACCGCGACTGGACCGGGCGAATTCAACGCATCGTCGACAGATTCAAGCGCGAGCAGGACAAGCGCATCACGACGCCGGGCGACGTGACCGAGCACGCGATCGAGCAGTCGCTCGATTCGGCTTTCAAGAATGCCAAGCTCGACACGTTCGAAAGCTTCCTCGGCGAGAACTGGTCGGCCGAACGGCTGCGCGTGCGCATCCTCGATCGGGTCTGGGCGGAGCTGCCGCATCTGTTCGACGGCAACAACCGCGGCAATGCGCCGATGCAGGATCTCAACAATCTGATCCAGCACGCCGCCGAATCCGTCTACCGGCGAATCTTCGAGGTCTCCGAGCTGTTGGCCGCCAACCGCAGCTCGGCTTTGTTCGTGCAACGCCTGTATCAGACCCACGGCGCCCTGGTCGACGATCAGCTGCGTGAGGCCGCCGACGGGATGATCGTCAAGGCGTCGAACGCCGCCATCGGCAAGTTCGAGGGGGCCTTGCGCCGTGACGAGAACGGCTTCGCGTTGCGCTACCGCGCGCAGCGGATCGTGTTCGACTGTCTGTCCGAGAACGTCGATCGGATCACGTCCTCGGAGACCAGCATCGCGACCGCCGGCGAGATCGAGCATAGAATCGACACGACGGCCCGCGCTGAATGCACCGCCTGGCTGGAAAATCAGTTCGGCACGCAGGCGCGCGGGGTCAATCCGCAGGTGCCGATGCCGCTGCGCGTAATCTGGTCGGCCTCAGGCCCGAAGGACGACCCGTCCATGTACAGCCGCCCGCGCGGCACGTTCTAGCGCCGCCGCGGTCCTCATCCTGAGGAGGCCGGCCGCCTTTCGGCCGGCCGTCTGGAAGGAACCTTCGAACTTGGCTTGGATGCTGTCGCTCCAGGGGCAATCTTGGCGTGTTCAGTGCCATGGAAGATGCTAAGGCTGCCCGATCGGAGATGGGCGGATCGGAGCGCGTGGCCATGATCACTGAACCGTCCTCTTCGCCTGCAGGCGGGGTGGCTCCCGCGGAAACGACTACCGTTTCGGTCACCGCGCCTTCGCCGCGCGGCCTCGGCCAATTCGCGCTGATTTTCGCGCTGCTGGCGCTCGGAATCTGGATCATCTGGGATTTCCTGCCGGCATTGGCCTGGGCCGTCGTGGTGGCGATCGCGATTTGGCCGCTGATCGAGCGCAGCCGGCTGCGCCAGTGGAACCGGACCGCCGCCGCGGTGGAAGCCACCCTTCTGATCGGCGTCATCCTGATCGTGCCGCTCATCGTTTTGGGCGTCCAGATCGCCCACGAAGCGGTCGTGACGGTGCAATGGATCAGGGAGGCCGAGCGGGCGGGCATTCCGGCGCCGGAATGGGTGGCGCAGTTGCCGCTGATCGGCGGCTATGTCTCCGACTGGTGGACCGCCAATCTGAGCGAGCCCAGCGACGCGGCGAGCCTTTTGGGCCGCATCGACCGCGGTTGGTTGATCGAATGGACGCGCATCCTGGGGGTCCAGCTGCTGCGCCGCTTCACCATCCTCGCTTTCACGTTCCTGACCCTGTTCTTCCTGTTCCGGGACGGTGAAAGCCTGGTGCGGCAGACGCTGGTCGTCGTCGATCGCTTCTTCGGAGTGACCGGGACCCGGCTTGGGCCGCAGGTGCTCGTTGCGGTGCGCGCCACTGTCAACGGCCTGGTGCTGGTCGGCTTCGGCGAGGGTCTGCTCTTGGGGCTCGCCTATGCGGTCGCCGGACTGCCGCGGCCGGTATTGCTCGGCGCCCTGACCGGCGTGCTGGCGACGGTGCCGTTCGGGGCACCGGTCGTGTTCGGATTGAGCGCGCTCTTCCTGTTCAGCCAGTCGCAGACCGGCGCCGCCGTGGCGCTGCTCGCCTTCGGGTCGTTCGTGGTGTTCGTGGCCGATCATTTCCTGCGCCCGATCCTGATCGGGGGCGCCGCCAGGCTGCCATTCCTCTGGGTCCTGCTCGGGATATTCGGCGGGCTCGAATCGTTCGGGCTGCTCGGCCTGTTTCTCGGCCCCACGATCCTGGCGGTGCTCCTGGCGCTGTGGCGCGAATGGGCAAAGCCGGCATAGCACGGACGGACAAGAATGAAGCTCGGACCCTTGATGGCGACCAGCATCGGCAGCCTGCCGCGGCCGACCTGGCTCGCGGCGACCGAGCGCAGCCGCGCCACCTTCCGGCTCGAGGGCGAGGCGCTGCGTCAGGCGCAGGACGACGCCACCGTCCTGGCGCTGCGCGAGCAGGAGGACATCGGCCTCGACATCCTGACCGACGGCGAGCAACGGCGCGAAAGCTTCGTCTACCATGCGGCCGCGACCTGGGACGGCATCGACATGGTGAACCAGCGCGAGAAGGAAACCTACCGCAACCGCAAAAGCCCGCACGTGGTGCCGCGCATCACCGGGCAGGTGAAGCGGCGAGCGCCGGCATGCCTGGAGGAGGTGCGCTTTGCCAAGGCGCATACGCGATGCCCCATCAAGGTGGCGGTCGCCGGGCCGATGACCGTCATCGACAGCACCATCAATGAAGCCTACGCGGACGAAGCCGAGCTCGCCATGGACATCGCGACGGCCGTCAATGCGGAGCTGATCGACCTGCAGGCGGCGGGCTGCGACATGCTCCAGCTCGACGAGCCGGCAATGACGCGTTACCACGACAAGGTCTTCACCTATGGGGCGCGTGCGCTCGATCGCTGCCTCGAAGGCGTGCGGGTGCCGACCTTCGTTCACCTGTGCTTCGGCTATCCGGGCGGCCTCGCGCTGCAGCACCAGTTCGCCTATCCGCAGCTCCTCGAAGCGCTGCTGCAAACCCGGATCGGCGGCTTGACCGTGGAATTCGCGCGCAGCGACTTCGACCCTTCAGTCCTCAAGCCCTGCCGTGACCGGCTCATCATGTTCGGCTGCATCGATCCAGGCGACACGCCGGCGCCGGCGGTCGCGGCCGTCAAGGCGCGGGTGCGCTCCGCGCTGCAATATCTCGATCCGGAGCGTCTGCTGCTCGCGCCCGATTGCGGGCTGATGACCATCAGCCGCTCGCTGGCGCGCGAGAAATTGCAGGTCATGGTCGAGGCGGCAGCGCAATTGCGCCGGGAGCTTTAGGCCCTGGTCGTGAGATGGTGGAAACATACCGTCCGGTTGGCGCAAAAGACTATCCGCGACTTCACTATCGCATCCTGTCTGGTGACAGGGTCATGATGCTCGGATGCATCCGCGTGTCGAAACGTCGCGCACAATCTCAGCCTTGCGGGGACGGCGATCATCAATAGCACTGTCGAATCAAGTCGATTGATGAAGCCTGCGGCCAGCATCCTGGTTTGGGAAGGTCACCCATGCCCGCGCGCTGTCACGGCGTCGCCAAAGTTTCGTGCCCTGTTGGACGCAATGTTAAGACAGCAGGAGAAAAGATCGTGTCCATCATCATGATCAGATGCCCCGCGACCGGCCATGGGGTCTCCACCGGCATTGAAGTGGTTGCGACCGACCAGCTCCCGATCGTCACCGCCCGGATGGTATGCCCGGCTTGCGGTCGCGTGCACGAATGGACCAAGAAAACGGCGTGGCTCGCCAACGGGGGCGATCAGTACCGCGGCGAGCAGCGTCGAGAGATCGCCAATGGCTGATCCTTTGAGACGCATCCTTCGAGACGCATCGCTTCGCGATGCTCCTCAGGACGAGGCCCTCATAGTGAGGAGCACGGGCCCTAGCCCGCGCGTCCCGACGCTCATAGTGAGGAGCGCGGGCGATAGGCCGCGCGTCTCGAACTACGATCGCGGCTGCGGCACGATCCGGATATAGGGCTTGGGCGACTTCCAGCCGGCCGGATAGGTCTTCTTGGCCTCGTCGTCGGTGACCGAGCCGGCGATGATCACGTCCTCGCCCTGCTTCCAGTTGACCGGCGTCGCCACCTTGTGCTTGGCGGTCAGCTGCAGGGAATCGATGACGCGCAGCACCTCGTCGAAATTGCGGCCCGTGGTCATCGGATAGACCAGGAT
>DATDGG010000574.1:0-6746 GCA_036522235.1 Xanthobacteraceae bacterium
GGGCGCGCGAAAGATGCCCGCAATCCCACGGCGTTTCAACCGGCTTGCAGATCCGGGCAAGCATGAACAGATAACAGGGTTGCCGGCCGCCCTATTCGTAAAGGCTTCTCGCCCTGGCCACGATCGCAGGCGGCGCGTTCATCATGCGGGCGACGATCGCCTCGGCTTCCTCGCCCGGCAGGGGATTGAGCGGCAGCTGCTGCTTCGCCATGTCGGCCATGAATTCCTTGTCCGCCATGGTCGCGTTGAAGGCCTTGCGCAGGATGGCGACCCGGTCGGGGGGCACCTGCTTCGACATGATGAAAGGCCGCCCGACCTCGTCGGAGGCGTCCATCACGTCGAGGATCTGCTTCTGCTCCTCGGTCTTGGCGAAAGTCCCGACATAGACCGCGCTTTCGGGACTCTCCGGCGGCCGCTGCTCCATGAAGCGCACGAACGGATGCGCCACGCCGTCGCGGACCCAGTCGATCGGAATGCTGCTATAGGAGCCGCAGTCGCCGTCGAGCTCGCCGCGCTCGATGGCGAGCCGCTGCTCGGCGCTGCCCGGGAAGCCGAGAATTTGCTTGATCGGGGCGTGGAACACTTCGCGCAACGTCGCGCCGTTGATGTAGTTTCCGGACCCGCGCGCGGTCGAGCCGAGCACGAATTGCTTGCTCTGCATCATGTCGTCCCAGTTCCTCACCCCCTTGGCGCCATACCCGTAGCAGACCCGGAAGTCGGGCGTGATGACGCCGATCCAGCCGTATTTGCGGAAATCGAGCTGCACCTTCTCGGGCTGGATGATGGATTGGGTGACGAGACCAGGATTGAAGATGGTCATGGCGGTGCCGTCCTTCGGCGCCGTCACGTCGAGATAGCGCACCGACGTCAGGCTGCCGGCGCCCGGCATGTTCTGCACGATGATATTGGGGTTGCCCGGGATATGCGCCGAAAGATGGCGCGCCAGGGCCCGCGCATTGACGTCATAGCCGCCGCCGGGCGAGAAGCCGACCACGATGGTGAACGTCTTGCCCTTGTAGAAATCCTCGGCCAGGGCCGGCGGTGCCGCCGACGCCGCCAGAGCGGCGATGAATAAGAGGCGGGATTTTATCATCGGCATTCTCTCAAGCAATTTCATCAAGCTATGCGGGATGGGGCGCCCTCGCCTATCATCATACCACGCATTACGTCCGCCTGCCTGCGGCAAAGGCGCGTACGTGGTCGCGATGGTTCAGATTTGCAGGATCGCGTTGAAATCGAATTTCACATCGGAGGGATTTTCACCGATGCGGATCATCGTGTCGCCGACGAAGCGATGCGGCGGCACCGGCAGATTGTAGGGCGCCGGGACATCCTTGAACACACGCCCCGCCAAATCGTATTTCGAGCCGTGGCAGGGACAGAGGTAGCCGCCAATCCAATCGGCCTGCGGATCGGTGGCGCTGGGTCGCGGATAGAAAGTCGGGGTGCAGCCCATATGGGTGCAGATGCCGAGCAGCACCGCGAACTCGGGCTTGATGGATCGCTGGGAATTCTTGGCATAGGGCGGCTGCTGGAGCTGATCGGAATCGGGATCGGCCAGCTGGCCCAGCAGATCCGGATCGCGCAGCGTCGCCAGTGCTTGCGCGCTGCGGCGGACCACGAAGACCGGCCACGAGCGCCAGAACACCATGATCTGCTGCCCGGCCTGCAACGGCGAAAGATCGACATCGACCGCGTCGGCCGCGCGCGACGGCACGGCATCGGGACTGCTTTGATCGAGCAACGGCACCACATAGGCGGCCGCGCCGACGGCTCCGACCACCGCGGCGACGCCGCCGGCGCCGGTCGCGACCCGCAGGACATCGCGCCGCGTGGAGCGGGCTTCGGTTGCCGCGGCACTGGCTTCCTGATCCATGAGGCTTTGACCTTTAGTAGCCGGCGCAAATCGGCGGAAGTACAGGAGCTCAGTGCAGCGCCCACAGGAACACGACCGTGGCCGCGACGCCGAGCCCGCTGCGGACGGCATGCAGCCGGCCCCACTCCGTCACCTTGGCATGCACCGACGCGTCGGCAGTCCCCGGCTCCATGCTCGTCAGCGCGCGGTTGACCGGCATGATGACGAACAGGGTGAAGGGCCAGTTGGAGAGGCTGAGGGCTGCGCCTAGCAACCAGCGCCAATCGGTGGTGGCGACGTAGGCCGCCACGCCCAAGACGGTGGCGAGGAGCGCCAGCGGTGCCTGCATGGCGAAACCGCGCTGATAGCTCGGCTTCCACTCGGCGAGCAGCGAGCGCGCATCGAGCGTGAGGCGGGCCGGCTGCTCGGCCACACTGACGTAAATGGCGGCTCCGGCGAAGACCGAAGCCGCGATCAAGGCAAGCTCTCCGATGATCATGCGCCTTGCTCCTTGGTCTCGCGGCCGCGCGACCCGTTCGTTCGGCCCCGCATCATAGCATGATGTCCCCTTGCCGGTGCCGGCGCCAATCCTGCTATAAGGGCGCGCCTTGAGATCGACCGGTCCCCTCCCCTTCAAGCCGGCCCCCGCCTCATCGAGACGATCCCATTATCCCTGCCGCCGAGAAGGAGTTGCAAATGACTGGGCCGCGCACCCTTGATGTTCATACCCACATTCTCACCGAGGAGATGATCGGCCTCATCGCCAAGGAGGCTCCGAAAGTCGCGCCGCGGATGACCGCGATCGGCAAGGATTCCTTCTTGCTGGAGATCGCCGGCACGCCGTACCGGCCGTTCCCGCGCGGCGGCTTCGACCTCGAGCGCCGCTTTGCCGACATGGATGCGGCCGAGGTCGACGTCCAGGTGCTCTCGGCCACGCCGCAGAGCTATCTCTACGACCAGGAGGCTTCGCTGACGGCGGCCTGCGCCACCATCCAGAATGACCAGATCGCCAAGCTCGTCGCCGCCCATCCGGACCGGTTCCTCGGCATCGCGACCTTGCCGATGCAGGCGCCGGAGCTCGCCGCCGCCGAGCTGCGGCGCGCGGTGCGCACCCTCAAGCTGCGCGGCGCCATGATCGGCTCCAATGTGCTGGGCCGCAATCTCGACCACCCCGAGCTCGAGCCGATCTGGGCCGCTGCCAGCGAGCTCGATGCGCTACTGCTCATCCATCCGGTCAATGTCGGCGCCGCCGAACGGCTGCGCTCCTACTACCTGAACAATCTCATCGGCAATCCGCTCGACACCACCATCGCGGCGGCCTGCCTGGTGTTCGGCGGCGTGCTCGAGCGGCATCCCAAGCTGAAAGTGTGCCTGGTGCACGGCGGCGGCTTCGTCCCCTATCAGGCCGGCCGCTGGGCGCATGGCTGGCACGTGCGAAGCGAGCCCAAGGTCAATCTCAAGCAATCGCCGGAGCCGTGGATCGAGCGGTTCTATTACGACACGATCCTGCATTCGATCGACAATCTCGCGTTCCTGGTCGGGTCGGCCGGACCCGCGCGCGTGCTGCTCGGCAGCGACTATCCCTACGACATGGGGACGGGCGAATGCGTGCGGCAGGTGAAGGCGCTGTCGATTTCCGACGCCGACAAGGCGACCGTGCTCGGCGCGCAGGCGTGGAAGTTGCTGGGTAGCATGTAGCCCGCATGGAGCGCAGCGCAATGCGGGAATGGCGTTCCCGGATTACGCTTCGCTCCATCCGGGCTACGACCGGAGCGGGCTTCAGCGGCAAAAGCTCAATATCGAAAATCCTCGATCTTGAGCAGCGGAAACGCGCTGAGCGCGTGCGGCGCGCTCACGGACGGCACCGGCTGCAGATACGAGCCGTCGAGCTCGGCGAATTTCGTCACCCCGAGCAAGCCGAGACACCGGCGCACCTCGTCGTCGAGGATTTCAAGCATGCGGATGAGCGCCGCCTCGCCGCCGGCGGCGAGCGCGTAGCATTGCATGCGGCCGAGGCCGACGAGGTTGGCGCCAGCCGCAATCGCCTTGACCACGTCGGTGCCGCGGGCGAAACCGCCATCGACGATGATCCCGGCGCGGGAGCCGACGGCAGCCACGATCTCCGGCAACACCTCCATGGCGCCGCGGCCGTGGTCGAGCTGCCGCCCGCCATGATTGGAGACGTAGATCCAGCCGACGCCGTGATCGAGCGCGATGCGGGCATCCTCCACGGTCGCGATGCCCTTGAGGGCGAGCGGAATGTCGAACTTCGCTCTCAGACGCTTGATCGTGCGCCAGTCGAGCGCCGCCTGGAATTCGCGTCCGGTGGCGCGCCGCCGGCCGGCCACCACGTGGCGCTTGGCGATGTCGCGTTCACGGCGGCTGTAGACGGCGGTGTCGACCGTGATGCAGAACGCCGCATAGCCATGCGTGATCGCGCGCGCCGCATGATCGTCGACCCAGGCTTCGTCGCCCCGCACATAGAGCTGATAGATGCGAGCGCCGTCCGGGGCCGCCTCGGCGACCTTTTCGAGCCCGGGCGCGCATACCGAGCTCAGCATATGGGCGACGCCGAACGCGCGCGCCGCCCGCGTTGCCGAAGCGGCCGCGCCGGCATGAAAGCTTTCCAGCGCGCCGACCGGCGCCAGCACCACCGGCAATCGCAGCCGGTGCCCGAAGGCCGCGACAGTCGCATCGATCGTGGAAACGTCGCGCAGCACGCGCGGCCGGAAGCCGAGCGAATCGAGCGCCAGGCGATTGCGGCGCAGCGTGGTTTCGGTTTCGGTCGCGCCGACGATGTAGTCCCAATCGTTCTGACTGAGGTTCTGGCGCGCCTTGGCGACGATCTCGTGCAGGGTCTGGAAATCATCCTCAGTCGCCGCCAGGCGCTGGGCTGCCAATTGCTCGGGATTCTGCTCTTGCATGAGGGTACTCGGCTCTGCGGATCGTCCGTCATCGCGGGCCCGACAATGCCTTCTCTTGCAGATCATCGAAAGAGCTGCAACCGAATCTGCTCAGGGCGTCAACCTTCGCGAGTTGATCCTTGGGGGCGGCATGTAGCCCGCATGAAGCGCAGCGAAATGCGGAAACGGCATCCCGGATTTCATCCGGGCTACTGTTTATGCTCCAGCGCGGCGCGCACGCGGGCGACCGTATCGCTCGGCGTCTGCGATACCTGCGCCACCAGGGCGGCGAGCGCGGCGCCGGTCAGCGGGTCGACGTCGATCTTGAGCCTGTCGGCCTCGGCCCGATAATCCGGGTCCGCCACGGTGGCGTCGAACGCCGCGCGCAACGCCGCGACGCGGTCGGCGGGAACATTGGGCGGCAGAAAGAACGGCCGGCCGATATCGAGGCGCGCCAACACCAAACGCAGCGCGTCGCGCTCGGCGGCGGTCGTCGCGGCATCGAGCACGTTGGGAACATCCGGCAGCTCGGGATTGGGCCGCAGCGCCCATTGCGCGATGACCTTGATCTTGTGCTCCGCAAGCCAGGCCGAGCTCAGCGTCTTGAGCGTGGTCCAGGCCGCGATCGTGCCTTGCACCTCCCCGCTTTCCAGCGCCAGATTGATCTTCGAGGTGCTCTGATAGCCCGACACCACCTTGAACTTGAATCCCAGGAGCGCGTCGGCGACCAGCGGAAAATCGACCTGCGACGAGCCTGGAGCTTGCGCCCCCACGATCAGCTCGTGGCTCCTGGCCTCGGCCAGGCTCTGCACCGGCGCGGTGTGCCACACATAAGTGACATGGGTCTCCCGGTTGGTGTTGCCGAGCCAGATGAGCTTGGTCGGATCGAAGCGGCTGCCGCCGGGCGCCAGCAGCGGGATGGTCGGCATGCCGGCGAAAGCGGCCCCGATCGTGGTCCCGTCGAAGGGACCCGACGCATAGAGCTGGCTGGTCATGGTCACGCTGCCGGCGCCAGGCTGGTTCTGGACGATGAACGCCGGATTGCCCGGGATATGCGCGCCCATGTGACGCGCCAGCAGCCGCGCATTCACGTCATAGCCCGAGCCCACATCGACCCCGACCACCAGGCGGATGGTCTTGCCGGCATAGAACGCGGCCACGTCCTGCGCCGATGCGGCCGAGCCGCCGGCAAGGAGCGCCGTCAATGCGAGCGATGCGGTTTTCATCTCCAGCTCCCGTTCAGCGGCCGGCCCCTCGCGTCAGGTGCCGCGATTTTAGGATTTGTTAACCACAAGCGCGCGGACGCGGAATGCTCTCGAATTCACGCGAATGAATTTACATGTCCGCAAGTGGAACTACGTAACGATCATCAGGCGGCGACACGGACACAAACAAACGGGAGTTGCGGATGCTGACGTCCATCAAGCGTTTTCTCCGGGATCAGACAGGTGCCACCGCCATCGAATATGGGCTGATTGCTGCCGGCATTGCGGTTGCAATCATCGCCGTGGTGCAGGGGCTCGGCGGCAGTCTTAACACGACCTTTACCACCGTGCAGACCGCCATCACGCCGGCGGGTTGATCCGGCTCCGAATCCGTCATTCCGCTGCAGCTTGAAGCGCCCCCGGCTCGAGCGGAAGCTTGACCGGCTGCTTGCTGCGTGCCGACAAGTCGAGCGCCTTGGTCAGCATCAGGCGATTATGCGCCTCCGCCGCGGTGGCGGCTTGCGTGGGCAGGCCGAGCGCCAGGCGGTTCAGCCAGGAATCCGTCTCCTCCGCCATCGGGCCGCGCAGCTCGCCCAGCACCATGTCGCCGGGCGGATAGCTGCCCATGAAGTCGACCAGCCGCCGGCCGTCCGGCGCATAGCCCTCGTGCTGCGGCGCCGAGACCGCGAGCACCATGTCGCGATGGGTATCGTCGATGGTGAGCACGCCTTCGGTGCCGGTGATGCCGACCTCGAGGCTGTAGACCGCGCCCGGCCAGGTCAC
>DATDGG010000575.1:0-2266 GCA_036522235.1 Xanthobacteraceae bacterium
GGCGTCATGGCACTACTCGTTAATCCGAAAGATCCCGCGACTCAACCGCGCAAGGCGCTAGCGAGTGCTAGCACCCTCGGGCTCAAGCTCCATGTCGTCAATGTCAATCGGCGCCCAATTTTGACCCATCATCGGCGTCCAATTTTGACCCTCTTGGGCGGCGAGTCCGAGCGGTAGCGCTCGCCCCGTCGTAGCGGGTCGGGGTGGCGGAGACGGGGCGAGCGCGGGTTGGTGGGTGATCGTCAGCTCGGCTCTTGAAGCGCCAACTGTCGTTGCCGGTCTCGATGATGTCGCAGTGGTGGGTGAGGCGATCGAGCAGTGCGGTCGTCATCTTGGGATCACTGAAGACGCTTGGCCATTCCCCGAATGCCAGGTTGGTGGTGACGATAATCGAGGTACGCTCGTAGAGCCGGCTGACGAGGTGGAACAGGAGCTGGCCGCCGGATTGCGCGAAGGGCAGATAGCCGAGTTCGTCGAGGACGATGAAGTCCATGCGGGTGAGATGATCGGCGAGCCGGCCCTGCCGGCCGTTGCGGGTCTCGGTATCGAGCCGGTTGACGAGATCGACGACGTTGTAGAACCGGCCGCGGGCGCCGGAACGGATGCAGCTTCTGGCGATGGCGATCGCCAGGTGGGTTTTGCCGGTACCGGTCCCGCCGACCAGCACGGCGTTGCGCTGCTGAGCGATGAAGCCGCCGCCGGCGAGGTCGCGCACGAGCGTCTCGTTGATCGGCGTTCCATCGAACTGGAAGTCGTCGAGATCCTTTGCAAGCGGCAGCTTGGCGATGGTGAGCTGGTACTTGATCGAGCGCGCCTGCTTCTCATTGATCTCGGCGTTGAGCAGATCGCCGATGATGCGCTGGGGTTCGTGCTGGCGTTTGATCGCCGTAGCCATGATCTCGTCGAAGGCGGCCTTCATGCCGTAGAGGTTAAGCGTGTCCATGAGGTCGAAGAGTTGGGTACGTTCCATCAAATAGTTCTCCTGAGGTTGTCGTAACGGGCACAATCGGCGACCGGCGCATGGCGCAGCGTCAGTGCGGCCGGCGTGAGGATGGTGGCGGGCGGGCCCGGATCGCGCTGGCGGGCCAGGATGTTGAGGACGACGTCGGCCGAGTGGACGCCCTGGGCAATCGCCTCGGCGCAGGCAGCATCGACCGCCGGCAGCCCGTCGGTGAGCACCGCCGTGAGGATATCGACCATCTGCCGATTGCCGTCGTCGACGGCCGCGAGCTTGCGCCGCACGCGCTCCATCGCGGCCGGCAGCACCCAATCCTTGAAGGGGGCACCGTTGCGCAAGGCGCCGGGCTTGCGGGCGAGCACCGGCACATAGTGCCAGGGATCGTAGACCGTCTCGCCGCGGCCGAACGAGCGGGAATGCTCGGCGACGATCCGCCCGTCCTGGCGAATCACGATGCGGTCGGCGTAGGCATGGACCTCGACCGGTCGGCCGACCGCGCTCGCCGCCACCGAGTACTTGTTGTTGTCGAAGCGAACCAAGCAGGTCTTTGAGACCGAGGCCGGCACCGCATGGAAGCCGTCGAACCGACCCGCATAGGGAACGAGCTTCGGCCGCTCCGCCTCGAACACCTCCCAGATCGTCTGGTCGATCAGCTCTGGATGGCGATGCGCCTTGGCGTAGGCGATGCATTTGTCGAGCAGCCACGCGTTCAGCTCGTCAAGGTTCTTGAACCGCAGCCGCGGCGTGAAGAACCGCTCGCGGACGAGCCCGACCTGGTTCTCGACTTGCCCCTTCTCCCATCCTGATGCCGGCGTGCAGGCAATCGGCTCGACAAGGTAGTGACTACACATCTGCAGGAAGCGGCGATTGTAGAGGCGTTGCTTGCCGACGAAGATCGTCTCCACCGCCGTCTTCATGTTGTCGTAGATGCCGCGCCCACAGGCGCCCTTGAACAGCGCGAAGGCCCGATCGTGGGCGTCGAACACCATCTCCTGGGTCTCGCGAGGATAGACCCGCACGAACAGCATGCGGCTGTGACAGAGCCGAACATGAGCGGCCTTTACGATCACCGTCGTACCGCTCAACAGGACGACCTCGTGGCTCCAGTCGAACTGGTAGGCTTCTCCCGGTGCGAAGCTCAGCGGCACATAGGCTGCCGCCGTCGACTGCCCGCGCTCCTTGGCCCATCGCCTGGCGTAGCGCCGCACCGCATCGTAGCCGCCCTCGTAGCCACGCCCGTGCAGTTCCTCGAAGATGCGGATCAGCGTCAGCTGCTCGCGTGCCGGCTTCGTCGCATTACTGGCCAGC
>DATDGG010000576.1:0-8438 GCA_036522235.1 Xanthobacteraceae bacterium
GCAGCAGCAGCCGCACCACGTCGTAGATGAACGGGGACAGGATGACGAGCTCGGCTTCGATCGTGTTGTCGGAATTGTCGGGACCATAATAGGAGACGCCGGTCACCCGCCCGCGGTTGTTGCTGTTGACCCGATAGCACATGGCGCCGGTGATCAGCTTGAAATTGCCGGTGGCGTCGGCCTCGGGCAGCTTGGTGACGAGCGTGCTGGACTTGGCGCCCACGTGACAGCCGAACGCCTGGCAGAAGCCGCAATAGGTACAGCCTGGGCGGCCCCGATAGGCCTGGGAGATGATGGCTCGCGGGGAAGGGAATGGGTGGTAGCCAAGCTTACGAGCCGCTTCCTCGAAGACGATGCCGGATTGATCGGATTGCAGCGGCGGCAGCGGATAGTCGCGGGCGCGCGGCGCCTCGAACACATTGCCGCCGTCCAGCTTCTTGCCTTGTAGGTTGCCAGCCTTGCCGGAAACGCCGAGATCGTATTCGGCGCGGTCGTAGAACGGCTCCAGATCGGCGTAGCTCAACGGCCAGTCGATGAGAGAGGAATCCTCCGGGATGGCAGCGGCCCCGTAACGCTCGATCGTTGCCGAGCGGGCGCGGAAATCGTCCTCGTGAAACCGCCACGATAGCGAGCCGTAATGGACTGTGCCGCCACCCGCCTGGTTGCCGTAGCTCAGGGTCGACAGTGCCCTGGCGTGCGCGCTTGGGCTGGTGCGCCAGGTCACCGGCTGGCGCTTTACGTCGGGACGGAGATCTTGGCGCTGGAAGTAGCGCAGCTCGTCGTGTGGCTCGAAGTCCACGGTCTTG
Source organism: Xanthobacteraceae bacterium (assembly GCA_036522235.1). Taxonomy (GTDB): domain Bacteria; phylum Pseudomonadota; class Alphaproteobacteria; order Rhizobiales; family Xanthobacteraceae; genus VAZQ01. Next base: position 807 of record DATDGG010000576.1, read on the forward strand.
AGCCGCGGCCCGCGTTCCAGCCCAACGACTTTCATGCCGGCTCTGCCGAGCTCGGCGGCGAGGATCGCGCCGGCCGCGCCCACCCCGACGATGACCACATCGGTCTTTTCGGTTGCCATGGGCTTGATCTCCCGGTCGTCTATCTCGCTGGCTCTGCTGCGCGGTCAGGATGGCGCTTTCACGTATGAGCGGCAAGGTGGCGCAGCAAACGGCCATGACACCGCAGACTTCGGGTCCCGGAGTTCGAATCCCTTGTGCGGGCATCGAACCTCGCCCTTCTCGTTTTCAAGGCATTTCGACGGCTGCCAGCTCCAATTTTTCCAGTGATTTCAAGGGTGGCTCACCCGTCATCAGGCCGGGGAATTCGGAGAATGTTGGATTTCAGCTACACTCCCTCCGCCAGCGTCCCGAGGTCGCCCGTCGAGCCAAGCCGCACGACGCTCCGGGCGTCCACTCCTTAAGGCGCTATTGCGGCTCCAGGCGCGCGATGGATCAGTTGCATACCTGCTGGCAATTCTGCGGGCATGCCTGTCCGGGTTGACAGATGGAGCTCGGCGAGCATTGCAAGGTGCAGACCGGCACGCGGATGGTCGGCTGGAGTTGGATAGGCGGCGGCGGTGGCGGCGGGATGATAACGGTCGGCACTGTCACCTCCGGCACGCGTATTTGTGCCGCAGCCTGAGCACCAGAAAACAGCACGGCGATCAGAAGAAGAATAGTTGCAGCCCGCATTTGCGTTCCTCCGCTTATCCGGAGCTCCCGGACGATATTTCAGCGGTGGGACAGTAGCGATTTGTTGGATTGCTTGAAAGCCTCGTTTGGCCCCGCGCTCGTTGTTCCACGCCGCGACAAATCGAATGGATGATCGACCGTTCAGTATCGATTGCTCAATAGCGCCAGGCCGATCGCAGGCCCTACAGCGAACAACCGCAATCCTACTGCTCCGGCAGATAGCGAAACCACGCCATCTCCTCGCCATGATCCTGCACGATGCGCTCGATCCATGACGGAGCGTACCTCGCCGAACGTGCGAGTCATCGATCTCGCGCCAGGTCTTTGGATCTGGCGGCTCGAACATCCTGCATGGAACCCCGATGTTGACTGGCAGGAGGTGGTGACTTGCGTCTGCGTTGACGCAGGCGGCGAACGGTGGCTGCTCGATCCGCTTCTACCGCCGGACGACGCGACCCAGGTTTGGGACCGCCTCGCGCAGAGGCCGCCCACGGCCGTGGCGGTGCTCTCTCCCGATCACATGCGCGGGACCTGGGGCGATCGGCGGACAAAGAGCGTGGACGCTGTGGTCCGCCGCTACGGATGCCGAGCATTCGGCCCCGCGGCCTTCGATCCCGATGACGGCCCACCCGACACCGAAGTGCAAACGATCCTGCCGAACCACGAGCTTCCCGGCGGCCTGCTCGCGTTCAGGGATCCCCGGGGCTGGAACGAGACGCCGCTCTGGCTTCCCGAACACCAGACTCTGGTCTTCGCCGACGCGCTGACCGAGCGGGCTGGAATGCTGAGGGTATGGATGTCCCCCCATCACCTGCATCGCACACTCCCTGACCTGCGCGCGATGCTCGACCTTCCGTTCGAGCGCGTGATCATCTCCCACGGCGAACCTGTGCACGCCCGCGCGGCTTTTGAGCGAGCGCTGGAGTTGACACCCTGGCCGGCCGGGCCGCTGCACGCGGCCGCCTGGGGCGGTGACCTCGACCTGGCCCGCAGTCTCGTCGAGGCGGGCGTTGACGTGACGGCGCGAGACGAGCGCTTGGGTTTGACCGCTTTGGAGTGGGCTCAGTCGAGCAACAAGGATGCCGTGGTGGCCTACCTCAAGTCGGTGATGCATGAGGCTGATCACGGCGGTGACTGATGACATGTCCCAGGGTGCCCCATGCGGCCTCGAAGGTGAACCAAGGATGAATGCCCGGGCGAGCCTTGTTCGGCGCGGCTCAATTTAAATTGCCGTCATGCCATGAACGCCCCCGGCGGATGACGTGACCAATCGTCGAGGGCTCGCATCGCGCGGGCCGCAACATCGAGGACAAGCATCATGTCGCCCGCAAGATGGATTCTCGTTCCGGCAATCTGCGCCTTGGCGTTCGCGTTCGGCACGCCCGCAATGGCGCTCAACCCGCAGCCGCTGCCGCCGGGATTCAAGCAGCCTACCACGTTCCAGGCGAGCCGCTTGCATACACTGTGCTGCGACGGCCGCCATTTTCCGAGATACACCGCGCGCACGGTTCGCTGATCGGCCATCGGCGCGGGCCCTCTGATCGGCGTTCTCGGCCGCGATTGCGTGCGACTCGCTTGATCGTGCGCGAGCGGATATTTCACGTGCATGCACGTCGCGGCTCGCACGCGTCTCGCCATGTCGCTCCGTGATGGATGATCAAATCCCGTTCGGTTGCACCAACTTGCCCGTGTGCCGGCGCGGGTCTGCGATCTTGTTCCTCTCGGTTGCAAATTGATTGTGCGTGCGATCGAAGTTTCAAGCTGATAGTGAGGCGGCGGGGACAGGTTGGGGCGTCACGACGTGGGCGACGGCGGAACAAGCGGGGCCGCATCCAGCCGGCTCACCGAGACGTTGCTCGCGGCCTATACGGCCGGAACGCTGAGCGAGCCGTTCGCGGTGCTGGTCGCCTCGCATCTGCAGTTGACCGCGGTTCATCGCGTCCGTCGGGCCTATGGGGAGATCATCCCCCAGCACGAGCCGTGGCCGCGTCAGCCGATGCCCGGCTTGCATCTGATCACCGCGTTCATGCCGCTGGCGCTGCGCTACTATGTGAGCCGCCATCTCGGCCTGTTCGAATGGCGCACGATCCTGCCCGGCATCAAGCGCTGCCTGATCGCCCGGGACGCACGCGGCGAGGCGAGCTTCCTGCGTTGCCGGCCCGGTTCAGCGATACCGTCGCACACGCATGCCGGGCTCGAAGCGGTGCTCGTGCTGCAAGGCGCCTTCAGCGACCATAACGGTCACTATGCGGTCGGCGATATGGCGGTTGCGGATGGCACGATCGAGCACCGGCCGGTCGCCGACCACCCGCTCGAATGCATTATTTTCATGGTGCTGGAGGCGCCGGTGCGCTTGACCGGGCCCTTCGGCCGCGTCATTCAGCGTATATTCGGCGCCTGATCTCCCGAGCGGGACTATCGAGCGTGACAGCATGCAGATCAAGCTGCAAAGCTCCGTCGACGCCTTCGACGAAAGCTTCATGGAGAAGCTTCCTCGTCTCGAGGAGGCGATGGTGGCGCACGGGCTCGATCCCGCGCAGTTCGTGATCGCCAAGGACGCCTCGCTGTTCACCAATGCGCGCCCCTTCGGCGCGACCCTTCGGGATTACACCGTCTTCGTGGGCGACCAGCATTTCACGGTGACCCAGCCGAGCGACCTGCGCTTTCTCGAATATTTCTACGAGCGCTGCATAGCGCCCGACGACCCGGCGCCGACCCCGCAGCACAAATTGGACAGCTTGCTCGAGAGGCTCACGCATTGGATGGAGCAGCCGATCTGAGTCGGCCGGGCGCGCCGCGTCCGGAACCAACAAGAAAAGGCCTGGACCGGGAGCCCGGCGCGGAACCCGTGCCCGATACGGTCGTTGACTACTATACGGACGTGGTCCACCCTGGATGCTCCTGCCGGTAAAATGCGCAGTCCCCATCGACTGGTCCGAGCCCGAGACTATCTCCGAAATCCGCGGACGCCGATCAAACGCCCGATGTCCAATGGCCTTGCACACACATTGCTGGGAGACATCGGCGCGACCAATGCGCGATTTTCGCTGGTCGCGAACGGCGCGCCCGGTCCGGTCGCGGCATTCGAGGTTGCGCGTTACCCGCAATTCGTCGACGCGGTGGCGGAGTTCTTGAAGCCGCACCAGGGCCGCGGACAGGTCACGCAGGCGCTGATTGCAGCCGCTGGTCCGGTTGAAGACGGGCGCTGCAGCCTCACCAACTGTCCCTGGATCATCGACGCCGCGGAGCTGCAGAGCACGTTCGGGCTGGCGCGCGCGCGCGTGCTGAATGATTTCGAGGCGACGGCGCGGTCGTTGCCAAAACTCGGCGCCGCGGACCTGCACCCGATCGGGGGCGGGCGGGCGGTGCCGGGCGCCGCGATGGCGGTGCTCGGGCCCGGCACCGGGCTCGGGGTTGCCGGCCTGGTCGGGGATCGCGCGGGCGCAGTGGTGATCGCGAGCGAGGGCGGCCACGCCACCATGGCGGCGGCGTCGCGTCGCGAGGAGGCGTTGATCGATCATCTGCGCCAGAAATTCGGGCATGTGTCGGCCGAGCGGCTGATTTCAGGCGTTGGACTTGAGCATCTCTACCAGGCCAGCGCCGCGCTCGACGGTCAACAAGTCCCGCCCCGCAGCGCCGCCGAGATCACCAAGGCGGCGCTCGCCGGGACGTGCCCGACCGCGCGCGCCGCGCTCGATGCGTTCTGCGCCTTCCTGGGCGATTTTGCGGGCAACGTCGCCTTGATGTTCGGGGCGCGCGGCGGCGTCTACATCGCTGGCGGAATTGCGCCGCGCGTCGTCGAGTACATGGCCGGCTCCAAGTTCCGCGAGCGGTTCGAGGCCAAGGGGCGCTTGCGGCCCTATCTCGAAGCCGTTCCGACCAACGTCATCGTGCACCCGGCGGCGACCTTCGTCGGCCTGGCGTCGCTCGTCGCCGACGAAGTGGCCGACGTCGCCTGAACCGAAAGGCTGGTGGCCGCGTGGACACCAATGTCCCCACTCAGATTTGGCCGAAATGGATACGCCGTGCCGTGCTTGTCATCGCGGGACTCGAATCAATAGGCATGTTCGTCATCGTGGTGATGGTTGTCGGCAGCGGCGGCCTCAGCTCAGGAGAGGCGCTCAGTCGGTCCCTGAGCTGGGCTATCCTCACCATTTACGGCCTGCCGTATCTATGCTTGTCGGTGCCAGCCTTGTTGCTCGCCGCCTTAAACCGTCATTTGCCCATCGCACTCGCTCTGAGCCTTCTTGCGATTCCCGCGGCGTGGCTGTTTGTACGGTATGCCTGACGTGTTGGTTCGCGAGGGGCCTACGTCGCCTGAACCGAAAGGCTGCCCAGCAAGGCGCCGATATCGTCGGCTTGATCGAGGCCCCACAACGCATCGAGGACGGATTTGATCCGCGCGTCGCGCCAGCGCTTGCCGACATTGCTGCGGAACTTGCGTTCCACGTCGACGCGCTGCATCGGCCGCCCGGCGAAACCCGGCACGTCGTCGACCTGGCGGGAAATGCGGCGCCCGTCGTCCAGGATGGCGGTGACGCGGGTCGGCACCTTGTCGCCTTGCAGTGCCGTCAAGGCTGCGTCTTCCTTGACGGTGATCTTGCGCATGAAGGCGAGGATGCGCGGATCGCGCAGCTTGTCGGCCGCGTAGCTGTCATTGGTGATCTCGCCGTCGAACATGGCGCGCGCCGCGATATAGGGCATGCTGTGGTCGGCGGTTTCGCGCGTATCGGGCGTCCATTTCTCGCCCTCGCTGGCGGTCATCTGGTAGCCGCGCGCGGTCGCGGCGATCTCGATCGCGGCGATGTGGTCGAGGCCGCCGGCCTCGCGGGCGACCGCGATCGCGGCCTCGATCGCGGTCTGCGCCCAGACCACGGCCGGATAGGGCTTCATCCCGCAGGCATTGATCCGAAACGGAATGCCGCGCCCGCCGAAGGCGTCCACGTCGATATCGGCCGGCCCCGACACTTGCTGGAAGAAACCGGCTTTGCCTTCGAAAATCGGCGCCGGACCGGTGAGGCCGCCGCGCGCCAGCAAGGCAGCAAACACTGCGTTGCGGGCGGCCTCGGCGGCGGCCAGTCCCTTCCAGTCGGAAAGCGTCTGCACGCGCGTCTGGATGAGGGGAATGTGATCGTTGATCGAAAGGTTGACGGCCTGCGTCAGTTGCTCGAGCGGCAGTCGCATCAGCTTGCCGGCCGCGAGCGCCACCGCCGGCAGGCCGAATACCGGCGCGTCCCAGCCGCGCCGGGTGATATCGAAGGCGTCGAGCAGCCGGCAATTGATCTCATAAGCGAGCACGATCGCGGCGATCAAGGCCTGCCCGTTCGCCTTCTCGGTCTCGGCGACGCCCAGGCACGCGCTGATCGTGTCGCTTGGATGGATGGTGAGGCGGCTGACATAGACGTCGTTCAAATCGTAGTAGCGCGCGGCGCCCCCATTGGCGAAGGCGGCGAGGTCCGGGCTGACGCGCCGTGCGGTGCCGATGATGGTGGCGCCCCCGCTCCCGCCCGCCGCCGCGACCTCACGGCAGATGCGGACGGGCTTCTCGTCGAAGGCCGCGAGCGCGCAGCCGAGCGTATCGATGAGATGCGACTTGACGGCCTCGATGGTGGCCGCGTCGAGATCCCCATAACGCAGCCGCCGCGCATAGGCGGCGAGCCGGTCGGCCAGCGGCGGCTCGGCGGCTGCGGCGCGGGACGCGACACTGCCGAGGCCGAGCGCCGCCAGGCCGGCCAGAACATCACGGCGCGGGATTGGTCGGGGCATGGCGCGCTCCACGAGCTCTAATCCAGCGGCTCGATCTCGATGATCTTGCCGCGGTGGTTGTTGCCGGCCCAGGAGGTGACCGGCGTGGTGGAATTGTCGACCGTGTCCATCCATGCGTGTTCTTCCGGTATCGCGGTCCGGCGATCCGTTCCGGCCGCCAGCGCGGGTGGTAGCGCGGCCGGGGTGACAATCGTAGGGTTGATGATATTCTCCGGCGCTCTCCGCCGCTACCGGCTTTGCCAAGGCCCTTTTAGCCACTGGCAACCAGCCACCAGCCTTTCAGTCACCCCGAGGAGATGGTCCCATGGAACGAGTGAACAAATTGGAACGCAAGAAAGCATCCGACTTTCCGCAGGAGCTTCTGGACCTGCTTGACGAATACGTGCACGGCGGCATCGATCGCCGCGCCTTCCTCGATCGCGCGCAGAAATTCGCGGTCGGCGGCGTGACCGCGGCGGCCCTGTTCGAGATGCTCAAGCCGAACTACGCCTGGGCGGTCCAGGTTGCGGTCGATGACTCGCGGCTCAAGACCGAGTCCGCGACCGTGCCGTCGCCGCAAGGCAACGGCAGCATCAAGGGCTATCTGGTGCGTCCCGCCAATGCGGCCGGAAAGATCGCCTCCGTCCTGGTGGTGCACGAGAACCGCGGCCTCAATCCGTATGTCATGGACGTGGCGCGGCGGCTCGGCGTCGCCGGTTACATGGCGTTCGCGCCCGATGGGCTCACCTCGGTCGGCGGCTATCCGGGCGACGACGAAAAGGGCGCCCAGCTCTTCATGACGGTCGACGGCGGCAAGATGCGGCAGGATTTCCTCGCCGCCGCCAACTGGCTGAAGTCGCGCCCCGACTCGACCGGCAAGCTCGGCGCGGTCGGCTTCTGCTTCGGCGGTACGGTGACCAATTTCCTGGCGGTGCAGCTCGGCTCCAGCCTCAACGCGGCGGTTCCGTTCTACGGCGGTCAGCCGAGCGCCGAGGACACCGCCAAGATCAAGGCGCCGATCCAGGCGCATTATGGCGAGCTCGACACGCGCATCACTTCCGGCTGGCCGGCCTGGGACAAGGCGCTCACCGACGCCAAGGTGACCCACGAAGGCTATGTCTATATGGGCGCCAACCACGGCTTCCATAACGACAC
>DATDGG010000577.1:0-2441 GCA_036522235.1 Xanthobacteraceae bacterium
GTCCTGGTAGACGATGTCGTCATTGGCGAGGCTGATCACCCGCATCGCGCCGACGGTAAAGGCATACCACAGCCCGCGTGTGACATCGGTCTGCCCGGCCGCTTCCGGCAACGAGAAATAGGTCTGGTAGGCCTTGTAGCCGATCGGCCCGTTGCCGAGCTCGTTTTCGTGATTGCCGGCACAAGGCATCCACGGACGGTTGCGGGCGCTGCGGCTGTTGTTCGCCCAGAAATCCCACCAGGTCCGCACCCGGTCCTCGGCGATATTGGCGTAACAGAGATCGCCGTTGAAAAGGTGGAACAGCGGCTGCAGCCGCTCCACGCCGAGCGTGGTATCGCCCGCCGCTGGCGAGCCGAGATTGTCATTCACATACGGGGGATTGGGAATGTCCACGCCCGCGGGCGGCCGGAACTTCCTGCCCAGCGTCGGCGTGCCCTGATCGCCGAAGCTGGTGAAAGTGAACGGCGCGCGACCACGCGGCGAGGTCCGGAACGTGCCGAATTCCGGCTCCGCGCCGTCGTGCAGCGCCCCGTAGAGATAAGAGGAGGAGGCCTCAAGCCGATCGATCTTTGCATGATAGGCATAGACGACCTGGCCGGCCTTCGCATCCGTGTAACTCGCCTCTTTGGCCTCGACCATGCGCTCGAGCTGACCATCGAGACGCCCGAGCAGGACGCGCGGATTGCGAACGGATTGCAGCGTGTGCCAGGACACCACCATCTCGGACGATGCATCCGCGCCGAACTGCAGATGGAGCCCGGCGACCGGAGGCGTAGCCACCGGATCGAGCGAGCGGCGAGAGGTGGATTCGGCATGAGCGGCGCCGATGCCGATGAGGGATGCCGCCACCGCGGCCCCGCCACCGAGGCCTGCGGCTGCGAGCAGCCGGCGGCGGCTGAGCTTGAGGTTCGGTCCAGCATCCGGTGTGCTCATGGCGGCAAGCTTGCTCCACCCGCAAAACGCCCTGATGACAACCACCAGACTGCGGCTTTTGGGCGGCTTTGGGAACCAATTCCTTGCAAGGACTTGCGTTTCGGTGGGGGCCGGTCTACCTCCCGAAGCCATCCGCCCCTTCTGCCCGCTGCGCGCGAGGCCATATCCCAGGCCATACACAATGGGTCGTTCGGCCTGCCGAATGGCGGTCCGGGCGACTGCGGTGCGGCGCGCAATGCGAGAGTTCCAGGAGAGAGTTCGATGGCGGATGCCCAAGACGAAAAAGACAAAAAAGACGACAAGAGCAGACGGCCCGAGGCCGGCGGCCATTCGCTCTCCGACCACGTCCTGGGCGAGGATTTCACCCACGAGCACGAGGGCGTCGCCGACCACGATCACGATCATTTCGAGTTCGACGACGACGGCCCGATCGAGCAGAACCCGATCTGGCTGCAGGACCATGTGACCCTGGTGAGCGTCGGCATCGATATCGGCTCCTCGGGCACGCAGGTCATCTTTTCCCGCATCAAGCTGCGCCGCTACGGGGAGGACCTCACCAGCCGCTACTACGTTGTTTCACGTGAGACGCTCTACCAGTCGCCGGTGGCGCTGACCCCCTATCAGAGCGAGGAGCGCATCGACGACGCCGCGCTCGGCCAGATCATCGACGAGGCCTATGCGGGCGCCAAGCTGCACCCCGATGACATCGATACCGGCGCCGTGATCCTGACCGGCGAGGCGCTGCGCCGCGAGAATGCCCAAGGCATCGCCCGCATCCTGTCGGAGCAGGGCGGCGAGTTCGTCTGCGCCACGGCCGGGCATCATATGGAATCGCTGCTGGCGGCCTTCGGCTCCGGCGCCTCGCGGGTATCGCACGACGAGGACAAGCGAATCCTCAATATCGATATCGGGGGCGGCACCACCAAGCTCGCGCTGGTCGAGAAGGGCCAGGTGACGGCGACCGCCGCCGTCCATATCGGCGGCCGCCTGCAGGTCGTCGACGAGGCCCGCAAGATCACCCGTCTCGATCCGGCCGGCAAATTCCATGCGCGCCAGGCAGGCTTTGCCTGGAGCAAGGGCGAGACCGTCGGCCCGCACGATCTCGACAAGGTCGCCGACGGCATGGCCGACACCTTGGTCAAGGCGCTCACCGAACGGCCGATGTCGCATGCGGTCGAGCACCTCTATCTGACCGATCCGATCCTGGATTTCGGGGCGCTGGACGGCATTATGTTTTCCGGCGGGGTCGGGGAATACGTCTACCAGCGCGAGACGCGCGATTTCGGCGACATGGGGCTGCGGCTCGGCAAGGCGATCCGCGCGCGCGTTGATTCCGGCGCGCTGCCGTGGCGGCTGCTGCCGGCCGGCGAATGCATCCGCGCCACTGCGCTCGGCGCTTCCGAATACAGCGTCCAGCTCAGCGGCAATACCAGCTACATCACCAAGCCGGGCGAGCTGCTGCCGCGCCGCAATCTCCAGGTCCTGCAGCCGAGCTTTGCGTGCGAGGA
>DATDGG010000578.1:0-14639 GCA_036522235.1 Xanthobacteraceae bacterium
GCCGAGCGTTTTCGTGTCCGTGTGGTCGGGCAGGGCGCCGTCGCCGAGCTTGAGCGCGCGGATCAGGCCGCGGTGCACCACGAGGTCGGCGTAGCGGCGGATCGGCGAGGTGAAATGGGCGTAGCGGCGCAGGTTGAGGCCGTAGTGGCCGTAGTTCTCCGCGGAATATTCGGCTTGCGCCTGCGTGCGCAGGACCACCTCGTTGACCAGGTTCTCGACGTCGCGGCCCTTCACGCGGGCGAGGATGTGGTTGAACTGGGCGGCGTGCAGCGCGCTGCCCTTGGGGAGCGAAATATCGATCGTCTTGAGGAATTCGCGTAATGCATTGACCCGTTCCGGATCAGGCTCATCATGCACCCGATAGATCAACGGCACCGACGCGCGCTCGAGCGTTTCGGCGGCGGCCACATTGGCGAGGATCATGAACTCCTCGATCAGCCGGTGCGCTTCGAGGCGTGCCGGCGTGACCACGCGATCGACCGTGCCATCGGATTTGAGAACGATCTTGCGCTCCGGCAAATCGAGATCGAGCGGGGCGCGCTCATTGCGCGCCCGCTTGACCGCCTGATAGGCCGCGTAGAGCGGTTCGAGCACCCCCGCCACGAGCGCCTGCGTATCCGCGTCGGCATGGCCGTCGGTCGCGGCCTGCGCTTGCGCATAGCCGAGCTTGGCGGCCGAGCGCATGAGCACGCGATGAAAGCTATGCGAATGCTTGCGGCCGTCCGCCCCCACGACGATCCGCACCGCCAGCGCCGCGCGATCCTCGTTGGGTCGCAGCGAGCAAAGGTCGTTGGAAATGCGCTCCGGCAGCATGGGCACGACGCGATCGGGGAAATAGACCGAGTTGCCGCGGATGAGCGCTTCACGGTCGAGCGCCGAGCCTTCGCGCACGTAGTGAGCGACGTCCGCGATGGCGATGCTGATCACGTGGCCTCCGGGATTCTTCGGATCGGTGTCCGATGCCGCATGCACGGCGTCGTCGTGATCCTTGGCGTCGGGCGGATCGATGGTGACGAAGGCGACTTCGCGCCAGTCTTCGCGCCCGGCAAGCCGCGCCGGCCGTGCGGCCTCCGCTTCGGCGAGCGCCGCCGCCGGAAAGACATTGGGGATGCCGTGGGCATTGATGGCGATCAGACTCACCGCGCGCTCGCTCTTGAGCGAGCCGAGTTTCTCGGTGACTCGGGCGGTCGCGAGCCCAAACCCGCGGCGGGGCGGCGCCACCTCGACGGCGACGAGATCGCCGTCCTTCGCATCCGCGCCGGCGCCGGGCGGGATCGCAAGCTCGCGGCCCAACTGCTTCTTGTCGATCGGCGCGAGCCGCCCGCCGCCATTAGGCACCGCGCGGAAGATGCCGAGCACGCGTTGCTTGGCGCGGTCGATGACCTTGATGACGCGGCCGCTGTGGCGGATCGGTTCTTCGTTCTCGCCGGTCTCCTCGATGCGCAACAGCGCACGGTCGCCGACACCGGCGACTTCGCCCGGCCGCGCGCGGCGCGGCACGCGCACGCGAATCTTAGGCGGCGCGCCGTGCGCCGTCTCGTCCCATTCGGTCGGAACCGCGATCAGCTCGCCGTCGGCATCGCGTCCCCCGATATCGGCGAGCACGACCGGGGGCAGGGTGCCGGGATGATGCAGCCTCTTGCGCCGGCGCTCGACCTGCCCGTCGTCGGCGAGCTCGCGCAGGATGCGCTTGAGGTCGGCGCGGTCGGCATTCTTGAGGCCGAAGGCGCGCGCGATCTCACGCGTGCCCACACGGCCCGACTGCTCGCCGATGAAAGCGAGGATCTGCTGCTTGGAGGGGGGCGGCGACGGTTTGTTCGGGGGACGTTTCACGAAAAAGGGTTCCGCGAGGGGTACTCGCTCGGAACTAAAATAAGCGTGCTGAGGCCGTTCCGCCAGCCCGGCGCGCGCCGTCGGCCGGCGCGGCGCATGATTTCAATTGGCGGCCTTGGCCTTGCGGCTGGGCTTCTTGGCCGTCTCGGCGGCGGGCGCCGGCTTCGCCCGCGGCGATTTGGCCTTGGCGGCCGCGCGGGCGGGACGGCGACGCTGCGCCGGCGGCCTGCCGTCGGCCGCGCGCGCATCGATCAGCGACACGGCCTCTTCGAGCGTGACGGTCTCCGGCGTCTTGTCCGACGGCAAGGAGGCATTGACGCCGTCATGGCTGACATAGGGACCATAGCGGCCGGACTTAACGACGATCGGCCCGCCCTTGTCGGGATGCTCGCCGAGCGAGCGGCCGGGCGACACGCCGAAGCGGCTGGCGCGCGGACCCTTGGCGACCTTCTCGGCGATCAGTGTCACCGCGCGATTCTGCCCGATGTTGAGCACGTCGTCGCCGGCTTCGAGATTGGCGTAGATCTTGCCATGCTGCACATAGGGACCATAGCGGCCGATGCCGGCGAGGATCGGCACGCCGTCGTCGGGATGCTTACCCACTTCGCGCGGCAGCGACAGCAATGCAAGTGCGCGCGCAAGGTCGACGTCGTCGGGCGCCAATCCTTTCGGCAGGCCGGCGCGCTTGGGCTTCTCGCCATCGACGCCTTCGCCGAGCTGCACATAGGGGCCGAAGCGACCGCTGCGCAGCGTCACTTCGAGGCCACTCGCCGGGTCTTCGCCGAGCCGCTTCATGCCGCCGTCGGGTCCGCCATTGGCGCCCGCCGAGAGTTGGCGCGTATAGCGACACTCGGGATAATTGGTGCAGCCGATGAAGCCGCCGAACTTGCTGAGCTTGAGCGAGAGCTGGCTGCCGCAATTGGGGCATTGGCGCGGATCGGTTCCGTCGCTGCGCGGCGGAAACAGATGCGGTCCCAGCATCTCGTTGAGCGCGTCGATCACCTGGGCGACACCCAAATCCTTGATGTCGCCGACCGCGGCGGTGAAGTCGCGCCAGAAGTCGCGCAACAGATCGCGCCAGGCGATTTCGTTGTTGGAGACGCGGTCGAGCTGCTCTTCGAGATCGGCGGTGAAGCTGTATTCCACGTAGCGGGCGAAGAAGCTCTCCAGGAACGAGGTCAACACCCGGCCCTTGTCCTCGGGCAGCAGCCGCTTCTTGTCGATGCGGACATAGCCGCGGTCCTTGAGCACTTGCAGGATCGAGGCATAGGTCGAGGGCCGGCCGATGCCGAGTTCCTCCATGCGCTTGACCAGCGAGGCCTCCGAATAACGCGGCGGCGGCTCGGTGAAGTGCTGCGTGGCGTCGATCTTGCGCTTCGCCAGCGCCTCGCCGGCGCTCATCGCGGGCAGGCGGCGGCTCTCTTCCTCGTCGGCGGCATCGTCCTCGCCCTCCTGGTAGAGGGTGAGGAAGCCGTCGAACTTGACCACCGTGCCGGTCGCTCGCAGGTCGATGGTGCGGCCGCCCGCCTTGGCGGTGATGTCGACGGTGGTGCGTTCGAGCTCGGCGGATTCCATCTGGCTCGCCACGGTCCGCAGCCAGATCAGCTCGTAGAGCCGGGCCTGGTCGGAATCGAGGAACGATTTGGTCTCCGCCGGCTGCAGGTTGAAATCGGTCGGGCGGATCGCCTCGTGCGCCTCCTGGGCATTCTTCGCCTTGGTCTGGTAGCGCCGGGCACTCGCGGGCAGATAGCGATCGCCGTAGTCGGAGCCGATCATCTTGCGGCTGGCGGTGATCGCCTCTTCGGCGATCTGCACGCCGTCGGTACGCATATAGGTGATGAGGCCGACGGTCTCGCCGCGGATGTTGACGCCCTCATAGAGCCGCTGCGCGATCCGCATCGTGTGGGCGGGCGCAAAGCCGAGCTTGCGGCTCGCCTCCTGCTGCAAGGTCGAGGTGGTGAAAGGCGGCGGCGGATTGCGCTTGGCAGGCTTGGCCTCGACCGAAACGACCGTGAACGCCGCGCTCTCGAGCGCCCGCTTGAATGCTTCGGCTTCGGCGCCGGTGCCGATGTCGAGCCGCTGGATTTTCTTGCCGTCGGCGCCGACCAGACGCGCCTCGAAGGTGTCGCCGCGCGGCGTCGCAAGCGTCGCCACCAGCGACCAGTATTCGCGGGTGACGAACCGTTCGATCTCGAGCTCGCGGTCACAGACCAGTCGGAGCGCCACCGATTGCACGCGCCCGGCCGAACGCGCGCCCGGGAGCTTGCGCCAAAGCACCGGCGACAGCGTGAAGCCGACCAGATAATCGAGCGCGCGGCGGGCGAGATAAGCGTCGACCAACGCGCCATCGATGCTGCGCGGATGCTTCATCGCGTCGAGCACCGATTGCTTGGTGATGGCGTTGAACACCACGCGCTCGACCGCCTGCGCCTTGATTGCTTTCTTCTCCTTCAGCACTTCGAGCACGTGCCAGGAAATGGCCTCACCCTCGCGGTCGGGGTCGGTCGCCAGGATCAGCTTGTCGGCGCCCTTGACCGCCCGGACGATGTCGTTGAGGTGCTTCTGGGCCTTGGCATCGACCTCCCAGATCATGCGGAAATTGGCCTTGGGATCGACCGAGCCGTCCTTGGGCGGCAGGTCGCGCACATGGCCAAAGGACGCCAGCACCTCGTAGCCACGGCCAAGATATTTATTGATCGTCTTGGCCTTGGCGGGCGATTCCACAACGACAATATTCATGTAATTCCATTGGTTTAGCGGCCGATTCTGCCAAATTGGAGCAGAATCGGCCGTGCCTGTAGCCCGCCGAACATGGGGAGACCACCCCCCGCTGTCAAATCGGGGCCTTCCTGATTCGATCCGGCGCAAAGGTAGCAGCGGAGGGTAAATAAGCAGCTGAAAGGCTTTTCTGTGGCCGCAACTTATGAAGGTGTCGTCTATATTTCGTAACCCTTGATATTCACATCAGCGAGACCAGCCCGCCGCCATGGCGTTGCAGCCGGCCGGCCACCTCGAGCTCGAGCAGCACGGTACGGACGACGGCCGGCGGGCGGCCGGCGAGCCGCACCAGGTCGTCGATGCTGACCGGAACAGGTCCAAGCAATGCGACGATGCGGTTGCGCTCGTCGGGGCCGGGCTCCGCGGCCGGCGGTGCCGGCGCGGCTGGCGTCGCCTCCTCGGCCAGCCGCCGTTCGAGTGGCTGGTCCAGGATCGGCCGCAAGACCGCGAGCACATCCTCGGCCTCGGTGACCAGAATGGCGCCCTGCTTCAACAGGCTGTTGCTGCCCTCGGCGCGCGGATCGAGCGGCGAGCCCGGAACCGCAAAGACCTCGCGGCCCTGCTCGAGGGCCATCCGGGTGGTGATCAGCGAGCCCGAGCGGCGCGCCGCTTCGACCACCACGACCCCGACCGCGAGGCCGGAGATCAGGCGGTTGCGGCGCGGGAAGTCGTGGGAGCGCGGCTCCCGGTCGAGCGGCATTTCGGTCAGCGTCACGCCGTGCGCAAGGATCATTCCGGCGAGCTCGACATGCTCGGGCGGATAGATGTGGTTGTGCCCGCCGGCCAGCGCCGCGATCGTGCCGGTCTCAAGGCTAGCCCGATGCGCGGCGGCGTCGATGCCGCGCGCAAGCCCGGACACGACCACTAGGCCCGCTTCGCCGAGCGCGCGGGCCAGATGGCCGGCGAGCTTGATCCCGGCCGCCGATGCGTTGCGGGCGCCGACGACGGCGATCATCGGCCGCTGCAGGATGGCGAGATCGCCGCGCACCGCGACGAGCGGCGGCGGATCGTCGATCATCGCCAGGCGCCAAGGGTACCCGGGCTCGCCCAGGGCCACCAGCTCGATGCCCAGGGACCATGCCGATTTCAGCTCGCGCTCGGCGTCCGCCTGCGCGCAGATGCGCGCCGGTCCGCCGGCGCCGCCGCGGCGCGCGAGGCCCGGGAGCGAGGCGAGCGCGGCTTGCGCGCTGCCGAATTGATCGACCAGCGTGCGGAACGTCCGCGGCCCGATATTCTCGCTGCGAATGAGCCGCAGCCAGTCGAGCCGTTCCTGGTCGGTCAGCCGGACGCCGTTCTCACTTTCGCTCACGCTGCCCCCGAACGGCCGATCTTGCTTTCCGTGCCGGCAAGAAGCCGCGCGATGTTTGGGCGATGCATGACCCACAAGACCAGAGTGAGGAACGCAAAGAAAATCGCCGTCCGATCATCGGTGGTGAACCACAGCGCCAGCGGCACTCCGGCGCTGGCCAGGAGCGCCGCCAGCGAGGAGTAGCGGGTGAGCGCGGCGACCGCGAGCCAGATCGCGCCGAAAGCGAGCGCCGCCGGCCAGGCCAGGCCGATCAGCAGCCCGATATAGGTCGCTACCCCCTTGCCGCCTTTGAACCCGAGCCAGACCGGAAAGATATGCCCGAAGACGGCACCGACCGCGGCCACCATCGCTGCGTCGCGGCCGAAGGCAAATTGGGCCGCGAGCACCGCCGCCGTACCTTTGAGAGCGTCGCCCAGGAGCGTGGCGGCGGCGAGCGCCTTGTTGCCGGCGCGCAGCACATTGGTGGCGCCGATATTGCCCGAGCCGATCGCGCGAATGTCCGGCGTGCCCGCCCAGCGCGTCAAGATGAGGCCGAACGGTATAGAGCCGAAGAGATAGCCGATGAGGAGCGCGGCGGCATAGAGCGCGGCAGGCGGCCAATCGGTCGGATGGGGCATCGGGGCCTCGGTTCGGGCGTCTGCGGCCGGGCGCCGTTCACGAGTGAGACTTGAGGCCGGCGCGTTGCGTCGCCCGCGCGCCGACGGAGTGCCGTCTGAAATGAAAGCCGCTGTCGCGCGCATCGCTCTCGTCGGCGAACACGACGAGCTCGCGCAGATTGTGATCCCGGTCCCGCAGCAGGAGGGAAGCATCCTTGGCGTACCATTTGTTCTTCTTGTGCGCGACCACGAAGCTTTCGATATCGCTCTCGCAATAGACGCATCTGAGCTTGCAACCCCCCGCGGCGGCTTTCACGACGTGGAACCGATTGCGGACATATTGGCTCTCCATCGGTTCATGCACGATGCAATTCTTGTTGATGCACTGGATGCCGACGGCGCGCGGCTGGTCGTAGAGCGGGAATTTCTGCCGGTCGAAGCCGCCCTCGAACTTGTGCAGTGACTTGCCCTTGTGGAGGCCGAGCAGGAGCGAGATGAGCGCCATCCGAACCGGCACCCCATAGGCGGCCTGCTGGAAATAGACCGCGCGGCTGTCGGAATCCAAGGACGCGTCGAGCTCGCCCACGCGCGGCAGCGGATGCAGCACGCTGGCGCCGGAATATTTCGGCTCGTTCAGGAACTTCTTGTCGATCTTCGGATACGGCTGGTCCTGTTCCGCCCAGCGCTCCTTCTGGAACCGGGTCACGTAGACGGCATCGATCTTCTTCTCCGCAACCGCGAGGTCGAGGTCGATCTCGGGTCCGGAGAAGAGCGACTGCTGGTGGGGCTCCTCTGGCGTCACGTAGAGCGCGTCGATCGCGGCGCCGTCATCCTTGCCCTTGGATGCCGGCACGATCTGGCAGCCGAATTCCTCGCGCAGCCGGCGATCGACGTGCGCGGGCAGCCCCATTCCCTTCGCCGGCATGGGCATGATGTTGGCGCCAAATCGCGCCAGCGCATAGACGAACGAATGAATGGTCCGGCTTCCCTTCAAGTCGCCTGAAATCGCGATCTTCAGGTTCCTGAGATGCTTGTTCTTCTTCTTGAGCGTGAAGAGATCGCACAGGGTCTGGGTCGGATGCTCGTGGCTGCCGTCGCCGCCGTTGATGACCGGCACCGGCGAATAGTCGGCCGCCAGGCGCGCCGCGCCGTCGCGCGGATGGCGGATGACGATGAGGTCGGCATAATTGGCGATGACCCGCACCGAGTCGGCGAGGCTTTCGCCCTTGGCGGCCGAGCTGGTGGCCGGATCGGCGCTGGTGATGGTGTCGCCGCCGAGCCGCAGCATGGCGCTTTCGAACGACAGCCGCGTGCGCGTGCTCGGCTCGTAGAACAGGCTCGCCAGGATGAAATGCGACGCCACATTGGTGCTGCGGCCGATCCGGTAGCTGAAATTGGGGTCCGGAAGCTCGTCCAGAAAGGACTGGGCGATCTCGAAGATCGTTTCGATGTCCTTGTTCGAGAGATCGTTGATCGAGATGATGTGGCGCGTCGGTCGAGGTTTGTCGGTCATGATCGGCTCAAGCGTTTGCAGGCCCAGCCTTTGCGGCATACGCGCGCGCGAGTTCCCTCGCCCCGACGCGTGCTGCGAGCCCCCGATGAAGAATTCTTGGCGATGTTCACTAAAGCGGCATCTATAGGGGTGCCGGGGGGCCCCGGCAAGGGTGCCCACCGCCGATCCACAGTCGGCATGCCGCGGCATAGGGTATTTTGGGCGACCGGCTGGCCCGGCCAGGCCGGAGCATCGACCGGAAAGGAGCATCGTCATGGCCACAACGGGCCGTTTCGACACCCATGAGGTCACAAATCAATCGCCGCCCTTTGCGGATGTCGACCTGTTCGCGGTCGACCGGCCACTGCAGGATGCGGTGCGCGCCAATGGCGCGACCGCAGATGCCAAAGCCCTTTCGGCCTTCGGACAGCGTTGGGGCGTGGCCGAAATGCTCGATCTCGCCCGCCGTGCCAACGAGAATCCGCCCAAGCTCAAGGCCTTCGATCCCCACGGCGTCCGCCAGGACTTTGTCGAGTTCCATCCGGCCTATCACCTGTTCATGGCCGAGAGCTTCGCGGCCCGGCTGCAGGCCTCGACCTGGCGCCTGGACGGGAGTGCCGCGCCGGCGCCCGCCCAGGTCGCCCGCGCGGCCCGCTTCTACATGGCGGCCCAGGTCGAGACCGGGCATCTCTGCCCGATCACCATGACGCGGGCAGCGGTGGCGGCGCTCGCCGCCGAGCCTGCGCTGGCCGCGGCGCTGAGCCCCAAGATCGCCGCCCGCGACTACGACCCGGTGTTCCGGCCCTGGCCGGAGAAGAAGAGCATGACGCTCGGAATGGGCATGACCGAGAAGCAAGGCGGCACCGACGTGCGCACCAATACGACGCGCGCGGTTGCGGGGGCCGACGGATATGCCATCACCGGCCACAAATGGTTCATGTCGGCGCCCATGTCGGATGCATTCCTGGTATTGGCGCAGGCGCCCGGTGGGCTCACCTGCTTTCTGATGCCGCGCTTTCGACCCGACGGTTCGCTCAACGGGCTTCGCTTCCAAAGGCTCAAGGACAAGCTCGGCAATCGATCGAATGCCTCCGCCGAGGTCGAGTTCACCGATGCCTATGCGCACCGCGTCGGCGAGGAGGGCCGCGGCGTGCGCACCGTGCTGCAGATGGTCCAGCTCACGCGCCTCGACTGCGCCATCGCCTCGGCCGGCCTCATGCGCATGGCGCTGGCGCAGGCTCTCCATCACGCGCGCCACCGCGTCGTGCTGGCCAAGCCCCTGGCCGAGCAGCCGCTGATGCAGGCCGTGCTGGCCGACATGGCGCTCGAGGTCGAAGGCACGGTTGCGCTGGTGCTGCGCCTGTGCCGCGCCTTCGATCTCGCCGGCGGCGATCCGCGCGAGGCCGCGCGGGCCCGCCTCCTCACCCCGGCGGTCAAATTCCTGGTCTGCAAGATCGCACCTGCCTTGATCTACGAGGCGATGGAGTGCCTCGGCGGCAATGGCTATGTGGAGGAAAGCATCATGCCGCGGCTCTATCGCGAGGCGCCGGTCAATCCGATCTGGGAAGGGTCCGGCAACGTGATGTGTCTCGACGTGCTGCGGGTGATCGAGCGGGAGCCCGAGGCCGCGCGCGCGGTGATCGCCGCGCTCGCCGAAGAGGCGGCCGACCTGCCGGGCGCGCGCGAGGCCACCAGGTTCATCGAAGCGACGCTCTGGGGCGATGGATCGGAGCGACATTCGCGCGCCGCGCTCGAACGCCTCGCAACCTTGGCGGCGGTTGCGGCCTTGCGCGGCAGCGCGCCCGCGCAGATGACGGAGCTCCTCGCGCGCACGCGGCTTGCCGGTTCCCGCGGCGGCACCTACGGCGCGAGCGAGATTTCCGCCGCCGAGGCCGCCGCCATCCTGGAGCGGGCGCTGCCGGGATAATCCGAGCGACCGGCGAGCGCGGCTATCGATCGACGCGCCCCAACCGGTCGAGAGCGCCTTGCAGGATAAAGGCTGCGGCATGCTGATCGATCACCGCGGCGCGCTTGCGGCGGCTGGCGTCCGCGGCGAGCAAGTCGCGCTCGACCGCGGCGGTGGACAGGCGTTCGTCCCAGAGCCCGATCGGCAATCCGCACCGGGCCGCGAAGTTGCGCGCGAAAGCGCGAACCGATTGGGCGCGCGGACCTTCGCTGCCGTTCATGTTGATCGGAAGCCCCAGCACGAAGCCGACCGCCTTGCGCTCCTGCGCCAGCGCAATCAGCCGCGCCGCATCGGCGGAGAAATTCGTCCGCCGGACGGTTTCCACGCCGGTCGCGAGGTGCCGGTCGGGATCGCTAGCGGCGACCCCGATGGTCTTGGTGCCGAGGTCGAGCCCTATGAGCGCGCCGCGCGTCGGCAGGAGCGGGGCGATCTCGGCGAGCGGCACGACGACAACGGACATGAATGGGGCGCAGCACGATGTCAGAGCCCGAACACGTACAGCATGGTGGCGTTGGGCTGGTTCTTCATTTCGGGCGAGCGGGCGAGCTTGGCCTTGGCCACCGGGCCGACACCGGAGGCGATGGCGATATATTGCTTGCCGTCGACTGCATAAGTCATGGGCGGGGCGACAAAACCGGTGCCCACATTGATGCGCCACAGCTCCTGCAGCGTCGCATCGTCGAAGGCCATGATCGTGCCGTCGAGCAGCGCGGTGACCACGATGCCGCCCGCGGTCGCGAGCACCCCGGCGTGATTGGCGTAGGGGAGGTCCTTGCGCATTTTCAATTCGCCGGACGCCGGATCGACCACGGTCAAGGCGCTGGTGATGCGCGCAGTGTTGATATAACCGCCGCCGCCGAACTTGCCGCGCACATGGGCGGTCGGGTCCGGCGTGATGTCGGCGCAGCCTTCGTTGCCGGCGACGTAGAGCAGGCTGGTGCTCGGGCTATAGGCGTGCGGCCAGAAATTGGTGCCGCCATGAACGTCGGGGCACGCGTTCTTGACCACGTCGGTGCCGCCTTTCCACTCGTGCGCATAGGTCTGCACGTCCTTGCCCGGGTCGTAGTCGACCGGCTTGCCGCTCTTGGGATCGATGCCCTTGGTCCAGGTCACCTTGGCGCCGTACTGAACCGCCTTGAGGAATTGACCGTTGAGCCGATCGACCGTGTAGCTGAATCCGTCTCGGTCGGCATGCGCGAGAAGCTTGCGGTCCTCGCCGTTGACCTTGCCGTCGATGATGATCTGCGAGCCGCTCGCATCGTAGTCGCGGTTGTCGTTGGCGGTGTACTGGAAATACCACTGCATCTTGCCGGTCGCCGCGTCGATGGCGACGGTGCTCTCGGTGAACAGGTTGTCGCCCGGACGGTAGGCCGAATCGTAGCGCGGCGCCGGGTTGCCGGTTCCCCAATAGCTGAGATTGGATTGCGGATCGTAGGAGCCGGTGACATAGAGCGCGCCGCCGCCGGTCCGCCAGGCCTCGGCTTTGTCCTTCCAGGTCTCGCTGCCCGGCTCGCCGGGGGCCGGGACCATGAACGTCTTCCATTTGCTCTCGCCGGTCTTGGGATCGAGCGCCGCGAGCCAATCGCGCACGCCGTTGTCGCCGCCGGAGGCGCCGATCAGGATCGCATCCTTGAGCGCCAAGGGTGCCGCCGTGAGCTCCAGGTCGGGCTGATCACCGATCTTCTTGTCCCAGACGACCTGCCCGCTTTCCTTGTCGGTGGCGATGACCCGCCCGTCGTAGCCGGCGACCGAGATGACCAGATTGCCCCACAGCGCGACGCCGCGGTTGCGGTCCGGCTTTTGCTGCCCCGGATCCATCTTCCAGAGGATTCGTCCGGCGGTGCCGGAGCGGACGTCGATCTTGTACACGACGCCCCAGACGTCGGTCACGAACATCATGCCGTCGTCGACCAGCGGCGTCGCCTCGACATATTCGTTGCCGGACGTGCCGCCGAGCGGAAGCGCGAAGGCGAGCTTCAGATTCTTGACGTTCGACTTGTTGATCTCCTTGAGCGCCGAGAAGCGCTGCGAGCCGAAATCATGATGGTTCATGAGCCAGTTCTGCGGCTCGGGGTGCAAGAGCCGCTCATAGGTCACGTCGGCGGCGCACAATCGCGAAACGCCCGCGAGCAGCGCCACCGAGGACAGGGCTACGGATTTCAGGGATGCTGATTTCATCGTATGTTCCATTCGTTTCATGAATTCCGGCGGATGTGGATCAGGTGGGTCGCACCGTGCCTTTGACCGTGGTGCGCAGCATCAGCCGGCGCTCGGTCGAGGGAAAATCGGTGCGCGCATGGGATGAGCAGCGGTTGTCCCAGAGCAGCAGGTCGCCCAGCCGCCAGACATGCTCGTAGACGAATTCGCGCTTCTCGGCATGGTCGAACACCTTCTCGAGCAGCGGCGCGCTTTCTTCCTGCGGCATGTCGCTGACGCCGACCGTCATCAGCCGATTGACATAGACCGCCTTCCGGCCGGTGTCCTCGTGAGTGCGGAAAACCGGATGCATGCACGCGCCGAAGGCCTCGGTGCCCTTGCCGTCGCCCCGTTGCGTGGAGCCGTAATTGTAGTGGTGCTGCGCCCGGCGGCCCTCGAGCCGATCGCGCACGGCGGGATCGAGCGTTTCATAGGCCGCATAGCCGCTGGCGAACAGCGTGTTGCCGCCGGCGGAAGGAATCTCGACCGCGTAGAGCAGCGTGGCCTTGCTCGGTATCTCGGCATGGATCATGTCGTGATGGAACATCATCTCGCCGTCGGGCAGCGCGCCGATCGGCTCGCCGTTCTCGCGGATATTGGAGATCATCATGATGCCGGGCAGGATCTTCGAATAGCCTTTGGGAAAGTATTTGGGCGGCCGGCCGAGCTCGCCGAGCTCGCCGAAATAGCCGGTCACCCGTACCAGATCCTCCTGCGACAGGGTCTGCTGCGGAAAGATAAGGACGAGATGATCGAGCCAGGCCTGATAGATCGCCCGGATGGTCTCGTCATCGGGCTTTTGCCGCAGATCGATGCCGCGCAGCTCCGCGCCGATATGCTTGGTCAGGGGAACGACCTCGAACCGGGTTCGCGTGATCACGTTCATGGTGATTTCCTTGGGGTTTCCTCCGGCGTCTGCAGGCGCCGCTGGCCGCGATGGCATATACCGAAACTAAAGCATTTTCGGGAGAAGGGGAATCCCAGCCGCCGGCCTGATTTGTCGCGTTGACACCGGCGGGACCGCCGCCATGATGCGGGCGAATTCACGGGCGATCGTGATTCACTGCGAACGAGATTGAGCAATTGAGCAACATGACGCTTGCATCGATCGCCCGCCTTGCCGCCATCCCAGTGGTCGACGTCGCGCCCGGCGGGCAGGTCCGCCATGCGATCGAAGGCCGCGCCCGCGCGCAATCGTTGCGCGATGACTGCCTGGCTTGGCTGCCCGGCGCGTTCCGCCTCATGCTTCCCGCGGTGGACGGGATGACGCGGGCCTGGCTCAGTCGCTCGGCTTCGCCTTACGTGGCCGAGATCGCGGCCATTGCAAAAGCGCTCGACTATCCGGGCATCTGGTTTCTCAACGGCTGCTACCAGTGGGGATGCACCGCGCTGGTCCGGCACGAAGACGGCGCGCCGTGGCTCGCGCGCACGCTCGATTGGCCTTTTTCCGGTCTCGGTCGTCACGTCGAGATTGCGCGCATGCGTGGCCCTGCCGGGGCCTTCGACGCGGTCACCTGGCCGGGCTTTGTCGGGGCGCTGACCGCCTCGGCGCCCGGCCGCTTTGCGGCTTGCATCAACCAGGCGCCGATGTGGCGCCGCACGCGGCATCCGTGGCTGCGGCCCTACGATATCGCCATGAATGCGCTCGCCACCGCGCGCATCCGCTTCACACCGCCCGACCATCTGCTTCGCCAAGTGTTCGAGACCTGCGCCAGCTTCGCGGAGGCGCGCCATCGCCTCGAAACCACGCCGGTCGCCCGTCCGGTGATTTTCACGCTCGCCGGCTGCCAAAAAGGCGAAGGATGCATCATCGAGCGGACCGAGGAGGGCTTTACGAGCCGCGCAGGGGACACCGGGGCCGCGAACGACTGGCTCGATAGCCGGCCGCCTTGGGAGGCGCGGGTGTGCAGCCAATACATGTTCACGCGCAGCTACGAGGAGGCGGGCGAGCGGAGCCTTCGCCGACAGCAGCAGCTGGCGGCATGGCCCGGCCAATTCGCGCACGGAACCTTCGATTGGGTGACGCCGCCGGTGCTCAATTCCTTCACGCGGATCGCGGTCGAGATGTGCCCGCGCCAGGGCGTTCTGCGCGCGGTCGGCTACGAGAACTCGCCGGATGGGGAGCTGGCGCAGCCGGTGACGCAAACCTGCGAATTGACGGCCGCGGTCGCGGCCTGAGCCGGCGCGTCACTCCACTGCCACGACAACGCCGTGCTCGGCCTCGCCGCTCTCCAGCGCGGCCAGGATTTGGCTCACCAGCTCGCGCGCCGACGCGGCGCTCAGCTCCACCGCGACGCGCTCGTGGCCGCCATCCGCCGCATTGATGAAATCGATGCCGAGCGCGTGGTCGAGCGGGGCGTGATAGGGGTGATCGAAATAAACATTGGCGGTGTCGATCCGCATCCAGCCCTGGGGCCCCTTGGCGCTGCCGGTGAGCGCGGCCTTCCTGACGATGTAGGAGCACATGTC
>DATDGG010000579.1:0-8744 GCA_036522235.1 Xanthobacteraceae bacterium
GCCGTGTCGATAGAACAGGTCGCCGGCGGCCGCCAGAATGCGCGCCCGCGGCGGAATCTGCTCTTCTTTTTCGTCTTTTTCGTCCCTGGCGTCCGACCTGGCGGGTTTCATGGGGCCCTCTTGACACGGGTGTTACCGGTCAGTACCTACATGGATGTTACCGATCAGTACCACAAGGCGGCGCCGATGTCACGCGATGGGCGGCCGCCGCGAGCCGAGGGAAGCCAAGACTATGACCAGCCAGCAATCCACTGCCTTGCGCCAGACGGACGCCGAGATCGATGCCGCCCCCACCCGTTTGCTGACGCGTTACAGCCTGGGCGATCTGGCCCTCAAGAACCGCCTGGTGATGTCGCCGATGACGCGCAGCCGCGCGGTCGACGGCAATGTGCCAAACCCGCTCGCCGCCACCTATTACGCGCAGCGTGCTGGCGCCGGCCTGATCGTCACCGAGGCCACGCAGGTGAGCCCGCAGGGCGTCGGCTATATCCGCACGCCGGGCATCCATTCGCCCGCGCAAGTCGCGGGCTGGCGGGCCGTGACGGACGCGGTGCATCGCGCCGGCGGCAAGATTTTCGCGCAGCTCTGGCATGTGGGCCGCATCTCGCATCCCGATTTCCATGATGGCGCGTTGCCGGTTGCCCCGTCCGCGATCGCGGCCGACGGCGAGGTGTTCACCACCCGCGGCCGCACCAAGATGATGACCCCGCGCGCGCTGGAGACGCACGAGCTGCCGGGGATCGTGGCGCAATTTCGTAGCGGCGCCGAGAGCGCCAAGGCGGCCGGCTTCGACGGCGTCGAGCTGCACGGCGCCAACGGTTACCTGCTCGATCAATTCCTGCGCGACGGCACCAACCGGCGCACCGACGCCTATGGGGGCAGCGTCCGCAACCGCGCCCGCCTGCCGCTCGAGGTCACCGAGGCCGTGGTGGCGGTCTGGGGCGCAGATCGGGTCGGCTACAAGATATCGCCGAACGGCGCCTTCAACGCGATGTCGGATTCCGACCCGATCGCGACCTTCTCATATCTGGCCGACGAGTTGAGCCGGCTGCGGCTCCTCTATCTGCATGCGACCGAAGGCGTGGCCGGTCCGATGGCGCCGCCGGCCGGCACGGCCCTGGCGGCCCCGGTTTTGCGCCAGCGGTTCAAGGGCGCGCTGATCCTCAACGGCGGCTATGACGCGCGTTCCGCCGAAGCCGCGATTGCGCGCGGCGATGCCGACCTGATCGCTTTCGGGGTGCCGTTTCTCGCCAACCCGGATCTGCCGAACCGGTACGCCCGGCGGGCGCCGCTCAACGCACCTGATCAGGCCACGTTCTATGCCGGCGAAGACAAGGGCTATCTCGACTATCCGGCCTTGGCGGAAGCCGCTGCCTGATCGCTTTTCACCTGAGACGTGGCGCTTCCCCTCCTGGCGCCACGCGGGCGCCGGACGGCTGCCCTCCCCCCCGCTGCAAGCTGTCCGGCGTCCAACTCTTTAGATTTTAATCCCGCACCACCACCAGCCGGTCATTGCCGGACTCGCCGCCCCAGGCTTCGCCGGGCCGGCCCTGCATCTCGCGAATCTCGGCGCCGCGCTTGTCGCTCGGGAAGGTGGTGAAGGTCTCGGTCGCCGGATCGAAGCGCTGGATCGCGTTGGCAGGCCAGTCGGTCGCCCACACCCGGTCCTTGTCGTCGACATAGACCGAATAGGTGCCGTTGCGGCTCTTGGGCATCAGGAAGCTGGTCCAGCTCTTGTTGGCCGGGTCGTAGCGCCCGATGGCGCCGCCATACCAGAAGCTCGCCCACAGCATGTTCTTGGAATCCGACCAGATGCGGCGCGGCCCGACGCCCTTGCGCGGCGGGTCGACCACCGTCACGGCGTGGGTCGCGGTATCGATCTGGGCGATGTGGTCGCTGGCGAGCGAGGCGTACCAGACCTGGCCCGACGGCGTGGTGGTGATGCCGTAAGAGCCGGCGCCGCGCGGCGACGCCCACGCCTCCACCTTGCCGACCTTGGGATCGAGGCGCCCGTAGACGCCGCTCTGGCCGGTGAACCAGAGCACGCCGGATTTGTCGAAGGTCAGCGTATTGAGATTGGCGTTGGCAAAATCCTTCGGCAGCGGGAAGAGCTTCACCTCATGCGTCATCTGGTCGACGCGCGCGATGGCGTTCTGCCCGCCGTCGCACACCCAGGCGGCGCCGTCCGGGCCGACGACGACGCCGTGCGGGCCGGCGCCGCGGCCGAGCGGAATCTTGTCGAGCTTTTCGCTCTTCGGATCGTAGTGGCCGAGGAAGCCCTGCGGCTGCCCGGTGAACCAGACCCCGCCGTCGAGCGCGGGCGCGACGTCATGCGGATAGGCGCCACTCGGTAGCTGGTAATAGGTGACTTGAGCGGCCTGCGCGGGCGCAAGCGCGCAGGTCAAGGCGATGGCGGCAAGCGGAAATCGGATCACGGCTGCTCTCCTTACCTGTCGTTTTGCGGGTCTACTTAACGGTCTACCGACCAGTCTATCGGTCGGCCCCCAACCCCTGCTACTCGGCGGCGGCGCGCGGCTTCGCCCAGCGCGCGGCAGCGGATTCGTCGGACTGCTTGGCGGCGACCCAGCTGCGGCCACCGGCCTGCTCGACCTGCTTCCAGAATGGCGCATGGGTCTTGAGATAGTCCATCAGGAATTCGGCGGCCGCGAACGCGTCGTGCCGATGCGACGAAGCGGTCACCACCAGCACGATCGCCTCGCCCGGCTCGATGCGGCCGAAGCGGTGAACGATGCGCACGCCCAAGAGCGACCAGCGGCTTTGCGCGGCCGCAACCTGACGGGCGATCTCGGCCTCCGCCATGTCGGGATAGTGCTCGAGCGTCAGCGCAGTGATGGGCGCGCCGTTCTCCTCGCCGCGGCAGATGCCGGTGAAGGTCACCACCGCTCCGATATCGGTGCGCCCGCGCGTGAGCGTGGCCGCCTCGGCTACGGCATCGAACGGCTCGCGCTGCAAGGCGATGCTGGCGGCTTCCATGCGCTCCTCCAAAAGCTGGCCCGCATGATCCCGAAAAAGCCTGCCCCTGCGAAGGCGGGGGTTGCAGACTTTTCGGATAAGATCATGCGACTTGTGCAATCTCAACCGCCGGTCATCGGCGGAAAGAAGGCGATCTCGCGCGCGCCGGCAATCGCCGCATCGGGCTTGACGTGGGTGCGATCGATGGCGGCGCGGACCACGCCCGGATTCTCGAACGCGTGGGCATATTCCTCGCCGCGCCGGGCGAGCCAGGCGACGAGCTCGCCGACCGTAGCGATGCCGGGTGGCGGCTCGACCTCCTCGGCAGCCTTGCCGATACGTTCGCGCAGCCAAGCGAAATACAGAAGCTTCACACGCACGCGCCAATATCCTTCAGCCGGGATTTTACCGCAAACGGGATGCCGCGGCCATACGTGCGCGACATGGGTGCGCAGCCGCGAGATCAATCCTCGATCAGGTGGCGCACGCCGGCGCGGAAATAGTCCCAGCCGGTATAGAGCGTCAGCAGCGCCGACAGCCACAAGAGCGAGAGGCCGACCGACGTGACCCCCTGGACGACGGCGTCGCCGGCATCGCCCGCCAGCAGAAACCCGATGGCGACGAGTTGCAAGGTCGTCTTCCACTTGGCGAGCCGCGTCACCGGGACGCTGACCCGCAGCTCGGCCAGATATTCGCGCAGGCCCGACACCAGTATCTCGCGGCACAGGATGACGATCGCGGCCCACAGCGACAGGCCGCTGATGGTGCCGTCGGCCGCCAGCATCAGCAGGCAGGACGACACCAGGAGCTTGTCGGCGATGGGATCGAGCATGCGCCCGAAGCTCGATTGCAGGTCCCACATGCGGGCGAGGTACCCGTCGAGCACGTCGGTGATGCCGGCCGCGATGAAGATCGTGAGCGCCACCCAGCGCATGGCGTCGCCGCCGTGCAGAAGCTGCCAATACATGCAGCCGACCACCGCCGGCACCGCGGCGATACGGCCATAGGTCAGGAGATTGGGCAGCGCCAGCGAATGCGCGCGCAACGGTTTCGTCGTGTCGGCTGCCATGGCTCGCCACAATACCCTTCCGGCCCGCGGGCCAAAAGAAATGCCTCGCCACCGTCCACATGCTTCGCGGGCGGCTGGGGCGGCGAAACCCGCCCTAGCCTTAGATGGCTACGACTGCACGATCGCGACAGCCGCCATTCTCAACCCGCATGGCACCCGCGCGCGGGCTCACCCGGACACGGGCTAACCCGGCACGGGCTCACCCGGCACGGGCTCACCCGGCGCGCTCGTGGAAGAAATCGTAAATCTTGCGCGCCGTCTCGGCATTGACGCCCGGGACCTTGGCGAGATCGGCCGGCGAGGCGCGCTCGATCGCCTTCAGGGTCCCGAAATGCTGCAGCAAAGCGCGCTTGCGGCTCGGCCCGATGCCGGGAATTTCCTGCAGGCCGGCCTCGCGGATGTCGCGCCGGCGCCGTGCGCGGTGCGACCCGATGGCGAAGCGGTGCGCCTCGTCGCGCAACCGCTCCACGAAATAGAGCACCGGGTCGCGCGGCTTGAGCTTGAACGGCGGACGGCCCGGGACGAAGAAGGTCTCGCGCCCGGCATCGCGGTCGGGTCCCTTGGCGATGGCGACCAGCGCCACGTCCGCGATGCCGAGGCTGGCGAGCGTCTCCTGCGCAGCCGCGAGCTGGCCGCGGCCGCCGTCGATCAGCACCAGATCGGGCCAGGGTGATCCGGCCTCGGCATCTTCGTCGTGCTCATCGGGATCGCCGGGGGGCGGTGCCGGCGCGGCGTCGGCCGCCTGCCGCGGCGCCTCGGCCATCAGCCGCTTGAACCTGCGCTCCAGCATTTCGCGCATCATGCCGTAATCGTCGCCGGGCGCGAGGTCGGTCGCCCGGATGTTGAACTTTCGATACTGGTTCTTGCGGAAGCCGCCCTCGCCCGCCACCACCATGGCGCCGACCGCATTGGCGCCCTGGATGTGGCTGTTGTCGTAGACCTCGATCCGCCGCGGGGGGCGCGGCAGGGCGAAGCATTCGGCGAGCGCCGCCAGAAGCTTGCGCTGCGAGGAGGTGTCCGCGAGCTTGCGGCCGAGCGCCTCGCGCGCATTGGCGAGCGCATGGCTGACCAGGTCTTTCCGCTCGCCCCGCTGCGGCAACAGGATCTCGACCTTGTGGCCGCTCTTGACCGAAAGCGCCTCGGCCAGGAGGGAGGCTTCCGTCAGCGCATGCGACACCAGGATGAGCCGCGGGCAGGGCTTGTCGTCGTAGAACTGGCCCAGGAAGGCGGCCAGCACTTCGCTCGCGCCGACCGCGCGGTCGGCGCGCGGGAAATAGGCGCGGTTGCCCCAGTTCTGCCCGGTGCGGAAGAAGAAGACCTCGACGCAGCTGAAGCCGCCTTCCTGATGCACCGCAAAGACATCGGCCTCCTCGACATTGCGCGGATTGATGCCCTGATGGGCCTGCACGGCCGACAGCGCCGCCAGGCGGTCGCGATAGATGGCGGCGCGCTCGAAATCGAGCGCAGCCGAGGCCTTCTCCATCTCGACCGCGAGCTCCTCCTTCACGCTGCGGCTCTTGCCCGACAGGAACGCATTGGCCTCGCGTACGAGCTCGGCATATTCGGCGTAGTCGATCTCGCCCGTGCACGGGCCGGAGCAGCGCTTGATCTGGAACAAGAGGCACGGCCGGGTGCGGCTCTCGAAGAAGCCGTCCGAGCAGGAGCGCAGCAGGAAGGCGCGCTGCAGCGCCGTGATGGTGCGGTTGACGGCGCCGACCGACGCGAACGGGCCATAATAGCTGCCGGCGCGGCTATGGGCGCCGCGATGCTTGAAGATCTGCGGCGCCCAGTGATCGGACGTGATCAGGATATAGGGAAACGACTTGTCGTCGCGCAGCAACACATTGAAGCGCGGCCGCAGCCGCTTGATCAGGTTGGCCTCGAGCAGCAGCGCCTCGGTCTCGGTCGCGGTCGACACGAATTCGAGCGCCGCGGTCGCCGCGATCATGCGTTCGATGCGGGTGTCGTAGCCGGTCGGCCGCGTATAGGCGAGGATGCGCTTCTTGATGTTCTTGGCCTTGCCCACATAGAGCACCTCGCCGGCGGCGTCGGTCATGCGGTAGACGCCGGGCGAGCTCGGGGCGAGCTTGGCATGGCGGGCAACTGCGGCACGCCCGGCCGCCAGCGGCCCGGCGCTCCCCGCAAGATCGATCTCGGCCGCCGGCTCGAGGTCGGGGAGATTTTGCTCCTCGTCTTCGCCGAGATCGGTGGCGAGATCGGTGGTCGGATCGATGTCCTTCTTGGGGTTCGTGCCCTGCATGGCCGCAACGTAAGGTCTCGGACCGCGCCGAGGAAGTCGCCGGCGCGGAATCTGGTGTCGGACGGCAGCATCGCCGCCGCGCGAGCGATGGCGCGGCGCATGGTGAATTAAGCTTCAACACCGGCGGCGCCAATACACGTTTTCTTAGCCATCGGATCGGGCTTACTTAAGAATTTAGAAATATTTAACTTCGAGTTCGAGATAAATACCTTCGAGATAACCTGACTTTTATTTGGAGACGCGCGGCTTTTGCTTCGCGCGGCGGAGGTCGTCATGGAGCACATTGTGAGACGCAGCGCCGGCGCGGCCGCGCTCCTGCTGACGGTCGCGGGCAGCGGCGCCGGCGCGGCCGATATGCCGCGCGCGCCCTATTACACGGCGCCTGCGCCGCTCAGCTCCTACAGCTGGGTCGGCCCGTATCTGGGCGGCAATCTCGGCTACGAATGGGGCGCGACCAGCAACAATCCGACCCGTCCGTCCGGCATCGCGGGCGGCGTCCAGGGCGGCTACAACTGGCAGAGCGGCCAGTTCGTGTTCGGCGGCGAGGCGGATATTCAGCTCTCCGCCGCCAGCGACACGTTCGCGCCGTGGAAGTTCGCCAATCCGTGGTTCGGCACCGTGCGCGGCCGCGCCGGCTATGCCATCCACAATTTCCTGCTCTACGGCACCGCCGGCCTCGCCTTCGGCGAGCTTTCCGGCGAGACCGTCGGGCTCATGTCCGAGAACCACACCAATTTCGGCTGGACCGCGGGAGTGGGCGCCGAGGCCGGCATCTACGGCAACTGGTCCGCCAAGGTCGAATACCTGTTCGTCGATCTCGCCAGCAGCACGTTTGCCCTGACCGGCACGACCAACGGCTTCAGCACCAACATGGTCCGCGTCGGCGTGAATTATCATTTCTAGCGCCCCTCGGCATCATGGCCGGGCTTGTCCCGGCCTTCTCGATGAGGAGGGCATGGTGCGTCCCTCATCGAGATCACTGGGACATCAGGGCGTTAACGCCCATCTTCGCGGGCTAAGCCCGGTGATGACAAACGATGGGGCGGCCCGACGCCGTCATCCCGGCGGCGTGGTGGCGGCATAGGCCGGCACGCGGGCCGCGAAGTCGTCGAGCCAGGCGGCGAGGCGCGGATGCGTGCCGCGCCAGGTCCCCGGAAAACGGAAGTCACGATAGCCGAGCGCGCAGGCGAGCGTGATCGCGCCGACATCGGGCGGCGCATCGATGGCGACGGAAGGCGCGGCTTCGAGCACCGCCAGGGCGCGCGCGACCTTGCCGGCCTGCAGATCAAGCCATTTCGGCTCATGCTTTTCGGGGGCGCGGTAACGGGCCTCATAATTGAAGAGGATCGACGCATCCATGATGCCGTCGGCCAGCGCCTGCAGCCGCAGCGCCGCGAAGCGCGCTTGCGGATCTTTGGGAATGATCCGATGGCCGCCGGCCAGGTGATCGAGATATTCGAGAATGACCGGCGAATCGTAAAGCGTGGTGCCGTCGTCGAGGAGCATGACCGGCACCTTGCCGAGCGGGTTCTGCTGCCGGATCGGGTCGGCGGCATCGACGGTGGAGGCCTCCGCGTAGGCGACCTTGCCTTCCAGTCCCAGCACGTGCACCGCGATCCGGGCCTTGCGGCCGAAAGGTGAGTTGCCGCCGGCGCGTATGGTCAACATGAGCGATCCTTTTTTTGGGTGAAGCGAATTCTTTTTGAGTAAGCGAATTCCGGATTTGAGCAAAGCGCTCGCCCGGCGCCAAGCGGCGCGAGGAAGGTCGGCTTGGGGAGCGCGCGGCGCCCTTAGAGCCCATCCCGATCGAATGGACCGCGATGGGCTCTACCATTTTTGCGTTGGCCCATGTCCCCCGCCTCCGCGGGGGCATGCCTTTTCGGAAAATCGGTATCCACACCCGCCACCGCGGGTGCAGGCTTTTTCCGGGACATGCGCTAGCGCCGGCGCGCTATCCGGTAATGACGAGATTGACCGCCTTGGGGCCTTTGCCTTTCTTGTCGGGCTCGACCTCGAACGAGATGCGCTGGCCCTCGTTCAGCGATTTGAGCCCGGCCCGCTCGACGGCCGTGACATGCACGAACACGTCGCGCCCGCCGTCGTCCGGCTTGATGAAACCGTAGCCGCGCTCGGCGTTGAAGAACTTGACCGTACCGGTCATGGCCATCGGGAAACTCCTCTCCCCGTGGTTGCCCGCCGCCGGCCCCCACGGCGCGACGGCTCGGCCGGACATTCACCATCGGGGAAAGCATCGGCCATCTCCGGCCGCTGTCACTCCGCCGGCCCCCACAGGAGGCGGAACGTCAAAGCCACACTGCCGAAGAATTAGACCAATTCAGCCTGTTGGAAAAGTGGCGAACGCGACCGACCGCCAACGGGGGGTTGAACCCGACCGCGCGCCTTTACCGCAGCCGGGCTGCGCGGCCGGGTCAGCGCAAGTCC
>DATDGG010000580.1:0-5653 GCA_036522235.1 Xanthobacteraceae bacterium
GACCCACAATCCGGGCAAGCTTGCCGAGCTGCGCGATCTGCTCAACACCTTCGGGATCAAGGCCGTGTCGGCCGGCGAGCTCGGCCTCCCTGAGCCCGAGGAGGCCGGCACGAGCTTCCGCGCCAATGCCCGCATCAAGGCGCAAGCAGCCGCCGCAGCCGCGCAGCGGGTCGCATTTTCGGACGATTCCGGCCTTGCGGTCGATGCGCTCGGCGGCGCGCCGGGGATTCACTCGGCGCGCTGGGCCGGGCCGGACAAGGATTTTGCCGGCGCCATGGGCCGGATCGAGAACGAGCTCGCGGCGCGTGGTTGCGTCGGGCCGCAGCAGCGCCGGGCGCATTTCGTATGTGCGCTGTGCCTGGCCTGGCCG
The DNA here is from genome assembly GCA_036522235.1 of Xanthobacteraceae bacterium. Lineage (GTDB taxonomy): Bacteria > Pseudomonadota > Alphaproteobacteria > Rhizobiales > Xanthobacteraceae > VAZQ01. The sequence continues at coordinate 371 of DATDGG010000580.1, forward strand.
GATCGGCATGTGGAGGAGTTCGAGGGCCGCGTCGACGGCACGTTGGTGTGGCCGCCGCGCGGCAGTGCCGGCTTCGGCTACGACCCGATTTTTCTGCCCGACGGCCATGCCCGCACCTTCGGCGAGATGACGAGCGCGGAGAAGCACGGCTGGCCGGGCGGCCTGTCGCATCGCGCCCGCGCCTTCCAACAGCTGGCGGAGGCCTGCCTTGCGCCACAATGACCAGGCCTTCGGGATCCAGGCCTTCGGGGTCCAGGCCTTCGGGGTCTATGTGCATTGGCCCTTCTGCCTGTCGAAATGCCCCTATTGCGATTTCAACAGCCATGTGCGGCACACGGCCTTGGACGAGCCGCGATTTGTGCGCGCCTATCTGAGCGAGATCGCCGCACTCGCGGAACGCGTCGGCAAACGCAGCGTTACCTCGATCTTCTTCGGCGGCGGGACGCCCTCGCTGATGCAGCCCGCAAGCGTCGCGGCGATCCTCGATGCGCTGGCGCGCCGCTGGAACGTGGCAGCCGACGCGGAAGTCACGCTCGAAGCCAATCCGACCAGCGTCGAGGCGACCCGCTTTCGCGGCTATCGCGCAGCCGGCGTCAATCGGGTGTCGCTCGGCGTGCAGGCGCTCGAGGACGGCGCGCTGCGGCGGCTCGGGCGCACCCACACCGCCGACGAGGCGCTTGCCGCAGTGGCGATCGCCCGCGCGGTCTTCGATCGCTATTCCTTCGACCTGATCTATGCGCGGGAAAACCAGGCCCCCGATGCCTGGGCGGCCGAGCTCCAACTCGCCATCGCGGAAGCGGCCGAGCATCTCTCGCTCTATCAGCTCACTATCGAGCAGGACACGCCGTTCGCGGCCTTGCGCGCCGCCGGCAAGCTCACCATTCCGGACGAGGAGTGCGCGCGCATCCTCTACGAAGTCACGCAGGATATCTGCGGGCGCGCCGGATTGCCGGCCTACGAGGTTTCCAATCATGCCCGGCCGGGCGCCGAATGCCGGCACAATCTCGTCTACTGGCGCATGCAGGAATATGCCGGCATCGGGCCGGGCGCCCATGGCCGGCTCGACATCGGCGCCGAGCGCCACGCCACCGCAACCGAGAAGCGGCCGGAGGCCTGGCTCATGCGGGTCGAATCGCTCGGCCACGGGCTCGTGACCGACGACGTGCTGACCCGCGAGGAGATTGCCGACGAGTTCCTGCTGATGGGCTTGCGATTGGTCGAAGGCATCGACCCGCGCAGCTACGCACGGATTGCCGGCCGGGGTCTCGATCCGCGCCGGCTTGCGACCCTCAACCAGGAGGGCGCCGTCGAGATGACGGCGGATGGACGCCTGCGCGTCACGCCCGCGGGGTTTCCGGTGCTGGATGCGGTGGTGGCGGATCTCGCCGCCTAGATGCGATCTCTTCCGCCGTTCGGCGGTTCGTCCGAGTCCATCAAATAAACCGACACGCGGTGCTGATCGCTTGCTGAATCGCGTTCCGGATCGCAATCCGCCTCGTCCGCGCGGGCCTGTAAGCCCTTCGCCATCTCGACCAGCCAATAGGTCGCGTGCGCATCGTCATTCAGGAGCGCGAGCCGGAGGCAGATCTCGGATTGACGGCGGTAATATTCGGGGCCCGGCATGGGTGCACGCTCTTGAACGATACTTTCCTATGTCAAACAACACATCTACCTCGGGATGGTTCCGGCCCGGCCAGGAAATTCAGAGCAATTCAACGATGTGTGGCCTCCGGGCCACGCCCGTCCGTCAAATGCCCGACGCGCCGAACGCCTTCGGGGGCGGGCTGATGACCTGCCCGCCGGTGGGCGTGACCCGCAGCACCGCGAGGCCGCGCTGGCTGGTGCCGTCCTGCTTGAAGCGGAACAGCCCGTCGATGCCGGTGAAGCCCGAAGCGTTGGTCAGTGTCTCCTCGGAGAAGCGCTGCGGGCCTTGCGTCTTGATCAGGGCCGCCACCAGGGCCACCGCATCATAGGCGAGCGTTGCGGTGCGTACCGGGTCCTGGCCGTAGCGGCTGTGGTAGCGGGCCGAGAAGTTGCGGAACCCGTTCGAATCGGGCCCCGCATACCAGGCGCCTTCGAGCGCCGGGGCGGAGAAAATCTGCGCGTCCTCCCACAGCCCGGTACCCAGGAGCTGCACCCGCTTGGTGTCGATCCCGTTGCTGATCAGGGACTGCACCACAATCGGGACCGCATCGGCGCCGTCCGGAACGAAGATCGCGTCCGCATGGGCGGAGGCCTGCGCGACATTGCGGGCCGGGCCCTGCATCTGGTTGCGGTCGAGGGGATAGTGCTCGAACGCCACCACCCGCCCGTTGCGGCGGCCGACCGCCGCCTTGAAGGCGCCCTCGACCACCGTCCCATAGGCGTTGTCCGGCACCAGCGCCGCGAATGACCGCTTACCCTGGCTCGCCGCGAAGCTGATGATCCGCTCGACATCGGATTCCGGCAGGAAGCTCAACAGATAGACGCCGCGCGCCGCCACATTGGCGTCGGTCGAGAAGGCGATCACCGGCACGTTGCGGGCGCGCGCGAGCTGCGCCACCGGTCCGACCGTCAAGGCGAACAGGGGCCCGAGAATGATTTCAGCGCCTTCGTCGAGCGCCTGCTGGGCGGCCTGCTGAGCACCTTGAGCGCTGCCGGCATCGTCCTTCACCAGCAACTGCACGTCCGGATTTTTGAATTCGGCCAGCGCCATCTCGGCGGCGTTGCGCATGGATTGTGCCGCCAGCGCCGCATTGCCGCTCGCCGACAACGGCAGGATCAGGGCGACCTTGACGCTACCGGCGCCGACCGCGGTCGCCGGTTGGGCGGGGGGCTGGGCTGGGCTCGAAATGCTGGAGATCAGGTCGCCCGGCGAGGTGCTGCCGGTGCAGCCGGAAAGGACGGCGCCCGACACAAGTGCGCCCATGACAGCGGCTCTGGCCGCCACGTGGGCGAGCCAGCGGGGCACCGCGCCGGCGCGCGGCCTCGCCTGCAGGACTGCGAACATAGGCGCCGCTCTCCTTGACGCCGTCCAACTCGCCCCTCAGGTCGGGCCGGCCCAGATCGGCGTCACTCCACCACGGCAATTCGGCATTTTCTCGATGAATAGTTAACTAGTGCAAAAGGATACCGATAGCCACCCCGCCGATGACGCAGGCGTAAGGCGCCGCTAAACTGATGATTGCCATGGAAAAACCCCGCATTGCCGGCGAGCCGGCAGAATCGCCCGGTACGCCCGCCCCAACCGGGAGGAGCTATCTCCTCAAGGGACACGCCGTCGTGGCCCCGACGCTAGCGCCGGGTCTGCACCTGGTGGCGACCCCGATCGGCAATCTGCGCGACGTCACGCTGCGGGCGCTCGAGACCCTGGCGGCGGCCGATCTGATCGCCTGCGAGGATACCCGCGTGACCCGCAAGCTCCTCGACCACTACGGCATCACGGCGCCGCTCACGTCCTATCACGAGCACAATGCCGGCGAGGCGCGGCCGAAAATCCTGGCGCGGCTGGCGGCAGGCGCGGCGGTGGCGCTCGTCTCCGACGCCGGCACGCCGCTCATTTCCGATCCGGGCTTCAAGCTCGCCCGCGCGGCCGGCGCGGCTGGCCACAACGTGACGGCGCTGCCGGGCGCTTCGGCGGTGCTGGCCGCGCTCACGGTCTCGGGATTGCCGAGCGACCGCTTTTTGTTCGAGGGATTTCTGCCCGCCCGGGAGGGCGCACGGCGCAAGCGGATCGAGGAGATCAGGAGCATTCCGGCAACGCTCATTCTGTTCGAGACCGGGCCGCGGATCGCGGCGGCTTTGGCCGATCTCGCGGCGGCGCTCGGGCCGCGCGAGGCCGCGGTCTGCCGCGAGCTCACCAAGCTTTATGAGGAGGTCCGCCGCGGTGACCTCGCGACGCTCGCCGGCGAATACGCCGCGGGCGCGGAGCCGCGCGGCGAGATCGTCCTCGTGATCGCGCCGCCGCCCCAGCCTGCCCCCGACGCCGCCGACCTCGACACGTTGCTGCAGCAGGCGCTCGCGCGCTTATCCGTGAAAGAGGCGGTCGCCGAGATCGCGGCCGTCACCGGCCGCCCGCGCCGCGAAGTCTATCAGCGGGCGCTCGCGCTCACGCAGGAAGGCGACACGGAGGAGCGCAACGATGGCCAATGACCGACCGGCTCCCAAGCCGGTGCGGCCCCCGCAAGCCGAGCGCCAGCTCGCGTTCCGGCTCGGCATTTCGGCGGAGAGCCGCGCCGCCGCGTTCCTCGTCGCCAAGGGATTTCGCATTCTGGCGCGGCGCTGGCGCAGCCCGGTCGGCGAGATCGACATCATCGCGCGGCGAAGGCAGCTTCTGGTCTTTGTCGAGGTGAAAGCGCGCGACACCTTCGATGATGCGGCCTGGTCGGTCACTGACCGACAGCGCGCCCGCATCGCCGCCGCCGCTGAGGCCTGGCTCGCCCGCCAAGGCGACCATGGCTTTAAGGACATGCGCTTCGACGCCGTGCTGGTGGTGCCCGGCCGCATCCCGCGGCATATCCCGGCCGCCTTCGATGCGGGCTAGCGAAACGGATCGCGTAGCCGGCAGCGCAGATTTCACGTACAGCATGCCCCCACCCCCTTATCGATTTCCGGAAAATCCATGGGCCTGAAAGTCGCCGTGCAGATGGACCCGATCGAGCGGATCAATATCCGCGGCGATTCGACCTTCGCGTTGCTGCTGGACGCGCAGCAGCGCGGCCATGCGGTTTCCTACTACACGCCCGACCGGCTGGCGCTGACTGGCGGGCACGTGTTCGCCGCCGTGCAGCCGCTCACGGTGCGCGACCAGGCGGGCGATCATTTCACCTTGGGCGAGCCGCACCGCGCGGCGCTCGCCGACTTCGACGTGGTGCTGCTGCGGCAGGACCCGCCGTTCGATCTCGCCTACATCACCACCACGCATCTGCTCGAGCGCATCGCGCCCCACACGCTCGTGGTCAACGACCCGGCGCAAGTACGCAACGCGCCGGAAAAGATGTTCGTGATGGAATTCCCCGACCTGATGCCGCCGACGCTCATCACGCGCGACCTCGCCGAGATCAAGGCGTTCCGGGCCGAGCACGGCGACATCGTGATGAAGCCGCTCTACGGCAAGGGCGGCGAGGCGGTGTTCCTGCTGCAGCGCGAGGACCTCAATTTCGGCTCGCTCTACGATCTGTTCGCGACGATGTTCCGCGAGCCGTGGGTGGTGCAGAAATTTCTGCCCGCGGTGAAGGAGGGGGATAAGCGCATCATCCTGGTCGACGGCGAGTTCGCCGGCGCCATTAATCGCGTGCCGGCGGC
>DATDGG010000581.1:0-25325 GCA_036522235.1 Xanthobacteraceae bacterium
CGAAATCCTTGTCGCGGCACATGTCCATGAAGGCTGACTGCAGCGCCTTGGCGCGGTCGCCGGGCACGCCGGGCGGCGCCGCGAACGGCAGCGCCATAAAGAACGGCAGCTCGGCAAAGCTGATCAGCGCCAGCGCGTTCGGGTCGGTCGTCATCTCGCGGCCGATCGGAGTGTTCGGGAAATCCGGATGGCGGGTGGTGCGGCCGAAGGCCATCAGCGGCCGGAACGCGCCCTTGTTCCACAGATCGCGCTGGCCGCTCTTGACCGAGCTCAGGCCCACGAACTGGCCGTCGAGCTCGTGGCTCTGCATAGCCAGGAACAGGTTGGCGGCGCCCGTATAGCCGCGGATCACGTTCACGTTGAGGCCGAGGATTTCCTTGGCGATGACGGCAAAGATCAGATTGCTGGAGGCCGAGTTGTCGGCACCGAGATTGATCGGCGTGCCGGGCCCGCGCAGCTCGTCGACGCTTTTCACTTTGGTATCGGCATTGACCAGCAGAAAGTAGGCGTCGTTGGCGTAGGACGAGAGACTCCCGAGCCAGACGAACTTGGTGGAATCGAACTGCGCGTTGGGATCGCCCTGGATCTGCAGCTGCGGCACCGCGCGCTCGAACTTGGCGAGCACCGAGCCGTCCTTGTCGGCATTGCCGTAGAGCTTGTTGGCGGTGACGAGCCCGCCGGCGCCGGGATTGTTCTGCACCACGATCGACGGATTGCCCGGGATGAAGCGGCCGAGATTTTTTGCCACCAGGCGTGCCGAAATGTCGTTGATGCCGCCCGGCGCGGTGCCGACCAGCATGGTGACGGTGCGGCCTTTGTAGAATTGCTCGACCGATTGCGCGGAAGCCGGCGCACTTGCCAGCAGGGCTAAACCGAAGACTAGAATCGCAGGCGCCTGGCGCCAAATGTTGCTTGCCATGTCTCGTCTCTCCAAGGCCGTTGGCGCTGCAACTGTCTCACCGTTATTTGCGCTCGGCCCGTCACTCCTTCTCCCCGATGGGGAGAAGGAGTGAGAAGCCGCGCGTCCCTAACTCAGATACCGTCTGCCGTCTCACGGCAACGCTTCCAGCAAATGCCCGTAGCCGACGCGTGGCTCGCGCACATGGAGCCGCTTCTGCATTTCCCATATCCGCGCCGGGACCGGATGCACCACCGGAACCTGTAAATCCTGCTCCAGGAGCTTGATGATGTCGAGCGTCCGCCAACCGGAGCCGAGCATATAGATCGCATCCGCGCCCTTGGCTTTGAGGAAGTTGCGCTTGATATGGGCGTAGACCTGCTCGCCCGAGAGTTCCTGCACCTTGTCGAACGGCACGTCGATGCCCTCCATGCCGCGCACCGTGAAGCCGGCGTCCTTGAAATATTCGGCAAAGACGGCGTTGAGCTTGGCCGGAAAATAAGTAGCGCCGACGAAGCTCTTGGCCTTGAGCGCTTTCAGCGCCCGGACGTGGTTCTGCGCCACGCTCATGATCGGGGTCTTGAACTTCTTCTCCCAGGCCGCCACGATCTTCGCTTCGCCCTTGTAGCCGTGCACCATGAAGGGCGGCGCGCCGTGCGGATGGATCAGGTCGCATTTCTGCTCGGCGAGCAGCGCGATCGCCTTCTCGTAGTGCGGCATCATGCTCTCGAACTCGTCCTCGGTGCCGCGGCGAATGTTCAAGAACAGCGGAATGAGCCCGATGCCCTCCGGCAGCAGCCGGCAGACCTCCTCGGTCACGCCCGGCCGCATGGTCGGATTGATCATGCCGACGACGCCGCGCCAGCTCGAGAATGCCATGGGGTCTCCAATCCTCGGCCCTGTGGCCCGCATGGAGCCAAGCGTATTGCGGGACCGCTATTTGTAGTCCCGCTTCGCGGCCTTGGGCGTCACATAGCCTTCGGCCACATCGCCGGCAAGCGCGGCGCTGTCGCGGCGGCGCGGGTCGCCGTAGCCGCCGCCACCGGCGCTCTGCAACAAAAAGCGCTCGCCGGCCGCCATGTCGACCCGGGCCGAGGCTTTGGTCTCGAATTCCTGCTTGGTGCCGAGCCGCACCACGAAGCGGGCGCGGCTGCCGGGCTTGCCGCCGGCGAGGCCCTGCGGGGGAAAGCGCGTCTTGTTGAAGCGGCGTACGACGGTCGCGGCTTCCAGCAATTCGTATTCGCGCTGCATCGCGAGCCCGCCGCGCCACCGCCCGGCGCCGCCGGAATCCGGCACCAGCTCAAAGCGCGTGATCCTGCATGGAAACTCCGATTCCAGAATCTCGATCGGGGTGGTGTGCAGGTTGCTCAGATGCGTGGCGGTCGCGGTCACGCCGTCATGGCCGACGCCAGCGCCATAGGCGGAGCCCGCGATCTCGTATTGCATGGCGGACTGGCCCGGGCGGCCCTTGCTCCAGGCGATGCCGAGCGCGCTCGAGGCGCCCGAATGCGCGATGGCGCGGCCCGGATTGAGCTTGCCCAGGGCCTCCAGGATCACGTCCACCAGCATCAGGTTGACCATCTGATAGTTCGAGACAGGGGCAGGGGGCTCCGCATTGGTGACGGTGCGCGGTGCAAAGACGAGCCGCACCACGTCGCGCATGCCGTCGTTGAAATGCAGGTTGGGATCGAGGCTGCCGAGCAGGCAATAGAACACGCAGGCCTCGACCATGGAGGGGCGCAGATTGATCGGCCCCTTGGCCTGCGGATCGCTACCGGAGAAATCGAAGCGCGCGCCATCCTCGGTGATCGCGATGGTGACCGCGAGCTTGACCGGCCGCTCGGTGTCGACGCCGTCGCTGTCGAGAAAACCTTCCGCCGAGGCGGTGCTGTGCGGCAGCTTGGCGACGGCCGCTTTCAGCTCGTCGGCGGCGCCCTTGAGGATGGCGGCAAAGGCCTGCGTAAGGGTCGCGGCGCCAAAGCGGCCGGCGAGCTCCTTGACCCGCGCTGCGCCCATTTGCGTCACGGCGATCTGGGCCTGCATGTCGCCGCGCACCAGCGCGGGCTGCCGGCTGTTGGCGAGGATGAGCCGCTCGAGATCGGGAAACGCGCGCCCAGCCTCCCGAATCTTGATCGGTGGCACCAGCATGCCTTCTTGATACATTTCGGTCGCATTGGCGGAGGTCGAGCCTGCCACCGCGCCGCCCACATCCGCCTTGTGGGCGATCGAGCCCGCAAACGCGATGATCGCCCCATCGACAAAGACCGGCGCCACGAAGCCCATGTCGGACACATGCGGCAGCCCGCCCTCGTAGGGATGATTGGAGACGAACACGTCGCCTTCCGCGATAGCGCCGGGCGCCCCATAGAGCTCGAGGATGCGGCCGACCAGATGCCGATAGACCGGCGCGTGGAAGAACATCGGCGGCGCCACGATCAGGCGGCCGTCTGGGTCGAGGATCACGCAGCTGAAGTCGCGCGACTCGCGGATGATGGTCGAATAGCCGGAGCGATAGAAATGATAGTGCATTTCATCGACCAGGCTGGTGATCTTGTTGCGCAGGATCTGGATGGTGATGGCGTCCATGGTCACGCGCCTCCTGTGCATGTAGCCCGGATGAAGCGAAGCGCAATCCGGGAAGGCGGTTCCCGCATTTCGCTGCGCTTCATGCGGGCTACGGATCCGCGTTCCATCACTCCCTCCGCAGAATCAAATTGCGATACCCATCGACGCTGCCGCTCCATCCGGGCGGGATGACGGTGGTGGCGTCGAACTGCTCGATGATGGCGGGGCCGGCGATGGCGTCGCCGACTGCGAGCTGGTCGCGTTCGTAGAGAATCGCATTGGGTGATTCCCCGCGCTTTTCCCCGTGGGCTGAGAGCAGATGGATGCGGCGCCGGCCCTTGATGGCGGTTTCGATATGGTGCGGCGGCGACGGCGGGGCTTCCTGCACCGGCTGGTATTTGGGCACGGTCACGCGCACGCGCAGGCGATAGCTCACGAGCTCGACCGGCCGCTCCTTGGCGGCATGGCCGTGAATCTGGGCGTGGCGTTCATCGAAGCGCACACGCACGGTGGCAAGCGTGTCCTTCGTCACGCTGGTTTCGAACAGCCCCTCGAGCGGCGTGCGCAATTCGTAGCCTTGCCCGGTGTAACGCAGATCGAGCTCGCGGGTGAAGCGCCCGTCGGCTGCTTTCATGCCCTCGGCTTGCAGCTCCTCGCGCGCTTTGCCTTCGAGCTCTGCAAAAACCGCCTCGGCATGCTCGGGCGTGACCTCCGCCAACGGCTTGAGCTCGGAGCGGACATAGTCGTGCACCACATCGGTGCACATGAGGCCGAGCGCCGAGAATGCGCCGGGCCGGGGCGGCACCAGGATGCGCCGCATACCGAGCTCGGCCGCGACCGCGGCCGCATGCACGGCGCCGGCGCCGCCGAACGGCAGCAGCGTGAAGGCCGAGAGATCGACGCCGCGCTTGGCGGCAAAGACCCGCACCTCGTCGGCCATGCGCATGTCGACGATGCGCTGGATGCCGGCCGCGGCTTCCAGCAAATCCATCTTCAGCGGCTCGGCGATGTGGGTCGTAAGCGCCTCGCGGGCGGCCCTGATATCAAGGACCTGCGCGCCGCCGAGGAAATATTCCGGATTGAGATAGCCGCAGACGAGGTCGGCATCGGTGACGGTCGGCCGCGTGCCGCCGCGGCGGTAGCAGGCTGGGCCGGGATCGGCGCCGGCGCTCTGCGGGCCCACATTGAGAAAGCCGCCGCCGTCGATCCAGGCGAGCGAGCCGCCGCCGGCCGAGATCGAGGTCATGTCGAGCGCCGGCACGTCGATCTGCCGGCGCGCAATGGTGCCCTCGGTCACTTCGAGCGGGACGCCGCCTTCGATGAAGGCGATGTCGGCGCTGGTGCCGCCCATGTCGAGGGTGACGAGGCCGGCTTTGGCCTCGTCTTCCGCCAGATGGGCGCTCGCCTGCGCGCCCGCGGCGGGGCCTGAGAACAGCGTCTGCACGGTGCGGCTGCCCGCGATCGCGGCCGAGAACGGCATCACCCCGCCGTTCGACTGCATCAAAAAGCGCTGCTCGGCGCCCAGGCCGGCGTCATTGAGGCCGATATTGAGATGCGCGATATAGTTCACCAGCACCGGCTCGAGATAGGCGTTGACCAGCGTGGTCGACATGCGCGGCCATTCGCGAATGCGCGGCAGCACCTCGCTCGACAGCGAGACATAGGCCTGCGGGCATTCCATCTGGATGATCGCGCGGGTTTCCTGCTCATGCGCCGGGTTCATGAAGGCGAACAGGTAGCAGACCGCAAACGACTCGACGCCGGCGGCGCCAAGCTCGCGCGCGGCGCGCCGTACCGCCTCGCGATCGAGCGGCCTGAGCACCGCGCCGGTGTAGTCGGAGCGTTCCGGAATCTCCCGGGTCAGGCTCTGCGGGGCGATCGGCGGCGGCTTGGCGTGGAAATAGTCGAACAGGTTGCCGTCGCGCGCCTGGTTCTGGATTTCCTGCACGGCGCGGAAGCCCTGGGTGATCAACAGCCCGACCTTGGCGCCGCGCATTTCGAGCAGCGCATTGGTGGTGATGGTGGTGCCGTGGGCGAAGAACCCAATGCTTGCAGGCACGATGCCGCGCGCCGCCAGACGCGCCACCCCGTCGAGGACGCCGAGCGCGGGATTCTTCGGCGTGCTCGCGACCTTCTCGACCGTCACGGCGCCGGTCGCGGTGTCGAGCAGGACCAGATCCGTATGGGTACCGCCGACGTCGACGCCCAGGCGATAATGCACCCCGCTCAAGTTCTGGTCCGATCCAGGCATCCGGTTTTCTTCAACGTCTTGTCAAAGCGGGACATGCCCGCTGCGTGCCGCAGGGCCAAGCTTTCGGTGCCTTGAGGGCAATTGTAAAGAGCAGCCCCCGCGTCACTTCTTCAGTCCGATGACGTCCATGAGCCGCGCCAGCTCCGCGTCCTGCTTCGCGATCAGGGTACCGAATTGATCGGCCGGCAGGAATGCCGGGCGGGCGCCCAGGCGGAGGCAGCCTTGCGTGAATTCGCCGCTTTCGATCGTGCCTTTGATCGCCGCCTCATAGGCCGCGAGAATGTCTTGGGGCGTGCCTTTGGGCGCCGCGATGCCGCGCCAGGCTTCGAGCGACACATTCCATCCGAGCTCGACGGCGGTCGGCACATCCGGAAAGGCCGGATCGCGCGTGGCGCTCATCGCCGCCAACAGCCGCGCCTGGCCGCCCTTGACGTGCTCCGCCAGTGCGGCCGGCAGCTGCACCACGGCGTCCACCTGGCCGCCGAGCAGGCTGGTGATCACCTCGGCGGCGCCGAACGGGACATCGACCACGCGGGCGCCCGCGGCGCGGAACAGCGCCACCGACGTGATATGGGTGTGGCTGCCCACGCCCGAATTCCCGACCGTGATGCCTTCCGGCCGCGCCTTGCTCTCCGCGATGAGCGCGGCAAGCGTCTGCGCCTTGGCATCGCCCCGCACCGCGACCACCGGCGTCTCGACCAGAACCTGCGCGACCGGCGCGAAGGATTCGTAATCGAGCTGCAGCAGGCCCATGTGATGGGTGGTGGAGATGGAATTGGAGTTCCAGACCAGCGAACGACCATCCGGCTTTTGCCCGGCGACATAGCGATAGCCGACCGCCCCGCCGCCGCCCGGACGATTGATCACAATGACGCTCCTGCCGAGCCGCCGCGACATGCCGTCGGCCAGGAGGCGCGCGGTGACATCCGCGGACGAGCCCGCCGGAAACAGAACCGTGATCTCGATCACGCCTCTGGGGACGACGGTATCCTGGGCGTTCGCCGTGGCCACAAGGCCCAGCCACGCACAAACAACTACCGATACAACGCTTGCTGTTTTCATGGCTGTCAGTCGTTCTCGAGTATCTCCGCGACCGTCACACGACGGCCCTCGCCTGCCGATACGATTCCGGCCCGTATCACGGCGAGCGAGGTGGTGCCGTAGTCGCCCCCGACCTCGACCTGGCCATGGCCGCGCACCGCCGCCGCAAACTCCTCGAGCTGCTCCACGATCGTGTCATTGGATTCGCACGCGATCGGAAGCGCGCGGTCGCCGCCGCGCTTGAGCACGCGCAGCCCGTCGTGCATGTCGTAATAGGCGGTTGCTTCCTTGCCGTAGATGTTCATCAGATAATATTCGGAGGCGGATGCATAGCTGGCATTCAGCGTCGAAAGTGCGCCGTTTTCATGCTCGAAAATGAGGCTTGCGACGTCCGGATTGTCGCCGGGCAGCACGAGCCGGACCAGCTGACCACTAACAGCTTTGATCGGTCCCAGCAGGTATTCGAGTACGTCCGCATAGTGGATGCCGATCTGCAGCATGACGCCGCCCGGCATGCCGGCGGCCTGGTAGCGCCAGGAGCTCAAGTCGATCTTGCCGAGCCGATCGCGGCTGATATTGGCTTCGGCATTGACCAGGTTGCCGAAGGTGCCGTCGTCGATCTGGCGGCGAATCCAGCGAAACTGGCTTTCGCGCCGGCGCTGATAGCCGAGCGCCAGCACGATGCCGGCCTTGGCGCAGACCGCCGTGATGGCGCGGCCGTCGGACACCGTGTTGGCGATCGGCTTGTCGAGGAAGACATGCTTGCCGGCGGCGGCAGCGGCGCCGGTCGTCGCCAGATGCGCGTCATTGGGCGTGGTGTTGATGACGGCCTCGATCTCGGGGTCGGCGAGGATCGCCTCGTAGCTCGCTTGCGGCCGGCAACCGTATTTCGCGGCGAAGGCCGCGCGCTTGTCGGCCGAGCGCGTATAGCAGGCCGCGATCGCAAGCCTGCCGGAGCGCACGATGGCGTCGGCCAGCACATCCGACCACCATCCCATGCCGATGCAGGCGACCCGTAGCGGCGCGATGGCCATTGCGTTGTGCTCCCGTGCGTGATCCGCGTCGCGCCTGCGCGCGCCCGGCTATTTGTAGAACTCGATCGACGCCTGGCGGACCACACCGTATCGGCGGGCGCGACCGAGATCGGTCCATTGACGCCGAACACCGCAAGCTTATTCCGGTGCTTGTTTGGCACATGTCGGGGGTGCGGTGCCATAGCGGTGCTGGCGGGCACCTGACGCAGAGAGTGCAGAGAGTTGTGAATCAATCGGCGAAGATGTTGGCGTCTTTGACGGAGCAAGCGACAGCATCTATCGATACGGACTGCACTTCGATCCATCGATCGCCCAAAGTCCTCAACTTATAATTGCCAAGGCCGACCTCCTTACCGGTCATGACACGCGCTGTGCAGCTTCCAAAAGCGTCATCGAAATCAACTTGGATCCGTCGGGCGGCGCCGACAAACATCATAGAGTCAACGAGAGATGTTCCTTGGAATTGCACGGTGCGAACGCCTGCGCCATTCCAACTACCCGACGCGCCCACACGCTCCCTCTGATCCGATCCATTGCTCATCCGAACGAATGGGCGACCCCGGGTGCTGATATAATAGCTTGCAGCGAGTGTTATAGTCCGTAAATTGAATTGCGGTGCGCCAACTTTCCGCTGGACGCGATGCTCGTTCCACGAGACCACGATGGACTTGCCATAAAGCTGCGATGGGTTCGCAGCCGCGTCGCCAATTATCAACGGCAACAAGACAAGTAGAGCAGGAGCCGCAGTTCGGATCATATTGATTGCCGGCCTCGTAAGGCTGCGGAATCGCAGCGGGTTGAGGAACTGCTCTGCCGAATCGAATAGTGACAATTCAACGCGATTGCTCGAAAACGTTGCCCTCTTGAATGCGGCAGCTTGAGGAGGACACCTCGATCGACAGAATTTCCCATTTGCCGTGTCCCCGGATGATGTTTTCCGTGCCGCCGAGCTTGGCAAAGGAGACCTTGAGCGAACAGGTCCGGTAGTCGCCGTCGAAATCGATCGCCATTCGGCGTATGCCGCTCTTGAAGGCGTGATAGGCTACCAGCGACGGTCCCTCGAGTCGCCACTCGCGTATTTCTTTGCTCTCGGGAGAATCGGATACTTCTTGAAAGGTCGTGACTTCCGGGCCGCGGCGGAATTGCGCGATCCCAGTCTTTTCGGTGAAGAATCGCCCTTTGCTGCTGACGTAGACCTGCAATCTTGTGGAGGTTCCGTACTGCCGGGTCTCGCCGCTCGTCGTATTCCTCTCAACGCGGTTTGACTGCCAGCTCAAGATCAGAGATTTGCCGAGCAGCTGTGGAGGCGCCGCGATTGCGTTCGCGGCGATCGAACCGACCGTTACGGAAAACAGGCAAAGAAAGCCCGCTGTGGCCAGCTTCCCGCCAACCTGCGCATCCTCCATTGTGGCTCTCATAAATCCTCATCCCCAAAGGATAGATCATCGGTCGGGGCCTAGTTGGACTTTGTCACCTGACAGCTTGATGATACCTGCTTGGAACTCACTACCTGAACTTCGCGGCCGCGGTCGTCCTCTATGGTGAGGAGGCCGGGCGCGCCAACCTCGTGAATGTGGGGTGCGTTCACCGAACAGGTGAGTCCAGCGGCTCCCCGCCTGAATGAGATGTGGGTCGCGTACCCACCGACCAAGAAGGCCCGCAGCAACGTCAGCGTTCCGTTCGAGAAAGTCCAGATTTTATGACCACCGCCAAGTCGATGGACTTCCCTCGGCACGCCAATTGTCCACGAGCCGGTCCGAGGTCGACCGACGTGAGTCCCGGCTGAATCGATCCTGGTATCGATTTCGGTATCGTCGATTCTATCTCCTGGACCGATCGAAATCTTCCGATCAACCTTAGACTGATAGGAGCTTGTCTGCCCGTTTGTCACCGATACTTGGTTGTATAAGACGCTCTCCTCGATGGCTGCACCATTCAAGTCGGCGAAGGTCACCGGTTGGGCCGAAGCGGACGCCGAGAGCGCGACTGTTCCCAGCGTCAACCAGATACACTTGAAGCCAATCCGCATCTTGGGCGGCCTCGCGACGATAAGTGGCGTAGCCACAGAACTCGCCAAATGGCTGTCATGTTCACTCGCAGAACTGCCGCCCCTGGAAGCTGAAGCACTTTCCATTGCCTTTCGGCGCGGGAGCGGGTGTTGGACGGCTAGGCGCAGGATTTGGGGGAGCACGTTTTTGCGGTTCGGTGCCGCCTTCGGCAACGCAGGTGCCGTTCTTCAGGATTTGGCCGGAGCGGCACGTGACGCGAATGCAGCGATCGCCTTCAACCCGTTCGCCAGGCTGGCAGATCAGGGGACAGACCCGCTTTTCGGCCCCATGCACCGCTTTGAGCGCGTCGGGCGAAAGCTCGTCGGGGACGCTGAGCCCGGCGAGCTTGGCGAAGTTGCGCAGCGCAGCGCGGGTCGTATCGCTGAATTCGCCGTCGAGCGCACCCTCAAAGCAACCAACCCGCTTGAGCTCCTGTTGAAGCGAGCGCGCCATCTCGCGGCGGTCGAGCAGCGCCGCAGTTTTCGCAGCCTCGGCCGCAAGTGCTGCCATCCGTTGTTCGGCTTCGCCGCGTCTGCGGCTCGTGGGAAACTGAACAGCGAAGCGCCGCAATTGATCGGGATCTTTGCTGTCCTTCACCAGGTTCCAAGCGACTTCCTCGGGCGAAGGCGGCACCGGCTTGGCAGCCTGGTCCGCCGCCAGCGTGCCGATCCGCGCTTCGGCCTGTTGGCGCCGCGCACTCTCCGGGAACTGCTGGATGAAGCGTCGCAGTTCATCGGCGTCTTTGGTGTCTTTGATCACGCCCCAGGTCACCTCGTCGACCGAAGGCCCCGAGCTTGCCGGCTCGGTCACCGGGCTCTCGCGTTTGGCGCGTTCCCGTTCGATGCGCTCGAGCTCCGCCCGCTCGTGCGCCAGCCGCTCTTCAGTCAAGCGAGCGACTTCCTGCCGAGCGCGCACGTTCTCTTCTTTCGCCCGCGCAGCAAGCGCGATGATGTCCAACCGGTATCCGGCGTTCACCGCCAGGCCCGACGACGGAAATTGCTTCACAAAGGCGCGGAACGCGGCCGGATCGTCAGAATCCTTGATCTTTTCCCAAGCCAGACGGTCCAACTGGTTCAGATAATACTCGCTGAGCAATGAGACGAGAATCTCGGGCCTTTGCCTTCCATTGGTCTGTGCATTCACATCCTGCGCGACGCGGCGAAACATCACCTCGACTTCAAGCCCGGCTTCCTGCAGGCGCTTGAGCAGTGCGGAGGTGTATGGACTGTTTCGACTGTTCCCATCCTCGGCAACTTCATTGGCCGCGGTTGCATACGCCACCACCATCCCTTCAGTCTTGTCGACTCGCGCCAACCCCCGGGCGCTGCCAAAGTCACGCGTCAAAACGGATCGGACGAAACGTTCTGCCACCGGATTGTTCCGGCAGGCATCGAGGATCATGATCTTCACGCCCTTGGCCCGATTCATCGCAAATTGAACGTCTTCCAGCTTCACCATCTGATAGGCGAGGCCAATCTCGTCCTGTAGTTCCGCGTCGACCGGCATCAGATAGTTCTTGCCTTGATACTGCATGGCATGGCCGGCATAGAAGAACAGGGCCGCATCGGCGTCGGTCGCCAGCCGGGCAAATTGCTGCAAAGCAAGGTCAAAACCCCGCTTGTCGGCGTCGATCGTTTGCAATACTTCAAAGCCGAGGACGCGCAAGACCTCCGCCAAGTCGTGGGCATCGTTTTGCGGATTTGGGAGTTTGTTGCTCTGATTCGTGTATTGAGAGTTTCCAATCACGAGCGCGACACGCTTCTCGGCATGGCCCGGTAGGCTGCCGAGGCACGTCAGCATCACGGCGCAAGCGAAGGCTGCCACAAGGCGCATCGAAGCCCCCGGAGCGGAAATTTATCACCCGTATTTTGCCATATCTCTGAACCAGCTGGAAGCGCGCGCAATGGACATTGTCGGATCTGGCCCGCAAACGATTTGGAGCCCCCTCGCGCTCCCATCCGTCGAATAAATTTGGGGCTTGTTTCGCACCTGTCCGGAGCGCGGCGCCCATAGCGGCGCCGGCCTACTGCCGGCTTCGCGGCTGTGGTAGCCTGCCAGGGGAACGCAGTCGAGAATTCAAATCAGGCTCATCGGGCTCTGCTTCCGCACAGGGGAACGTCATGGGAAAGCGAAACGCATTGCTGGCTTCGGGCGCGGCTTGCGCCGCGCTTCTGCTCCAGCTCGCTGTCGCGCAAGGCCAGTCCGCGGTCGCGCTCTCGGGCACGGTGAGCTCGGCCGCCGAGCCGGTGATGGAGGGCGTGGTGGTGAGCGCCAGGCGCGACGGCTCGACCATCACGGTGTCGGTCGTCAGCGACGACAAGGGCCGCTACAGCTTTCCGGCGGCGCGGCTCGCGCCCGGGCACTACAGCATCGGGATTCGGGCGGCCGGCTATGACCTCGATGGTCCGCCCGCCGCCGACGTGACCGCCGGCCAAGCCGCCACTGCCGACCTCAAGCTCAAGCCCGCGCGCAATCTCTCGGCTCAGCTCACCGATGCCGAATGGCTGATGAGCATGCCGGGGACCGAGGAGCAGAAGGCGTTCCTGCTCACCTGCAACAGCTGCCACACCCTCGAGCGCATCGTGCGATCGACCCACGACGCCGCGGAATTCACGCAGGTGTTCGAGCGGATGGGCCGCTATTATCCGGGCAGCACGCCGCGCAAGCCGCAGCAGCTGGTCGGCGACAAGCGCCGTGACGGGCCCGAGGCGACGCTGCGGCGCGAGGCCGGCGCCGGCCCGACTCCCGGATGGCTCGCCGGCGTCAATCTGAGCCAGCACGAGACGTGGAGCTACCCGCTCAAGACGCTGCCGCGGCTCACCGGCCGCTCCACCCACGTCATCATCACGGAATACGACCTGCCCAATTCGCTGATTGAGCCGCATGACGTGATGCTCGATCGCGAAGGCACCGTCTGGTACTCGGATTTCGGCCAGATGTTCCTCGGCAAGATGGACCCGAGGACCGGCCAGGTGACCCAATATCCTATACCGGAAACCAAGAAGGGCTGGCCGCTCGGGACGCTCAATCTGGAGATCGACCAGGACGGCAATCCCTGGGTCGGCCTGATGTATCAGAGCGCGATCGCAAAATTCGACCGCAAGACCGAGACCTTCCGGACCTGGTCGACGCCCACGGAATGGGACAACGATGCCGGCCAGCTCGGGCACCTCGCGATTCAAGGCATGCCGGTCGACGGCAAGGTGTGGATCAAGAATTCCGAAGGCAACAATATCTACCGGCTCGATCCGGCCGCCAGCACGTTCGAGAATCTCGGCTCCTTCAAGGACCCGCGCAACGGCAAGCGCATCGGCACCTATGGGCTCCATTCGGATTTCGAGAACAACATCTATCTGCTCGATTTCGGGGCCGGCAACATCGTCAAGATCGACGCCAAGACCAAGCTGCCGACCGTTTACATGACGCCGACGCCGAATTCGCGTCCGCGCCGCGGGCGGGTCGACGCGCAGGACCGCCTGTGGTTCGCCGAATATGCCGGCAACGCCATCGGCATGTTCGACCCGAAGGCCGAGAAGTTCTCCGAATGGAAGGTCGCCACGCCCTATAGTGCGCCCTACGACGCCGCCGGCGGCCGCAACGGCGAAGCCTGGACGGCAGGCATGTCCACCGATCGCGTGGTCCGGATTGATCAAAAGACCGGCGAGACGATCGAATATCAGCTGCCGCGCAACACCAATGTCCGGCGCGTTCATATCGACGATTCCAAGAGCCCGGGCACGCTCTGGGTCGGCAACAATTTCGGCGCCTCGATCGTCAAGGTCGAGCCGCTGGACTGAACCTTTGCACCGCCGGGAGGGGGCCGTGAAGCTGCGCCGCCGCAAGTTCCTGCATCTGGCCGCCGCTGCTGCTGCGCTGCCGGTGGTCTCGCGCATCGCCTGGGCGCAGGCCTATCCGGCGCGGCCGGTCCATATCGTTGTCGGCTTTGCGGCCGGGAGCTCGTTCGACATCCTGGCGCGCCTCATCGGTCAGGCTCTGTCGGAGCGGCTCGGCCAGCCATTCATCGTCGACAACCGGCCGGGCGCCGGCGGCACAATCGGCACCGAGGCGGTGGTGCGGGCGCGAGCGGACGGACACACGCTGCTCATCACCGGCTCGCCGGATGCGATCAGCGCCACGCTCTATGGCAGTCTCAGCTTCAGCTACATGCGCGACATCGTGCCGGTGGCGGGGGTCGGTCGCGGGCCCAACGTGATGGTGGTCAATCCATCGTTCCCGGCGAAAACGGTCCTTGAGTTCATCGCCTATGCCAAAGCCAATCCGGGCCGGATCAGCATGGCCTCGGCGGGCGTCGGCAGCGAGAGCCACATGGTCGGCGAGCTGTTCAAGATGATGGCCGGCGTCGACATGGTGCACGTGCCTTATCGCGGCCAGGCGCCCGCGCTCACCGACCTGATCGGCGGCCAGGTGCAGGTCGACTTCGCCCCGCTGCCGCCCTCGATCGAATATGCCAAAGCCGGCCAGCTGCGCCCGCTGGCGATCACCTCGGCCATGCGTTCCGCGGCGCTGCCGGACCTGCCGACCATGAGCGAATTCCTGCCGGGCTACGAGGCAAGCCTATTGACCGGCCTTGGCGCGCCCAGGAACACGCCGGCTGAAATAATCGACAGGATCAACAAGGAAGCCAACAACGCGCTGGCCGATCCGCGGATCAAGGCGCAGCTGGCTGAGCTCGGCAATTCGGCGCTGGCGGGCTCGCCCGCCGATTTCGGCGGCCTCATCGCCGAGGAAAGCGAAAAGTGGGCCAAGGTGATCCGCGCCGCCAACCTCAAGCCCGAATGACGCGTCTCACCGCGGATGTTTCGTAACGTCTCAGCCGAAGGCGATGAAAGTTCCGCGCAGGACCGCGGCGGCGTGGTCTGGTTCGAGGTCGAGGACTTTCTTCGGTATTTCGATCATTTTCGCAACCCGACCGGGCTGCAGCGCGTGCCGTTCGAAATCTTTGTCGAAGCCGAGCGGCATTACGGCCGCTTGGGACGCGTGCGGTTTTGCCGGCTCAGCGTGTACACCAAGCAACTCATTCCGATCGATTTTGCGGGCATCCTTCAGGCCTATTTGCATCCGCCGGGAGCCGGCGCGCCTTGGAAGACCATCTGGGCGCCGGCGCGGTTCTTTAGCGAGCCGTTCACGATGTTGCCCGTGATCGCCCGCCATCCGGGATTTTTTCTGCGCCTGTTCAAGACTGCGGCCCGCGACGGCATCGACCTGATCCTGCGGCGGCGCCGTTTCGAGGCGGCGGTGCGGCCCGGCGACATCCTGGTCTCGCTCGGCGCGTCCTGGGGGGTGCCTCATTATATGAAGCACATTGCGCAGGCCAAGCGGCGCCATGGGATCAGATACGCGTTCCTCATTCACGATCTCATTCCGATCGAGAATCCAACCTTTGTCGAGGAACGGCATGTTGCGCAATTCCGCGACTGGCTCGCGGCGGCGCTGCCCAATGCGGATGTGGTGCTCACCGTCTCGCAATATTCGCGCGACACCTTGCGGGCGCTGGCGGGCGCGGCGGGTTGGCGGCTGCCGCGGGTCGCGGCTTTGCGGCCCGGCACGGCCTTGAGCGATCGGCCGGTCGCGGGCGGCGGCGCGGCGATGCGCTTTCCGGAGCGCTTCGTGCTGCTCGTCTCGACCATCGAGATTCGAAAGAACCATCGCCTGCTGGTGGAGGTCTGGCGGCGATTGCTCGAGCGGCATGGCGCGGAGGCGGTGCCGGTCCTGATTTTCGTCGGGCAGATCGGTTGGCTGGTGGACGACCTGTTGGCCGGGCTCGCGGCGAGCCGCTATCTCTCCGGCAAGATCGAGCACCGGCGCGGCCTGTCGGACGCCGATCTGCGCGCGGCCTACCGGTCCTGCCTGTTCACGATCTTTCCGAGCCTGTGCGAGGGTTGGGGCTTGCCGGTCGCGGAAAGCCTGGCGCAGGGCAAGTTCTGCGTCGCCTCGAACCGCACCTCGATTCCGGAAGTGGGCGGCGACCTGGTCGACTATTTCGATCCGACCAACGAGGACGACGCGCTGGCGAAAATCGAGCGATTGCTGTTCGAGCCCGACTATCTCGCGGCCCGGGAAGCGCGCGTGCGCGCCCAATTCCGTCCCCGCAGCTGGGCCGATTGCGTGCACGCCCTCGTCGATGCGCTTGATCCGTCGGCGCCGGCCGCAAGCGGGGCGCGCTGACGCGCAAGTCGCAAGGTCTTCAGCTGCGTGCCCGGCGCAGCTTGACCACCTTGCCGCGGGCAAAAACGAGTTGCGACGCCGGACATGGCCGGCTGAACAGAAATCCCTGCGCCTGCTTGCAGCCGGCGGCGCGTACCAGTTCGAGCTGCTCCCGGGTTTCCACCCCTTCGGCGGCCGTCACCATGTTGAGCTCGCGACCCAGACTTGCGATCGCGCACACGATCGCGGCGCAATCGGCGCGATACGGCATTTCCCGCACGAATGACTGATCGATCTTGATCTTGTCGAACGGGAACAGCCTGAGATAGCTGAGCGACGAATATCCGGTGCCGAAGTCGTCCAGCACGATGGACACGCCCAGGTTCTTGATCTGATGCAGGATCGCGATGTTGCGCGCATCCTCCTGCAGCAGGACCGTCTCGGTGACCTCGAGCTCCAGGCGCGTGGGCGCGAGGCCCGAATGAGCCAGCGCGTCGGTGACCTTCTCGAGCAGATCGCCGGTACGAAATTCGACCGATGACAGGTTTACCGCCACGTGAATATGGTCGGGCCACGCTGTCGCATTGCTGCAGGCCCGTCGAAGCATCCAGCGGCCGATCTCCGAGATCAGCCCGCGTTCCTCGGCGAACGGGATGAAGCGATCTGGCGTAATGAGGCCGTGCTCGGGATGCCGCCAGCGAATCAGCGCTTCGACCGCACAGGTCGCGCCGTCGTCGGCATTGACCAGCGGTTGATAATAGGCCTCGAATTCGCCATTCGCCAGCGCGTTGTGCAGGTCCACCTCGAGCGCGCGCCGAAGCCGCAGCGCGCGATCCATCTCAGGCTCGAAGAATCGATAGGAATTGCGCCCCTCCGCCTTGGCGCGGTAGAGCGCCAGATCGGCATTCTTGAGCAATTGCTCGGCATCCAGGCCGTGCTGCGGAGCCATGGCGATGCCGATGCTGGTCCCGATGACGATGCGATGACCGTCAATCTCGTAGGGCGCGCTGATGACCTCCAGCAGGCGATCGGCAAGATGCGCCGCGCCCGCGCGCTGGTCGGATTCGGCGACATGCAGGATCGCGAACTCGTCGCCGCCGAGACGGCCCACGGTGTCGGCGTCGCCGATCACCTCTTGCAGGCGCGTCGCCACCGCTTTCAGCAAAGCATCACCGGCCGGGTGCCCGAGCGAATCGTTGACCGATTTGAACAGATCAAGGTCGAAGACAAAGACCGAATATCCAACTTCGCTGTTTCGGTAACGTTCGAGCGCTTCATCGGCCCTTTCGCGAAACAGCACGCGGTTCGCAAGATCGGTCAGATCGTCATGCCGTGCCATGCGTGCGATGCGCGCTTCGCTGCGCTGGCGTTCGGTGACGTCGTCGTGAGTCGCTACCCAGCCGCCGTCGGTCATCGGCTGGTTGGCCACGTCGATGATGCGTCCGTCGGCAAGCAGGACGGTGGTGTGGATTTTTTGCCCCTGGGCGAGACGGGTGATCAGATCGTCGGCGAATCGTTGCGGATCGCCGGCGAAATTGCCGCTGCTTTGCTGGCATCTGAGCAGGTCGACGAACCTGCTGCCGGGCTTGGCCGCATCGGCGGACAACCGGTAAATGCCGAGATAGCGCTCGTTGCAGATAACGAGCTGCCCGGCTCTGTCGAACATGCATAGGCCCTGCGACATGTTGTTCAAGGCCGCGTCGATTTGGGTATTTGCGCACGCAAGCTCGCGTGTTTTCTCGCTGAGCTTGCCTTCCCGCTCGGCAAGCGAGATCTGCGAGGCCGACAGATTGCTGAACTGCAGGTAAAGAGCGCGCAACAGATAGGCAAAGCATGTCAAAGTGAGCACGGCCCCGGTCGCGATCATGGTCGCACGCCGTCGCCACAGCGTCATTGCGGCGGACTCCGATTCCGCTGCGTTGACCACGAACGGATAGTCCGGCACTTGGCGGACCGCGATGAAACGCGGCTCGTCATCGAAATAGCCGGGCGAGCGATAGTGCCCGCCGCCCTGAGCGACCGCCGCATACCATGGAGATTGCGGCGGCAACTTCTCCCCGGCGCGGTCTATCGCATCCGGATAGCGCACCAGGACGGTGCCATCGGTGCGAAGGAACAGAAACGACAAGTCCGCCAACGAGCCGATCGCGTTGTAGATGTGCCCGAAATAATCGATCGGAACCCCGATCACCGCGATGCCGAGAAACTCGCCCTGCCGCGATTCCAGGCGGCGCGAAAAAAACATCACCAACGACTTGTCACCGCGGCTCGTCAGCAGTGGGCTGACATGGAGGCCCGCATGGGCGCGGTCTCGATGCACCGCGAAGTAGTCGCGGTCCCTCACGTCGATATCCCGTGCCGGCCATTCCTTGGAATCGCTGACGGTGCGACCCGCCGGGCTGACGATCGCGAATATTGTGGCTTGCGGCAGGTGCGAAATCCGCTCCGCGAGGGTTTGATGAATTTCCGGGGACCGGATCGCCGCGGGAAAATCCGTCGGCGACGCATCATGCAGGGTCGTGAGATAGTCCTGCATCCCGACGAGCGATTCGTCGACCGCCTTGACAGATTGTGCTGTTTGCTCGGCGAGGATCGTTGCTATATGCCCGACGTCGCGAGATGCATCTTCGACTGCGTCGGCGCGCAAGCCCCATATCGTCAATCCCATGGCCAGGACGGCAGCAGCCGCGATCGCGATCGCCACAATCACAAGGCTGCGGAATCCTCGAAGATCGATGCGATTGGACATTCTGTCAGGCTGCCATGATCTCTTGTATAGCAGGCCTGAAATTTACGTGGATTTAATGCGCTTGCGGATTTGCGGCATCGGCGGTTGCTCGCAAGCGCCGAGTGAAAAGTTAGTTAAGGATTTGCGACCAACGACAAACGAATTCTAGTCCTGCGCGATATTTTCGAGCTGACGGCGGACATGCCGTAGCAGATCCGACCGCAGCATCAGGCTCGAGGCGCGGACAGGAACTGCTGCGTTGCGCGCCGGATGCACGGAAATGCTTCCGTGGCTTGCGCGGCGGCGACGTCCTCCTTGGAGGAAAGGCGCCCTTTTGTGATTGCCAGCACATCCCGCTCGGCGAGGCCTTTTTAGCTTCCAGGGGTCAGCGGGGGCCGGATTGGCCGATCCCCACCAACTCAAGGAAGGACTACGAACATGAGCAATCACAAGCTCGTCGTTGCGGCCCTCGGGACCCTGGCCTTTGCAGGACTCCTGGCGCCGCAGAGCAGCTACGCGGCAGTCACCGTTGTGCGTCCGGTCATCAGCATGCCGAAGCCGATGCTTCCAGTCGTGAAGCCGATGCTCCCGGTCGCGAAGCCGATGGTTCCCGTCGCGAAGCCGACGCTTCCCGTCGTGAAGCCGACGCTCCAGGCGGATATCAAGGCCGACCAAAGCAACATCAAGACCCTCGGCAAGGATATCAAAGCCGATGCAAACGCCATCAAGACCCTCAAAAAGGACATTACGGCCGATGCCAAAGACATCAAGGCCGATGCCGCCGGCATCAAGGCCCTGAACAAGGACATCAAGGCCGACGCCGACGGCATCAAGGCCCTGAACAACGACATCAAGGCCGATGCCAACCGCGTCAAGGCCCTGAAAAGCGACATCAAGGCCGACGCCAACGGCATCAAGGCCCTGAGCAGCGACATCAAGGCCGACGCCAACGGCATCAAGGTCCTGAGCAACGACATCAAGGCCGACGCCAATGGCATCCAGGCCCTGAGCAAGGACATCAAGGCCGACGCCAATGGCATCCAGGCCCTGAACAAGGATATCAAGGCCGACGCCAATGGCATTCAGGCCCTGAACAACGACGTCAAGGCCCGCGAGCAGAAACTGCTCGCTGATGTTAACAAGAGCGACTTCCAGAGTGCGCAGAAGGAGCTGACGGCCATCCAAAAGGACCAGGCCAATCTGGCAAAGGATCGGGTCGACCTCCAAAAGGACGAAACCGGTCTCAAAAGAGAGCAGGCCGATCTCAAGAAAAACCAGGCCGAGCTCCGCAAGGATGAGGCCGACCTCCAACGCGACGAAGCCGGTCTCAAGAAGAACCAGGCCGATCTCAAGAAGGACCAGGCCCAACTCCGCAACGAGCAGGCCGACCTCCGAAAGGATGAGTCTGGCCTCAAGAAGGACCAGGCCGATCTCCGAAGGGACGAAGCCGGCCTCAAAAAGGAGCAGGCCGATCTCAAGAAGGACCAGGCCGATCTCAAAAAGGCGCAGGCCGACTTCCGAAAGGACGAAGCCGGTCTCAAGAAGGAGCAGGCCGATCTTCGAAACGACCAGGCCGACCTCCGAAAGGACGAGACTGGTCTCAAGAAGGACCAGGCCGACCGCCGCAAGGACGAAGCCGAGCTCCAAAACGACCGGGCCGATTTCAGGAGGGACCGGGCCGCGTACAATTTCTGACTTCCTGGAGGCGCGGGAAGCTTTCCCTCTTCCCGCGCCCCATCATTCGAGCGACGCTTGGCTCAGCCGGTGCCGCGCGCCTTTGCGATCAGGCGATCCCAGAGCGCGCGGCCGCGACGGATCAGATCGCGTGGCCCCACGATGCCCGCGATGCCCCTCCAGCCCGGAAAGAGGAGCTTCAGCAACTCCTTCACCAGCAGGAAGAAAATCCAGAGCAAGAACGCGACCAGAAACGGGCCCATGATCAAGGGCCATAGCTCCGCGTCGCCATCGCTGACGCCAAACACCGTCAGCAGCACGAACTGAAGCAGACAGCCGCCGATGAAAAGAATGTAGACGGCCACCCAGAAAATCTGTCGGCGGCGCAGGCGCCCTTCGAGCGTCTTGATCCAGGCGGGATCGATGCGCTCTCCAAGCCAAGCCGCATGGGCATGGTATTGCGTGAGCCAGGTCTGCAAGGCGGCCTTGTCGACGCGCGGATGCCAATGGCGCCCGATGCGTCCGAGCACGAGCCGGGCAAGCTTGCGCTGCAGCCGCGCAATTGCTCCCTTCTTCCGCTGCGCCTTGGCCAAGAGATCGTCGTACCAATCCTCCGCCGCAAGGCGTGCAAGCACGTGCTTTCGCAGCTCGGAACTGACCGGCGCCTGCGCGCGCGATGCGCCCAGGCCGACGATGCGGATGAGATCGCGAAAGGCCGCGGCGTCGAGGGTGGTGTCGTCGACCGCCACCGTGATCAGGCGTTCGATCAGGTCCGAGGTGCTCGCGAGCGGCAGCGCCCCGGTGGCGGCGGCGCGGTAATAGAACGCGATGGCGGTGGCCGCATCGCGGTGCCGCAGCGCCGCGTCGAGGGCGATGAGCAGCGCCCGGTCGCGGATGTCGTCGTGATCGGGCCCGGGCGGCGATGCGCGGGGCTCGGCGATTTGATCCGTCGATGGCGCGGACTGCGCGGCGCTCTCTCGACCCGCCAATGCCGGTGCGTCCGCGTCCGCGATCGGGTCGGCATCGTCATCCCCCGATGGGGGATCAGTTTGCGCGGCGGAACCCCGCCCACCGCCGTTGCGGCCGCTTGCGCTCAGCGCCCGCTCATAAGCCGCGCGCAGGCGCGCGAAAGCCCCAGGCTCGCGGTCGGGATCGAGCTTCTTGAGCCGCGCCGCATAGGCGCGCCGGATCGCCTTCGGATCGTCGCAGGGGGCGATGCCCAGCTCATCCCACATTTTCCGAACCTGGGGCTAAAGAAGGAAATCCTGGTCGAACTGCTCGAGCACGGTGGTGAGCGCGCTGCTCGCGGCCTCGATCTCCTCGGGCTCCTGGCCTTCCAGCGCCGCGGTCAACTGGCCGAGCGCCCGGCCGATCACCGCCCTGGTATCGCCCAGGCGTTCCTCGTAGAGGCGTGCCGCCCGCGCCGCCAAAGCGCGCGTCTTGAGGTCGTCGCGCGGATGGATTTTGAGCTTCGCCATCGCGGCCAGCCGCCGCGCGACTTCGTCGGGCTGCATGACGCCGGGATTGCCTTCGATCACCAGCTTCTCGATCCGGCCGCTGCTCAGGATCGTGGCCTGCACTTCCAGGAGGCCGCTGGTGTCGTAGGTGAAGCGGACATCGACGTCCTGCTTGGTGGCCGGCCCCGGCGGCAGCTTGATCGAGAGCTCGCCCAACCGGACATTGTCCTTCACCAGCGGCGCCTCGCCCTGAAAGACCCGCAGCGCCAGCACCCGCTGCTTGTCCTCGATCGGGTGGACGATCTTGCTGCGGCTCGCCGGAATGATGGTGTTGCGCTCGATGATCGGCAGGAACTGGCCGTGGATGCGATGGCTGCCGTCGCCATGCTGCTCCGACGTTTCGATGCCGAGCGTGAACGGGGCCACGTCGGTCATCACCATTTCTTCGAGGCCGGTGCCGCGTTCCAGCATGCCGGCGCGCACCGCCGCGCCGCGCCCCACCACCTCTTCGGGGTTGACCTGGTACACCGGCAGGCGGCGGAACAGGCGCGCGATCAAGCGGCGGAACATCGGCATCTGCGAGGCGCCGCCGGCCAGGATGATGCGCGACAGCGCATCGGGATCGACCCGGGCATCGCGCAGCGCCCGCTCCATGGGGGCGCGCAGCCGCGCCAGCAGGGGTTCGCTCAACAGCTCCAACTGTTCGCGCGCGAGCCGCCACTCGATCGGCTTGCCGTCATGCACCACCGCGATGGTCGCGCTCTCCTGGGTGCTCAGCATGCGCTTGGCGAGTTCGGCCTGGCGCCGTAGCGCGCCGATGATCGGCAAGCCTGAGGAGACCGCCGGGAGGCCCGCTGCCGCGCCCGGGCCCGCCATGAAGGCTGCCACGATCGCGTCGACGAAATCCTCGCCGCCGAGCCAGCTGTCGCCGGCGGTCGCCCGCACTTCGACCACGCCCTCGAACCGGTGCAGCAGCGACACGTCGAAGGTGCCGCCGCCGAGATCCACGACCAGCAAGAGCTCTTCTTCTTCCTGCGCGGCGAGCCCATAGGCGAGCGCAGCCGCGGTCGGCTCGGTCAAGAGCCGCTCGACCTTGAGGCCGGCGAGCGCGCCGGCCGCCTTGGTGGCCTTGCGCTGCATGTCGTTGAAATAGGCCGGGACCGTGATGACGGCTTCCTCGACCGGGGCGCCCAGAAAGGCTTCCGCGTCGGCCTTGAGCGAACGCAGCACCAGGGCCGAAAGCTCCTCGGGCCGGTAGCCCTTGTCGCCGACGAACAACAGGCGGTCGGTTCCCATGTAGCGCTTGAACGCGGTCGCGGTGAGGGCCGGGTGGGTCGCCAGCCGCTCGCGCGCCGCGAGCCCGACCAGGATGGTGCGCTCATCGCTGAGCCCCACGGCCGAGGGCGTGAGCATGTGGCCGAGCGCATTGGGAATGAGCTCGGCTGCGCCGTCGCGCCAGATGCCGACGAGGCTATTGGTGGTGCCGAGGTCGATGCCGACGATCATGATTTGAGGGTCCGGGTGGAGGCTTACTTGCGGTCTTCAGGAAACAGCCACATGTGCAGGAAGGCGACAAGGCCGGCGCCGACCAGAAAGGCGATACAGGAGCCGACGCTGAAGACGAGCCACCAAAGCCCGATGTCGCGAAACGATCGCCCGAAGTCGATGCCCCAGCTGAGATAGCCCCAGCCCAGCGCCGCGCATAGTCCGACCACCCAGACCGAGGACATGAGGATATTCGACAACATTGCCCGCACCGGAGCCCTCCATTGCTGATCTCGTGCGGCTTCGCATCTACCACGGAACAATGGCGCGGCGGCAGCCGCTACCTTCCCGCTCCTGCCATGATCTCATGCAGCCGGTTCTGAACGAGTGCGGTCGAGTCGGAGAAAATGTGGCGCTCGACCTTGATCATGGTGCCGTCGCGCCGCTGAATGCGCAGCTCACGGGCGGTTGGAATGCCGTTGATCCGGTAGGTGAAGTGCACGAGCTGGCCGATCTCTCCCCACCGGATATTGAACTCGCGCACGCGGAAGCGTCCGAACCAGCCCTGCACCGGAAGGCGCAGCGCAATGCCATCGCGGCCGGCGCGCAGATAGCAGTTGCGGGCAAAGGCGCTGCAGATACGACCGATGCCGCCTAGAAATAGCGCCAGGCCGATGAAGAGAAAGAGCGCCGCCGGCACGGCCAGCGACCAGTCCGGCGGATCGGCGGCGCTCGGTTCTGCGACCGGCATCTGCGTCGCCATGACGACGAATATCGCCCCTATCCCCAGCGGGACCGCGCCCGCGAGCATGCGCCCGAGCCCGACCAGGACAATCCGGATCGGCGAATAATGCGTCACCTCGATCATGCCCACCGAATCCCCGTCATGGAGCAAGCCAATCCGTCACCGCCCGCTTGGCCTTGGCCTGCTCGCTTTCAAAGACCTGCTCGCCGTTGGTCTCGATCTGTGCAGGCCAATCGGGCCGCAGCGCCGCGTAGGCCTGCAGGGCGAAGAACGCGTCCGGATGCGCGATCTTCTCGATCAGGAGCGGCAGGATTGGCGGACCGAGCGCGACCAGCGCGGCGAATTTCGGGGACTTTCGGAACGCGGCGGTGTCGGAATGGAGCGCTAAGGCCGGGCTCGCCCAGGTCTTGCGCCAGGCCGCATAGCGGCGCGCGAATTTCCGGCGCGTAGCCGCGGGAATTTCGGCGATCTGGTCGTGCAACTTCACGGCCTGCGAGCGCGACAGATAGGTTTTCGCTCCCGCAGCAGGCCGCTCGGGCGCGGAGGCCGCGGTCGAGAGCGCGACCCACGGCGTGACGGTGGCGGCGGCCAGTTGGAGAAATAGGCGGCGCGGAAGGATCATCTCATTTTATTATCAGTCCGCGCCCGCCTCGGCCATGGGCCTTCAGGCACAGTGGGCGATCTTCATGACTTCGTCGCGCCGGTCGTGATCCAGCGCCGCGCCGCCGGTAACGCAGCCTCTCGATTGGTTGATCGGTGGCGAGTGCGGGCCCCAAGCCCATTGGTGCGGCGCCGAACGTCAGCGCGGCAGTCCGCTGCGGACTACGTCTCGCTCTGCCGACGCAGCCCGAGCTTCAATCAACCAGCTCGAATAGCTTCAGACCAGGTTCGTGCTACGCACATTCCGCTTGTTAGAATTAACAAAGTTTTTTCGATCGAGGTTCACGATAGTCGCTTGAGCGTTTCCCGATTCGTCAAGGGATGCTCGCTCAGCAAGCCGTAAGCACAAACTCGTATCTTCAGTCCGGTGGTCCAAAATGACTTTGCAGGCGGCATTGCTCACGACTGATGCTTCCGCTTCGGCGCCGATCGCCCAAGAAATCGCCCAAGAAATCGCCCAAGAAATCGGCCAAGTGTCCGCCGTTACGTCGGCCGCGGCTGAGATGAGCCAATTTGTCAGCTTTGCCATCGGCGACGACCAGTATGGCGTCGACATCATGACGGTCCGCGAGAT
>DATDGG010000582.1:0-3044 GCA_036522235.1 Xanthobacteraceae bacterium
CAGCGCGTCGCATGAGCACCGGCGCGCCGCGCATCGGTCCAGGCCTGCTGGTCGTCGTGGTGGGACCGAGCGGCGCCGGGAAAGACACGCTGATCGGCTTGGCGCGCGCGCTCTGCGCGCAAGAATCACAAATTGATCCGCGGATCGTGTTTCCGCGCCGCATCGTCACGCGGGAGCCCTCCGCCGCCGAAGACCATGACAGCATCGCGCCGTCGGCGTTCGACGCCGCGGTGGGGCAGGGGGCATTCGCGTTCTGGTGGGAGGCGCACGGCCTCAAATATGCGCTGCCCGCCGCGATCGACGCGGAGCTCAAGCGCGGCAAGACGGTGGTCTGCAACGTCTCGCGCGGCGTCGTGCGGGAGCTGCGCGCGCGTTATCTCAATGTGACCGTGGTCCTGGTGACGGCGCCGAAGCAGGTCCTGCTGGAGCGCCTGGCCGCGCGCGGCCGGGAAGGCGGCGGCGACGTCGCCGAGCGCGTCGCGCGCGCCGCTCCGGTTAGCGATGATCTGGCGCCCGACATCGTGATCGAAAATGTCGGCGACCCGCACGAGGGCGCGCGCCGGCTTGTTGGGGTGCTGCGGGCGCCAACCCGACCGTAGGGTCGAGAGATGTTGCGGCCTTCGACTCGGAAACATGTGCTACCACTAGCTCCGCCATGAACCGCTGAGAATTGCCATGAACCGCTTTGAGGAGCGACTGAGCGAACTGGGGGTGTCGCTCCCCGATTTGCCAATGCCGATAGCTAACTATATCCCGGCGAAGCGAGCTGGAAATCTCGTGTTTACTGCCGGACAGGTCTCTGCAACGAAGGACCGTGAATTCAAAGGCAAGCTGGGCGAGACCCTATCGATTGAGGATGCACGGGCGGCCACGCGAGCCGCCGCGATAAACTGTCTTGCATCCATCAAAAGCGTAGTTGGGTCGCTCAATAAGGTCACCCAGATTGTCGCCGTGCACGGGCTTATCAACAGCACTCAGGCAAGCGGAGACCAAGCAGCGGCAATGAACGGCGCATCGGACTTCGTGGTGGAAGTATTTGGCGATGCCGGCAAGCACGTTCGAACCTCCGCCGGAGTTGCCAGTCTGCCGATGGGGTTTGCTGCTTCGGTTTATATGATCGTGGAGGTGGAATAGCAGCTCCCGCCGGAGCGGCATTTTCCACTTGAACTGCCGCCTCGGATCGCGCCTCCCGGCCGTTCGGTCGCGGGCTGCTTCACCCGGAAAGCAGATGTTGCGCCTTCGACTCGGGAAGCATGTTCATGCCTGGCGAAGCGGGAAGACCGCTTGCAGCCTCGGATCGCGCAGCCACAGGCCGCCCCAGGCCAGAATGCCGAGATAGACGCCGAACAGGACGTGGGTGAAAAGCGGGTCGTTGATGCGCACATGCGTGGCGACCGCGCCACCGAGGTAGCCGGTCAGCAGGACGGCGCCCAGGATCGCGGTGCGGGGAAAGGCGTAAAGCGCGGTGCACACGAGCAGGATCACGCCCAGCATGCGTGCCGCATCCGGCTGCCAGCCCAGTTGCAAGCTCGCCTCGGCCACCACCGCCAGGTTCGCGAGCTTCATCGTGATGTCCATGGCGAGAAACAGGATCACGATCCCGCTCATCGCGCGGCCCGCCCACACGGCGGCCTTCGGCGCCGGCTGGCTCGTTGCAGTGCCAAGCATCGCTCTATCCTCCCGTTTTTGTCGGCCAACGGTCACCGACCTGCCTACAGACCAAGGACGGGCGGCCGCCGGCCATTCCGACCGAGCGCACGGCAAATATTTTGAGACCGGGACCCACAGCCCATCGTCCAGACGATCGGACCGCCGCACTGGGCTCCCCTGAGAACAGCCGCGAATCGCGCTATCGCGTCATCCAGGCCTCGAATCCGATCGGGTTGGCCTCGATGCGCGGTTGCGCCCACCCCGCGTCGATCGCCATTCGGCGAATCTCTTCAAGCGGATAGGCGCGCTTGATCAGGCTCAAGCGAAAGACGAGCAGCATGAACCAGCGATTCAGCCAGCCGACACCCAGTCCGTCGACATAGTGCTTCAGTGCCGCCATCGATGCATCTCGCCGCATGTCGATCAGAAGCGCGGTCCCGCCCGGCCGCAGGACCCGCCGCATCTCCGCCAGCGCCTTCACGGGCTGGGAGAAATTCTTGAACGCCGCACGGCACACGACAAAATCGACGCTGGCGTCGGCGCGCGGTAGGGCCGCGGCGTCGCCGAGCTCGAACTGCGCTGTCACGCGCGCCAGGTCGGCGTTGCGGCGCGCGATCTCGACGAAGGTCCTGCTGATATCTACGGCCGATACGTTGAGCCCGCGCCTGGCGAGCTCGATCGCCAGAAATCCCGGCCCGGGCGCGACTTCGAGCACGGCGGCGGACGGCGGAACAATCGCCGCGATCCGCGCCGCCAGCCCGACAAATTCCGGCATGTCCCGGCGCGTGGTCTTGTCATACCAACGCGCCATGCCGCCTTCCATGCCGATTCCCTTGTATGCTTTCATGACCGCTGTCATTATTTTACCCTCCATGTATCTTATATAATAAGATATATTGACAGTAAGGCAAGAGATTTCGCATGCCGGCCGCCAAGAAGGGCAGATCGCAACGCGCCGCCGCCAAGACGGACCTCGCCCGGGTGCCGGCGCCGGTCACGCCGGCGGACCGCATCGTGCTGGAAATCCGCAAGTTCATCGCCGCGACGATTTTCTTCAATGCGCAAGCCGCGGAGAAAGTCGGCCTCGGCCTGACCGATATGCAGATGATCCATATGCTGCAGCTCTACGGGCCAGCCACGCCGAGCCAGCTCGCGGCGGGAACCGGCCTCAGCAGCGGCGGTGTCACCGTCGCGCTGGATCGCCTGGAGAAGGCCGGCTACATCCGCCGCCAGCCCAATCCCGCCGATCGCCGCAGCCTGCTGGTCACGCTGATCCCTTCGAGCCTTCCAAAGCTGGCGGGGCTCTATGAGCGAATGCTGGATGGCGGCAAGCATGCGATCCTCGATCGCGCTGTGACCGTGTCCCGTTCCGTTCGCGACGCCGATGACGTAGC
>DATDGG010000583.1:0-22600 GCA_036522235.1 Xanthobacteraceae bacterium
CGCCTGCGTCCACGATCTTCGAATCATGGTTGCCCATGGATTCAGAAACCTTCAGAAAAGGCAACTGTAATGCTAGCGCTTTACTGCGGAATATGCCGCCTGACAGGGAACAGGCAAGCCGGGGCGCGGTTGGGTCCGCAGACGGGAGCGGGCCCGCTATCCCCACCCCCCGCTCCCTGTTCGGGCAGCCCCGCCGTCCCCCAAAAAAACAGGTGGGGCTGTTCCCATTAGCCGATTTGCGGGTGCGCCGTGTTAGCCACGTTGCTTTCGACGCAGGGGCGAGACATGAAGGGACGGAAGGCGGGGCGCGCTACGCGATCAGCATCGACGGCACGGTGTGAACCAACCGCGACATCTGGGAGATCGCGGTCGAGGGGCCAACGTGCTCAAGAACATGCAGCCATACAGCAGGTGACCATCCGCGACCTGGTCACAGACGTGACGACCGACGTCGAGCGCCCGAAGACGGCATGCAGGATTCGTCTTGACCAACCAAGGGCGCGCGGTGTTTGCGGCGCTGTGGATAAGCCCGCAACTACGATTGAAACCGCGAGTCAACTATACCGCCTGGCGTAGAATTTCGGCGGCGCGATACAAGGTCATGTGGTTACGTGTGGCTTTCAATACGAGCTTTAGCGAACTGCTCTTGCGGCATCGAAACATGCGCGGCTAACCGCTCGCGCAGACCGAGCGATGAGCATCCGCGAGGCGTTGGGCGAGAGCTGGATGCCGGCCGGTTCCGGCCGCTCCGCCTGCTTGAGCAGGACCATCCGGCGGTTTTGGCGCGCGATCCCCAGCCCGCCGATTCCCGCCCGACCACAGTGCGCGAGGAAGCCACGTCCTCTTCCCTCTCGGCGGGCGGCTCACGCCGTCAGCGCTTCCGTGAGGGCGCACTCCGCTGGTCTCGCCGCATGCGGGCCGAGGCTCGGGACGTGCCGAAACAGCGTCGAGCAATAGGGGCAGATGGCTTCGCTCGCGTCGCCCATGTCGATGAAGATATGCGGATGGTCGAACGGCGGCCTCTCGCCCACGCACATGAATTCGCGGGCCCCGATCTCGATCACCGGCACGCCGGGCGTGTTGTGGAAATGGGGTATGATGTTTTCCGCCATCGCAAAGCCAGGACGCGCGCCCGCGTCACCCTTGTTAGCCTTAAACGCGCCGCACCATAGCGATCCGCCTTGCCGATTCCTAGGCCGGGCCTGGCCGCCGGAAGAAATCGCCTTGGGGCCCTAAACTTGATGTATGTCAGCCGCGGCCATAGATACTTGGAGAAGACCCAGGTTATCGCTGGTCGAGACAGCAGGCCCATGAAGATGTTTCCGGCCGGCGCCAGGCACAAAGGCGCGAACGGAGCGCGGATTGCTTCCCCGCTTGGCTTGGCGCTCGTCTGTGCGACCGTGGGGCTCCTGACCGTGCCGGCGGGCCTGGAGGCCGGAACGCTGGTGTCCTTGCAGGACGATCCGCCGGCTCTCGCCGAGCACATGCTCGATCTTTCGTTCGATTCCGCGGTTGCGAGTCGCGAGATCGAATCCGCGCTCGGCGCCGGCGATCCCGACCTTGCCGGAAGCTTCCTCGAACTGGCGCAGGACCGCCACGTGGCGGTCGATCCGGCCGTGGCCGATCAGGTCCGCGCCGCCAAGG
Source organism: Xanthobacteraceae bacterium (assembly GCA_036522235.1). GTDB lineage: Bacteria > Pseudomonadota > Alphaproteobacteria > Rhizobiales > Xanthobacteraceae > VAZQ01. The sequence goes on from DATDGG010000583.1 coordinate 1,645, forward strand.
CGCAGGCCGCGAGCGTGGCCCATGCGGCCGGAAGCTTCGCCAAGGGCTTCATCACCGGCGAGCCCGCCGACATGGCCGGGCTTGCCGGCACCGCGGTCGGCGACCTGTTCGTGTTCGGCGACATCCGCGATGCGGTGCGCGAAGGGACGCGCTTTGTCCGGGGCGAGCCGACGGATGAATTAATTCTGGGCCTCGCCGGCGTCGGCATCGCCATCACGGCGGGCACCTATGCGACGGCCGGGGTGGGCGCGCCGGTGCGGGTCGGCCTGTCGATCGCCAAGGCGGCGCGCGCGACCGGGCGCATGAGCGCCCATATGGCGCAATGGATCGGACGTTCGCTGCGCGACGTGGTCGACTGGGCGGCGCTCGGCCGCGCGGTCGGCGGGGCGAGCCTCACCGGAACGGTCGTTGCGGAGCGGGCGGCGCGCGAGGCCGTCAAGGTCGAGAAGACCACCGAGCTGTTCCGCCTCGCCGGCGACGTCGGGCGCGTGCAGAGCAAGGCCGGAACGCTGGCCGCGCTCGATGGCCTCAAGATCGCCGAGGGACCGCGCGAGATGTCGCGCATCGCGCAACTTGCCGAAAAATACGGGAGCAAGACGCGCGCCGTGCTCAAGCTCGGCGGGCGGGCGGTGATCTGGCTCACCCTCAGTGCGTTCAACCTGTTCTCCTGGATGTTCGCGGCGGTCATGACCCTGTTCGGCTTCTGCTCATCGTGCAAGCGTACCGCCGAGCGCGCGACCGAACGCTGGATCGCCCGCCGCAAGGCACGCGCGGCGCGCCGGCAATTGGCCGCCCTGGCGGCGGCATCCGCGTAGGGCTTTAGTCCTCCGCAAGAACAAGTTCTTCGCAGGAAAAAGCCGTGCCGCGCTTCAGCCACGACAATGTCGAGATCGCTTATCTGGACGAAGGTGACGGCGAGCCGGTGGTGCTGATCCACGGCTTTGCCTCCAACGCCGCGGTGAACTGGGTCCAGCCCGGCTGGGTCGCGACCCTCAAGGCCGCCGGCGCCCGGGTCATCGCCCTCGACAATCGCGGTCATGGCGCGTCCACCAAGCTCTACGACCCCTCAGCCTATCACAGCGCCATCATGGCTTCCGACGTGCTGGCACTGCTCGATCATCTCGGGCTCGGCCGCGCCGACGTGATGGGCTATTCCATGGGGGCGCGCATTACCGCATTTCTCGCTTTGCAAGATCCGCAGCGGGTGCGCAGCGCCATATTCGGCGGGCTTGGCAGCCATCTGATCGATGGAATCGGGGTTCCGGATGGGGTCGCCGAGGCGCTTGAAGCCCCTTCGCTCGCGGTGATCGGCGATCCCAAGGCGCGCATGTTTCGCGCCTTTGCGGAGCAGACCAAATCCGATCTGCGTGCGCTCACCGCCTGCCTGCGCGGGTCGCGCCAGAAACTGAGCCGCGACCAGATCGCCACGATCCGCCTGCCGGCGCTGGTCGCGCTCGGCAGCCAGGATGCGATCGGGGGCTCGGCCAAGGAGCTCGCGGCCCTGTTGCCGGCGGGGGAGGCGCTCGACATTCCCGGGCGCGACCATATGACGGCGGTCGGCGACAAGGTGTTCAAGCAGGGCATCGTGAGCTTTCTCAACCGCAGGCCCTGATCCGGCGACATGGATTGAATGCGCCGCCAACCCATTGGCCGGCCGTGCATTTAACCCTATATGGACGGCGGGCCGCCGCACCTGTAGTAAGACGGTGCGATGGAATAGCGGGCAGACGAGCCACCAGCGTAACCAGGGCGCAACCAGTTCAGGCGTAACCAGCTCGCGGAGGGGTCATGGCCAGGCATCACGAAAAGGCCCGCGACGCACTCGACCAGGTGGATCCGGTCTGGGCGCGCATCCGGCGGGAGGCCGAGGAGGTCGTGCGTCGCGAGCCCGAGCTTGCGACCTTCATCTATTCGACCATTCTGCACCATGACAGCCTGGAGGCGGCGGTGGTGCACCGCGTCACCCAGCGGCTCGACCACCCCGACGTTTCGGCGGAATTGATCCAGCAGGCCTACGCGGACGCGCTCGAGAGCGATCCCGCGATCGCGGCGGCCTTCCGGGTCGACATCGTGGCGACCTTCGACCGCGATCCCGCCACGCGCCGGTGCATCGAGCCGGTGCTCTACTTCAAGGGCTTCCACGCCATCCAAACCCATCGGTTGGCGCACTGGCTTTGGCAGAAGGATCGCAAGGACTTCGCCTATTACCTGCAGAGCCGCTCGTCCGCCGTGTTCCAGACCGACATTCATCCGGCGGCGCCGATCGGTCGCGGCATCTTTCTCGATCACGCCACCGGCCTCGTGGTCGGGGAAACCGCCGTGATCGAGGACGACGTATCGATCCTGCACGACGTGACGCTGGGCGGCACCGGCAAGCAGGACAGCGATAGGCATCCGAAAATCCGCCATGGCGTGATGCTCGGCGCCGGGTCGAAGATCATCGGCAATATCGAGATCGGCCATTGCGCGCGCGTGGCGGCTGGCTCGGTCGTGCTCAAGTCGGTGCCCAACAATACGACGGTCGCCGGGGTGCCGGCGCGGGTCATCGGCGAGGCGGGTTGCCCCGAGCCGTCGCGCTCGATGGACCAGATTTTCCAAGGCAGCGATATTTGATCGGAAAGGAACCGAACCGGTGGACGTCCAGGAGGTCAGGAAGCTCGACGCATATCTCAAGCGTCTCTTCGCCAATGCGCGCATCCGCGTGGTGCCGAGGCCCAAGAAAGACGATTCCGCCGAGGTCTATATCGGGGAGGAGTTCGTCGGTGTGCTGTTCGTCGACGACGAGGACGACGAACGCTCCTACAATTTCCAGATGGCGATCCTGGCCGCGGATTTGGAGTGAGGCCGCCGGCGGCGCGTCCTGGCGGCGTTAGGGGGCGCCGGTCGGCGCAGATGTGGCGCCAGCGGACGGACGCAAGTTCTTGATCAGCCGATCGATGTCGCTTGCGATTGATCGCCAGTCCGCAAGCCAGTCGCGCGGGAAGCGCACCACGATATCGGCCCTCTCGATGCGCTCTTCCCAGAGACAAGTGCCCGGCGTTGCGCCGGCGCCGTTGCGGCTGCAGCGCACGAGAAAGTTTTCCGGCGTTGCCGCATCGTAGATCAGATCCTCGCCCTGATAGGGCGTTCCCTCCCGGAACGCGAGGACCGCGAGCCCGCTCGGACCGGAGGTCGGTTCCATCGAAGCATAGCGCGGATAGATGGTCCGCACCCGCTCGGCGGGTGCCATCGCGTTGCCCGCGGCCGCGATGGTGATGAACAGGCGATCGAGCGTGCGCGCCGGCGGCGCGGTGGGGGCGGGCGGCTTGGCCGGCTGATCCGCCGGCTTGAGCGAAGGCCACAGAAACGCGAGATCGACGCGATCGAGCGCGCCGGGGCGCCGCTGGACGCCGACGCGGATCGCGGCCGGCGGCACGTTGAATGCGACGCCGGCGATCGTGATGGGAAGCTGCGGCGCGCCGAGCGCGACCGGATCGGCCGGCCAGCGCGGCCACAGAACATAGACGATATAGGCGACCGCCGCGAATATCAGCGTCGTCAGCAGCAGGAGCGGCGGCAGCAGGAGGCTTGCGCCTGCGCGTCGCGCGGCGGCCCCTGCGCGCGGCTCACGCCGGAAATGGCCGAGGGTGGTCACGGTGCGTGTGGCTCCCGAATCACGGGAACAACCTTCTCATACTTTCGCCTTGCCGGCCCAATCGCCGGCAACCTATTATTCCTTCACGCAGGTCCGGGCCTTGACGCTCTGGACGCGACAGGGAGGAGAGCTATGCTGACACGTCGAGGCTTTGCGGGTTTTGCGACCTGCGCGATTTGCGCGGCCACGGGTTTCGTTGCGACCGACGCGTCGGCGCAGGGTGCGCCGCCCGCCGCGACCGGCGGCCTCACGCGCAAGGTATTGTCGCAATCCGACGGCCCGGCGCCGGGCTATGTGACGATCCTCATGCAGGTGGAGGTCGAGCCGGATGTGCTGGTTGCGCGGCACAAGCATCCGGGCATCGAATCCGGCTACGTGGTCGAAGGCGAGATCGAGCTCCCGATCCAGGGGCAGCCGACCCGCACATTGAAGCCGGGCGACAGTTTCCAAGTGCCCGTCGACACCCCCCATGCCGGCAGCAAGAACGGCGGCAAGAAGACCGTCATCATCTCAACCTTCGTGGTGGAGAAGGACAAGCCGCTCGCCTCTCCGGCCTGATCGTACCGCGTTAACGATTAATTAAGGATGTTGTGGCGGCTGTGTCCGCCCTCTGCGAAGCATTGCGCTCGATCCCGGCGAGCATGGCCCCGAAAGGCGTTCGTACATGCTCCGCGATAATGAGCGCGCGCGATGTCAGCCGAAGCGGTGCAGTCCTTCTTTGCCTTGGCGATCGGCTTTGCCTTCGCCGGGCTCCTGGCCAGCGGCTATCAGGCGGCAACCAGCCGTCCGGCGAGCTTTCGCATGCTGGAGCGCGGTCCGCATCCGGCGGCATTTGCGGCGGTGCCGTTTCTGGTTTTCGCCGCGCCCTTCATCATCATGCGCAACATTCTGCGCGCCAGTTACATCGAGGGTTGGCGCTTCTGGGTGGTGATGTCGGCCACGATCGTCGCCGGTTTCTGGAGCCTGATGTCGGGCACGCTCGCCATCGCGGCGCTCATGGCGCTCGGGCTCATCGGGGCGTAGACGTCGAAGCGGTAGCTCGACACCCAAGTCGACAGCGTCGTAAATTCTTGCGGCAGCCGCTCTGACGAAATGTCTGAGCTATCAGATCGTATCCCGCTGACATTATTTTCTTTTTTTCGTCCGAACATTGCGCGCCCGGCCAAGGAATATTCTATTTGCGTCCCCACCGTTCCGTTTGATGGAACAGATCAGCCGCAAGTGAGGCGCCATGTCCGTCACCAGTGAATCAGCACGTTGGCCCAGCACCGCCGCGCCGGGTCCCTGGATCACCGAGGATTGGTTGTCCGTCTGGATTGGCTTGGCGATTTTCGTGTTGGCGCTGGGATGGCTCGGCGGCATCGACCTGCTCGGATGGGCGGTCAGCACGTCGGTATGGATCGATCCCGGCCAGGCGCTCGGCACCGTTTCGAAGACCTATGCGCAACTCGGCGGCGCCGGCGCCCTGGTGCTGACCTATGTGGCGCTGCTCGCCGTACTGACCGCGGGCGCCAGCGCCCTGAACCTCGACTTGAAGCGCTTTGCCATCGCCTTCACGGCGGTCTTTGCCTTTGCCTATGCGAGCTGGATCATCGGCAGCTACGCCTATGTGGCCGTGGTCACCCCGGCCGACCAGCAGAAGTTCGGCATCGGCTGGTCGCTGAAGCTGACCAACGAAGGCGGCTATGTGGTCGCGCTGCTGGTCGGCCTGACCATCGCCAATTTCTTTCCGCGCCTGGCCGAATGGCTCAAGGAGGCGATCCGCCCCGAGCTCTATATCAAGATCGCGATCGTGATCCTGGGTGCGTTCCTGGCCGTGACCGCGGCCGGCCGGCTTACGCTCGCAAGCTCGCTCCTGCTGCGCGGCATCGCCGCCATCGTCGAGGCCTACCTGATCTATTGGGCTGTGGTCTATTACGTCGCCCGCCAATGGTTCGGATTCAATCGCGAATGGGCGGCGCCGCTCGCCTCCGGCATTTCCATCTGCGGCGTATCCGCCGCCATCGCGGTCGGCGGCGCCATCCGGGCGCGACCGATGGTGCCGGTGGTAGTGTCCTCGCTGGTCGTGATCTTTGCGGTGGTGGAGGTGCTCATCCTGCCGTTCCTGGCGCAGACCTTCCTGTGGCAGGAGCCCATGGTGGCGGGCGCCTGGATGGGCCTCGCGGTCAAGACCGACGGGGCCGCGATTGCGGGCGGCGGCATGACCGAGTCGCTGATCCTGGCGAAATCGGCGGCCGCGGGCATTCGCTATCAGCCCGGCTGGATCCTGGGCGTTACCGCCACCGTGAAAGTGTTCATCGACATTTTCATCGGCATCTGGGCCTTCGTGCTCGGCTATATCTGGACCAATCACATCAACCCGAGCCAGGACAAGGCGCGCTTCGCCGAAATCTGGCAGCGCTTCCCGAAATTCATCATCGGCTTCGTCCTGACGTTTGCGGTCGGCCTCTATCTCGCGCTCGGCACGAGCCCGGAGATCAGCGCGCGACTGCCGGCCGCGATCGGCGAAGCCAATACGTTCCGCGTCATCTTCTTCATCCTGACGTTCTTCTCGATCGGCATTCTGTCGGACTTCCGGCGCCTGTGGCAGGAAGGCATCGGCAAGCTCGCGGCGGTCTATCTGCTCAGCCTGTTCGGCTTCGTGATTTGGGTCGGACTGATCATTTCCTGGCTGTTCTTCGGCGGCATCCATCCGCCGCTCGCCAGCTGAACCGGAGGGGAGTCGCAATGTCGCAGCCCGATATCGGCGCGGAATTGAAGAAGGCTCAGCCCGCGGAACCGTTGCTGCCGGTCGAAAAGAAGCTGATCGGCTGGAGCCTCGGCATTGGGTTGGTGCTGCTGGTGGTTCTCCTCATCGTCAACCACTACCTGCCCGTATCGCTTTAAGGCTGTCTCGCCAAAGCGCAGTCGTCGTGGCAAGGTCGCGCGCCCAAAAAAGGAGCGCGCGCTTATGGCGATCTATCAGCTCGATGCCGAGCAACCGGAACTGCCGTCCGATCATCGCTACTGGGTGGCGGAATGCGCCTCGGTCATCGGCCGCGTGCGGCTCAAGACCGATGCCAGCGTCTGGTTCGGCTGCGTGCTGCGTGCCGACAACGAATGGATCGAGGTCGGCGAACGCTCGCAGATCCAGGACAATTCCACCCTTCATGTCGATCCGGGTTTCCCGATCGTCATCGGCGCCGATTGCGTCATCGGGCACAATGTCATGCTGCACGGCTGCCATGTCGCGGACAACAGCCTGATCGGGATGGGCGCGATCGTGCTCAATGGCGCCAAGATCGGGCGCTATTGCCTGGTCGGAGCCGGCGCGCTGGTGACCGAGGGCAAGGAGTTCCCGGACCATTCGCTGATCGTCGGCGCCCCGGCGCGCGTGATCCGCACGCTCGACGAGGCGGAGGCGCAGAGGATCGCCCGCGCCGCCGACGGATACGTCAAGCGCTGGCAGCGCTATGCCGCGGGCCTCAAGCGGATCGGGTAGGGTGCCGCGGCGTCTTGACCCCGTCCGCCCGCACCGCTTCAGTCGAAGGACGCACGCAAGGAGCATGCAACCATGGCAGCCATTCCTGAAAAATATCTCGACCTCTTGCAGCAGAAAAAGGCCTTCGCCAATCTCGCCACCACCATGGCGGACGGCTCGCCGCAGGTCACGCCGGTCTGGTTCGACTACAAGGACGGTCGCATTCGGGTGAATACCGCCAAGGGCAGGGTCAAGGCGCGCACCTTGCGGCCTGGTGCCGCGGTAGCCCTTGCCATCATGGATCCCGACAATCCCTACCGCTACGTCCAGGTTCGCGGAAACGTCGGCCGCGTTATCGAGCAGGGCGCCGATCAGCACATCGACGCGCTGGCGAAGAAATATCTCGACAAGGACAAGTATCCATTTGCCCAGCCGGGCGAAGTGCGGGTGATGTACGAGATCGAGCCGAAATCCGCATCCGGCATGGGCTGAACCGCTCAGCCCTACCAGAGCCGGTCGCCCTCGACGGTGCAGCGCCGCAGCGTGCGCGGTTGCGTCTGCGGCCAGTCGGTGCGGGCATGCAGGCAGGCGAGATTGTCCCACATCAGCAGGTCGCCCGGCCGCCAGACATGCTCGTAGACGTTCGCCGGGTCCTCGGCGAGGTCGAACAGCCGCTCCAGCAGCGCATCGCCTTCGGCGCGATCCATGCCTTCGATCCACATCGTGTTCTGGCGCGAGACATAGAGCGCTTTGCGCCCCGAGCCCGGATTGGTGACGAAGATGGGCTGGCGAAAGTGATGGATGGTCGAGAGCTCGACATCGAGCTTGATCCGCCGGCCGACGCCGTATTCGTGGCCCTGCATCACCATCGTATCGGCGAGGCGGCGCTTGAGATCGTCCGGCAATTTGTCATAGGCCGCGTAGAGGCTCGCGAACTTGGTGTGGCCGCCTTCGGAGGGGATCTCGATGCCATAGAGGAACGAGACGCGGTGCGGGCGCTCGCGGTAGCATTTGTCGGTGTGGAACCACATTTCGCCGTGCCCAAGCGCGCCCGCCGGCTTGCCGTCGGCAGTCAGGCGATCGGTGATCACCATCATCTCGTCCCATTCCGGCGAGTCGTCGCGCTTGGCCCCCGGCGGCGGCTTGACCCGCGTGGCGACCGGCCCGAAACAGGCGGCGAAACGGCGCTGATCGTCCTCGGAAAGATTCTGGCCGCGGAACACCAGCACCGTGTGCGCGTGCCAGGTGTCCTTGACCTCTGCGAGCGTGCGCGGATCGAGCGGGCGGCTCAAATCGACGCCGAAGATTTCTGCGCCGATCAGGGGGTGAAGCCTTTTGACCTTGATGGTGTCGAGGGCGTCGGCGGCAGCGGCCATCGTTCATCTCCCTGGTCACGGCAAATCGGTTTCGCGCAAGCGTATCACGCGCAAATGCCGCAAGTGAAGGCCGTATGACCTGGGCTCGGCCGGCAATCGGAATCTGAGCAGCAGCCAGTCGGGCCGACGTTCCGGCAACCGGCGGCGGCGTCGTTGAAAAAAAGTGCGGCCGGCTCCGGGGGGAGAGCCGGCCGCGCGCGAACCCGGTCGGGGGACGGGGAGGGGGGACGTGACCGGGGACGCGTAGCTCCTCTGTTTGCCGCTCTGTTGCCGCGCTCAGCGTGACGTCGCGGTGGCAACCGCCGGCCGCGGGTCGCCGAGCGCAACCCAGTTATTGGGGTCGGTCTGCGATTGGCGTTTGACGAAGTGGTAGCCGGTCTCCGACCAGAGCAGGATTTCCGGGTTCTGGTTGTCGAGAATGAACTCGCCCCGGTCGGTCTTGACCGTGAGCACCGCGTGGCCCTCGCCGTTGCGGTCGCGCACGACCGTGATCAGCAGCGCCTGGCGCGGCCATGCGGCCTGCAGCAGCATCTTGCGCTTGAGCAGCACGTAGTCCTCGCAGTCGCCGTAGCCGTCGTCCGGATAGTTCCAGCGCTCGACCACGCCCCAGTGGTCCATGTCGGTGATCGGCCAGACCGACTCGTTGACCCATTTGTTGATCTGCGCGAGATCCTTCCAGGCCTTCGGCGAGAGCACGACGTCGCGTGCTTCGAGCGGCTTGGTCTCGCACTCGGGCGCATATTCGACACAGAAATCGACCCAGCCGATCGGCGGCCGCGTCGCTCCCCCGAGCGTGATGTAGAACTGCTGATCGCTCGCCGCCGATGCAGTCGGCGTCGCCAGCCCCACGACCAGGAACGTCGCGGAAGCAAGAACCGACGTCCATGCCCATGTGCAATTGACTTGCATCCCGTGGCCCCTTCCCTGTAACCGGGGCCAGGTTTCGCACAAACCCTTTGTATCGCGGCTAAACTCGCAAGGTCACTTTGAATAGAACCAAAGTAAAAATTGCCACGAATACTTTTATCGTTTGAATCGAGATTGAGTAAAATCCTAATCAATCGAGATTGAATAAAATTGTCGACGTTAACGGGGGCAGCGGCGGCGCCGCGCTGGTTTCGCCGATCCATGAAGGCGCGCCTTAACTACGGCGTCGGCTGATGCCGGAGCCCGCGGGAGCGGGGCGGCGGGCCCCGCGCCGCCATCCGCGCGTGGTCGACGGGCTTTTCGCGCCGCGCGCGCTTACCCGCCGGTAATATTCTCTTCGAGAAAATCCGGGTGCTGCAGGCGGATGAACTCCACCGCGAAGCCTTCCTCGATGTGGCGCACCACGCGGCTTGGCGTCTTGCCGATCGTGACCAGGGTGCCGATTTCCGGCCGCTGATCGCTCTTGATCGCCGCGCCGGACTGCGAGACGTCGATGATGCGGCAGGAAATGTTGACGCCGCTCGGCAGGATGAGCCGCGCCATCGGGTTGCGCGGCGTGACGCGGCCGTGGCGGCGGTCTTCCGGCAAGCCGAGGATGCCGCGGTTGGCGAGCCAAGTGAGCTGGGCGGCGAGCTTGTCGCGCTTGCGCGGCGTCGCCGCGATGGTCATGGCGAAGCCGTTGTCGAAATGGCGCGCAATGACGCCTTCGAGCCGTCCGACATGATCCACATAGGCAATGACGCGCTCGCCCGGATTGCCGGCGACCGGCGCGATCAAGGCCATGCCGCCGGGCGACATATTGACGACCTGGCAGGGAAACTCGCGCCGGTCCGCCAGCATGTATCGCCCGAGCAGGTCCACCTGCACGCGCTGGAACCGCCGGCGTTCCTCGCTCAGCGGCAAGATCGAGTGCTTCTTTAGAGGTAACGACATGCGGCCCTGCGCCGGCAGCCGGGTATGGCTCGGATGCATTGCAGGCTATGCACGCTTTGTTAAGACTGCGTTAGTGCAATCGCAGACCGGCGGATGAATTGCGCTGGCGGGCTGGTCCGAGGCCTTGGTTCCAGCGAGGCTTCAAGCTTGGCCGCCGTCATAGACCGTCAGTCCGTGGCGCTGGCGCCCAACGGCCGACAAAGCCGGCACGCCGCGGGGGCGGCTCTCCGGGTCGGTCTGCGGCCCCAGATAGCGGATCACGCCGAGCGTCAAGGGCGCGAGCGTCTGCGCGCCGAACCAATAGGGAAGCTCGGTAGGCACGAGCGCGCCCAGAATGCGCGCGCTGGCGCCCCCGCGATTCGCGAGCGGGAGCACCAGGAATTCGAGCTCGAGCGCGGCTCCCTCGCGGCTCTGCCCCGATGCGCCCGCCACCACGCCCAGCGATTCCGTCGCCACGGTCGCCAGGACGTCGCGAATGGGATCTCGGCTGGCGGCGGCCCAGATGTCGGTGAAGGCCACGCCCTTGAGCTCACGCCCGAAGGCGGCGCAGACGCGCGTGCCGGCAATGCGAAACGGGTGCCCGCTGCGCGGATCGAAGGTGAGCATGAACGTGTCGGCGAGCACCCGCCGAATGGCGCCGGGCTCGATCTCGTTGCGCTCCGGCGCGGCGCGGGTGCCGCGGCGCTTGTTCCAATAATCGTACAATTCGCGTGTCGATGCGTGTTTCATGGCGCCTCTGTGCCACCTCGGTGCGCCTGCGCTTCCGTCGTGACCCGGTTCGGGACACCGCGCAGGATTTTTCGAGCGGTCAGGCTTGTGGGAGCAGGGGGCGTGCCGGTGCGGCGGGCGGCGGCGGTCCGGCTTCGTCAACAATGCGTTAATATTAAAAAAGGATTGACGTAGGCGTCGCGGCGTCGACCACCTAGATTTGCCGGCGGTCCACACGTTGCCTCTTCCCGCATGAGCGTCAGGCGCGTCTTCGCCGCGCCATGCCGGGGAGGGGATGAGCTCACGACGACGGGAAGACGAGGGGATGTGACAGCGCCAAAGGCGCAACCCCATTCGAGGATAGCCATGGGCTGCCCACGAGTTGGGATCCAAGATCGCAGGTTCCGGGCGACCGGGATCGGCCACTTCAAGGGAGGGCGCGGCCCTCCCTTTGTTCCACCCCGGCCGTCGTGATCGAACCGCTTGCTTGCCCGCGCCGGCGCGAGCACCTATGTGGCAGGCTTCCGCAACGGCGCCGACTGGACTCCCGGTGGAACAAGCCCGCGAACCCGCTTTCAACCTTCCCCCGGTCGTCTTGGGGCTGGTGGCCTGGCTCTGCTTCATTCACGTGATGGTGGCTTTGGTGCTGCCAGTGGACGAGACCGAACGGCTGCTTGAATTGTTTGCCTTCGAGCCGCTGCGGTATCACGCGACCGATGCGCTGGAGATCGCGCTGCCCGGCGGAATCCCGGCCGCCATCTGGACATTCGTGACCTACGCGTTCTTCCACGCCAACTGGCCGCACCTCGTCTTCAACCTGATCTGGCTGGTCGCTTTCGGGACGCCGGTGGCGCGCCGTTTCGGGGCCTGGCGTTTCCTCGCCTTCTTCGTGTTCACGGCCGCGGGCGGCGCGCTCGCGCATCTCGTCACCCATATCGATGACAACACGCCCGCCATCGGCGCCTCGGCGGCCGTGCTCGGGATGATGGCGGCAGCGTTGCGCTTCGTTTTTCAGCCCGGCGGGCCGCTTGGCCTGCTGCGCCTGAGCGAAGCGGAGACCTATCGGGTGCCGGCGAAGCCGCTCGGCGCGATGCTGCGCGATCGGCGCATGCTGCTGTTCGTGTTCATATGGTTCGTCTTCAATGCGGTGTCGGCGCTGCCGTGGTTTGCCATGCCGGGAATCGAAGGGAACGTTGCCTGGCAAGCGCATGTCGGCGGATTTGTCGCAGGCCTTCTCGGCTTTGCGGTCTTCGATCCGATGCGGGGTGTGCCGATGCGCGAAGCGCCGCCGGCCGCCCAGCCGGCCGACGACGAAGCGCCGAGCGCATAGCGCTCCGTGTGTAGCGTCCAGCGCATAACTTGCGCGCGCTCTTGCGCTCGCCATATTTTGGTTGGATGATCCGTTCCGTCACATCACGCGCCATTGGCCGTTACGGCGACGGTGCGCCCAGGTGCTGATGATCTATTCGAATGATTTATCAGCTCGTGACAAATGCGTAGCTGACAGCCCGTAGCCAACAAACAGCTCGTAGCCGTTAAACGGTTTGTAGCCCATAAACTGAATTGTTGATGCGATCGGCACAGCGAGCGATGGGCTCACTGCCGGTTCAGGGAGGCGACCCATGAACGTCAAGACGATACTGGCCCTCAAGGGCAGCCAAGTCACCACCATCGAGCCCGCCGCGACGCTTGAGGACGCTGTCGCGCTCCTGGCGAAGCATCGAATCGGCGCGCTGGTCGTGCTCGGCGCCGACCGGCGCGTGATCGGCATCTTGTCCGAGCGCGACATCGTGCGCACGCTTGCCGAGCTCGGCGCGGCCGCCCTGACGACCCCGCTGGCGCAGGTCATGACCCGCAAGGTCGTCACCTGCGGCGAGGCCGACACCGTGGGCGCCATCATGGAACGGATGACGACCGGCAAGTTCCGCCATGTGCCGGTGCTCGAGCAGGACCGGCTGGTGGGCATCGTGTCGATCGGCGACGTCGTCAAGCACCGCCTGTCGGAAATCGAGCACGAGAGCGCGGCGCTGCGCGACTACATCCAGACGGCATGACAGGGATCAGTAATCAGAGATCAGTAATCAGACCGCAGCGGCGCGCCGATGAGCGGCTTTCTGACTACTGATTACTGATCACTGTTCCCTGAAATCGCGTCGCGATTTCGTTGAGGGGCGGCCGCGGCCGGTCCTCGGGCGGTCCCGGCGGCCGGCCGATATGGATGAATCCGGCGATGCGCTCGTGCGCCGCGAGGCCGAGCGCACCGAGCACGCCGCGGTCGTAGGCGTACCACTCGGTGATCCAGCATGCCCCGTAGCCGAGCGCGTGGGCGGCGAGGACGAGATTCATGGCGGCGGCGCCGGCCGAGAGCACCTGCTCCCATTCCGGAATTTTCACATGCGGACCGGCGCGGCTGACCACGGCCACCACAAGCGGGGCGCGCGCCAGGCGTTCGCGCTCGGCCTCGACCTGTTCGGGTTTCGCATCCGGATATTTGATGCGGAAAGCGGCCGCGATGGCGGCGCCGGCGGAGCGTCGCGCCTCGCCTTCGAACACGATGAAGCGCCAGGGCGTGAGCTTGCCATGATCGGGCACCCGCGCCGCGACGGTCAGGAGCGTGTCGATCTCGGCGGCGGAGGGGGGAGGGCCGGTGAGCTCCATCGCCTTGAAGGAGCGCCGTGTTGTCAGGAGTGCAAGGGCATCGGGCATGGCGCGTTCCGCCTAGCACAGGCGACGGGGCGGTGACAAACCCGCCTGGCGGCTTGAATTTGCCGTGATTCCGGTCAAAAACGCGGTCATGAGGTTGGCGGGGACAAGCTTTGGCCGCAGAGGCCTTGCCGTCTTTGCGATCGGTCTGTGGCTGTCCACGCCGCCCGATCCGGCGGCCGCGCAGTTTTTCGACGGTTCGGGGGGCGTGCCGCGTCCGCCCGGGGACGTGCCGTTGCCGCCTCCGGTCACCAATTTGGCGCCTCCCGGCCCCGCCCCGCGCGGCGACCGCATCGCGCCGCCGGCCGGGCCGGTCTTGCAATCGCTGCCACCGACCGCCGTAACCCCGACGCCCATGCCGGCTGTGGTCCCGGCCGGACAGGCGGCTCTTGCGCTCAGCGCGCGGTTCGGGCGCGACATGCCGGTGGTCACCGGCGGGCTGGTGTGGCGGGTCTATGGCAGCAAGCCCGACCAGAGCGGCGCGTTCCGGCTGCTCAAGGAGGACAAGGGGGCGACGCCGACCTTCACGTTGACGCCCGGCGGCTACGTCGTCCATGTCGGCTTCGGGCTCGCCAGCGCAACCCGGGCGGTGCAGCTGCGCGCCGGCGAAACCGCGCGGGAGGTCTTCGAGCTTCCGGCCGGCGGGTTGCGCATCGAAGGGAAGGTGGGCGACGCCCGCATCCCGCCCGGACAGATTTCGTTCGACGTCTACAAGGGTAGCCAGTTCGAGCCGAGCGACAAGCGGCCGATCGCGCAGTCGGTCATGACCGGCGACCTGGTGCTGATGCCCGAGGGCACCTATCACATCGTGTCCAATTACGGCGATGCCAACTCGGTGGTGCGCTCCGACATCCGCGTGCAGGCCGCCAAGCTCACCGACGCGACCGTGACCCATCGCGCCGCCATCATCACGCTCAAGCTCGTGAACGAACCCGGCGGGGAAGCCATCGCCAATACCCAATGGTCGGTGCTCACGCCCGGCGGCGACGCGATCAAGGAATCGATCGGCGCGTTTCCGCGCGTGATCCTGGCAGAAGGTGACTATCGCGTGGTCGCGCGCAACGAGACCAAGACCTACGAGCGCCGATTCAAGGTGATCACCGGGGTCGACGGCGAGGTCGAGGTGCTGACGCGCTGATCCGAGGGAACGATCCCGACGGCTTTGGCGTTGAGCTGCCGAGTTTTGCCATGCATCGCCTGCCGCACCTGATCGCCTGCCTGCTGCTCGCCGCGGATATCTCCGCGGCAGCGGCCGCGCCGCAAATTCCCTCAAGCGTATTGCCGGGCCGGGAGCGCGACCGCTTCACGGAGTCGCCGGTCGAGCGTTTCATGCGGCCCGCTCCGTACCAGCCGCCGCAGGTGATCGCGCCGTACAACCTACCCGGATGTGACAAACCCCGTCATTCCAAGCCGCGATCCGCCAGCCGCAAGAATTGCTGAAGCTTAGGAATTGCTGAAGGCCTCGAGCGATGGCCCCGAACCTGCCGCGATCGCAATAGAACAGAGTTTTGCCCTAATCTGCGTGGCAAAGTGCCATTTACAAGTCGCCGATCCGAGGATCGGCCGCCATGATGGGGACGGGGGCTTGCAATGCTTATTGCTCGGCTGAGTAGCGCTGTGATCGTCGCGATCGCGGTCGCCGCTTGTGCGGCCACGCCCGAAACCGGACAAGGCGCCAAGGAGAACACCGGCACGCTGCTGGGCGCAGTTGCCGGCGGCCTCATCGGATCGCAGTTCGGCGGCGGAACCGGGGAGCGCATCGCGGCCGGCGTCGCCGGCGCGGCGATCGGCGGCATGATCGGCAATCGCATCGGCGCCAGCATGGATGATGACGACAGGCGGCTTGCCTATGACGCGCAGGTGCAGGCGCTCGAACGCGGCCGAACGGGGACGGCGGTGCCGTGGCGCAATCCGGATTCCGGCCGCTATGGATCGGTGGTTCCGGGACCGGCCTATAAGTCCAATGGACTGCAGTGCCGGCCCTATACGCACACCATCTACATCGACGGCACGCCGCAGGTCGCGCGCGGTAGCGCGTGCCGCAACCCCGACGGCACCTGGACGGCGGTGAGCTGAACGTAATTATCAGACGTTATCGCCCCGATTTCTGCGCTGCTTTTTTGGGGCTCAGCAGCCGCGCCGCCGCGACGATTGGCATCAGGGTGGCGGCGCCGGCGGAGCGAGCCCGAAGGGCTATTGAGAAGCCCTGTACTGTGGTATCAGTTGTGCCACAAACAGCTCGGCCTTGAGCGCAGCCTTGCCGAAACAACATCAATATCATCAACATCAATACCGATGAGAGAGGAGCGTGGACCATGAGGATTAGAGGTAGACTTCTTTTGGGCGCGGCGCCGATTGGGCTGGCCGCCTTGCTGGCCGGCGTACCGGCGCAGCTTTCCGCCCAGCAGCCGCCCGTCAATGTCGGGCCGACCGATCTCGGCGGGGTGGTTTCCGGGCCGCACGGCCCCGAGGCCGGCGTCTGGGTGATCGCGGAGACCAAGGACCTGCCGACGCGTTTCGCCAAGATCGTCGTCACCGACGACCAGGGCCGCTATCTCGTCCCTGACCTTCCCAAGGCCCATTACACGATCTGGGTCCGCGGCTACGGCCTCGTCGATTCCGCGAAGGTGCAGGGCGATCCCGGCAAGATCGTCAACCTGACCGCGGTGCCGGCGCCCGACGCCAAGGCGGCCGCGCAGTACTACCCGGCGATCTACTGGTACTCCATGCTCAAGTTCCCGGACCCCAGCCAATTCAGCGCCAAGGGCATTCCGGGCAAGCAGATCGATTACATCAACCTGATGAAGAACAACGGCTGCGTCGGCTGCCATCAGCTCGGCACCTTGGCGACGCGCACCATCCCGGCCGCCTTCGGGACCGACTCGAAGAATGCCTGGATGCAGCGCATCCAGTCCGGCCAGGCTGGCGAGCTCATGGTGAACATCATCGCCGGTCAGCTGCAGGCGGCGCCGCTCGGCTATCTGGCGGATTGGACCGATCGCGTCGCCAAAGGCGAGCTGCCGCACGCGACGCCGAAGCGTCCGGAAGGGATCGAGCGCAATATCGTGGTCACGACCTATGACTGGTCGGACGAGAAGCACTACCTCCACGACCTGATCTCGACCGACAAGCGCAACCCGACCGTCAATGCGGGTGGTGCGCTCTACGGCCAGCCGGAATACAGCATGGACTATTTCCCCGTGCTGGATCCGAAGACCGACACGGCCACCCTGCACAAGGCGCCGGTCCGCGACGCCGACATGCACGAGATGCTTGGACCCGGCCATGCCGCGATGGAGAAGCCGCTTGGGCCCTCCGCCTACTGGGGCGAGGAAAAGATCTGGACCGCCCACTTCAACAATCATAACGCGACCATGGACGACAAAGGCCGCATCTGGATGACGGCCGCGTTCCGCGACCAGAAGAACGAGCCGGCCTTCTGCAAGAAGGGCTCCGAGCATGCGTCGGCGAAGCTGTTCCCGCTCGACCAGAGCCAGCGCATGCTCATGGTCTACGATCCGAAGACGGACAAGTTCGAGTTTGTCGATACCTGCTTCACCACCCACCACCTCAACTTCGACAAGAACGGGGTCCTGTGGACTTCGAGCGGCGGCGGCGGCGGCGTGGTCGGCTGGGTCGACACCAAGAAGTGGGACGAGACCCATGACGCGGCGAAGTCGCAGGGCTGGACCGCGCTCGTGGTCGATACCAAGGGCGACGGCAAGCGCGGCGAATACACCGAGCCCGGCCAGCCGGCCGATCCGACCAAGGATCGTCGCCTCGGCCAGGTGTTCTACGCCGTCAGCGTGAGCCCGGCCGACGGCTCCGTGTGGGGAACGATCCGCAATAATCCCGGTTCGATCGTGCGCATCGTTCCGGGCGCGAACCCGCCGGAGACCGCGCTCTCGGAAGTCTACAACATTCCGATGCCCGGATATGGGCCGCGCGGCGGCGACATCGACAGCAAGGGCGTGTATTGGGTATCGCTCGGCAGCGGTCATCTCGGCGCCTTCGATCGCAGCAAGTGCAAGGGCCCGCTCAACGGACCGAAGGCGACCGGCGATCAGTGCCCGGAGGGCTGGAGCTTCCATCAGTATCCGGGACCGGGCTTTGAGGGCATCGGCGACAACAGCGCCGAGTCGAGCTACTACACCTGGGTCGACGAGCACAACACGCTCGGCCTCGGCAACGACGTGCCGATCTCGACCGCCAACCTCGAGGACGGGGTGGTCGCGTTCAAGGACGGCAAGATGGTGCTGCTGCGCCTGCCTTACCCGATGGGCTTCTTCGCCAAGGGGCTCGACGGGCGCATCGACGATCCGAACGGCGGCTGGAAAGGCCGCGGTCTATGGGTGAGCAGCGGCGACCGCGCGCCCTGGCAGACCGAAGGCGGCAAGGGCAACAAGCCCATGGCGGTGCACTTCCAGATCCGCCCCGATCCGCTGGCGAAGTGACCAGGCAGAGTTGAGCCGCGCGATCGATCGCGGCTGAGCGTCAAGATTGCAGGGGTCCGCTTCAAGCCGAAGCGGACCCCTTTTTCACGTCAGGCGATGGCCTTCATCCGCTTGAGGTCGGGCAGCACCGCCTCCTGCTCGCCCGGATGGAATTGGGCGATGACTTCCGGTTCATCGCAGTAGGGTCCGTAGCCCATTGCAGCGACTCACTTTCCTGAGGACGCCCTCGGCCAATGTATTTGCCCTGGGGAATGTCCTTCATCGCCGATGACAATTCGGTACCACGTGCCAAGCACCATCCCGCGATCGGACGAAACCGTATGCGGCGGCAGCCGCAGCATTGCCAAAAATCTCCGGGTGGTAGGCGGGATTAACTCCGTCCAGGCTGCACGGGACCACGAACCCGCGCTCGCGAGGGAAGTGGTCCGACCCAGCCGCAGAGGTGACGCCCAGAACACCGAGAGCGGTGACGATTGCAAGCGCGCCGAAAGGCTTATTTCTACTCATGGCAAGCCTCCTGTTGTTCGCACTTAACGATCGATCTTAAGACCGCCTCGGGCATGTATGAGCGGCAAGAGCGCAGCGGCAAATCCGCACGCCCTATCTTGAGGAAAAGCCCCGCTGCCATTAGCCAGCGGGGCCAGGTCTAGGGAGGAACCTGCCCCAGAGGGCAGCAACGCAATCCTGCATGCACCATTGGATGGAGTAGATCAGCCTGACGTATCGCGGCTAAAGAGCTAAGGATGATGCCACTGTTGGCCGGTTGCGCCCGCATGTTGGCGAGCGTCATCGGGGGACCGTGGTAGGCCTGCTTCCGCGAGGAGGCCCGGTGCGGTCTTTTCGCGGTGGTCTCCAACTGCCCATCTCACTGCATCTGATCCTGATCCTGCGCCGGATGCGGTAGCGGCCTTCGTGCTTCCACACTTGGCCGAGATCGCGCATGTTGACAGCCGCGAATCATCGAGGCGCCGAGGAGCGGGCCGAGAAGCAGCCCAGAGTGCCTACTACATCGCCGTGCGCCTTGACCCTTGCAGCGACCGGCGCAATAAGGCCAACAAACTGCCGCCCGTCACCATTCCGAGGACGTAGATGAGGGCAACCAGCAGCGCCAACGGCACGCGAGCGCTGAAGCCGAGGAACGACATAGTTACAATCTCGAAGTTTTGGACCGCGAAAAGGACGGTGGCGGCTACGAAGAGCGCGATGATGGTGAGGTAAATCCAACGCATAGCGGTGTCCCTTTCCACTAAGACGTGCGGTAATATACATCAGAGCTCTGAATTTTCATGTCAGGCGGCCGCCTGCATCCGCTTGAGGTCGGGCGGCACCGCTTCATCGGCGAGCCCCGCCAGGGCCGCGTCGAGGCTCAGCACCTGCTGATCTTCCTTGCCGAGACGGCGGATCGAGACCGTGCGCTCGGCTGCCTCTTTCCGGCCGACCACCAGCAGGGCCGGCACCTTCGCGAGCGAGTGCTCGCGGACCTTGTAGTTGATCTTCTCATTGCGCAGGTCGCCCTCGACGCGCAGCCCGAGCCGCTGCGCAGCCGCGATCGCTTCACGCGCGTAATCGTCGGCATCCGCCGTGATGGTGGCGACGACCGCCTGCAATGGCGAGAGCCACAACGGCAAATGACCCGCATAATGCTCGATGAGAATCCCGGTGAAGCGCTCGAGCGAGCCGAACATGGCGCGATGGAGCATCACCGGAGTGATCTTGTTGGAATGCTCGTCGATATAGAAGGCGCCGAGCCGGCCCGGCATGTTGAGGTCGACCTGGATGGTGCCGCACTGCCAGTCGCGGCCGATGGCATCGCGCAGCACGTATTCGAGCTTGGGCCCATAAAACGCGCCTTCGCCCTTGTTGAGGGTCCAGGGGCGCCCGGAGGCCTTGAGCGCCTGCATCAGGGCGGCTTCCGCCTTGTCCCAGAGCTGGTCGTCGCCGATCCGTTTTTCCGGACGATCGGAGAATTTGATGTGCACGTCCGGAAAGCCGAAATCCTCGTAGATCGAGAGGATCAGGTCGTTGATCTTGAGTGCCTCCTCGGCGATCTGGCTCTCGGTGATGAACACATGGGCATCGTCCTGGGTAAAGGCGCGCACCCGCATCAGTCCGTGCAGCGCCCCGGAGGGCTCGAAGCGGTGCACCTTGCCGAACTCGGCGAGCTTGAACGGCAGATCGCGATAGGACTTGAGGCCGTTCTTGAATATCTGGATGTGGCCCGGGCAGTTCATCGGCTTGACCACGAAGACGCGCTCGTCCTCCTCGCGCGTCTGGGTCAGGAACATGTTCTCGCGGAACGTCGCCATGTGGCCGGAGGCGACCCAGAGGGACGAGTCCATGAGCTGGGGCGCGTTGACCTCCTGGTAGCCGGCCTGCGCCTGGCGGCGGCGGATGTAGTGCTCGAGCGCCTGGAACAGGGTCCAGCCCTTCGGGTGCCAGAACACCGAGCCCGGCGCTTCTTCCTGGAAGTGAAACAGATCCATCTCGCGGCCGACCTTGCGGTGGTCGCGCTTCTCGGCTTCCTCGATCTGCTTGAGATAGGCGTCGAGCTCCTCCTGCTTGGCGAAGGCGGTGCCGTAGATGCGCGAGAGCATTTCGCGGTTCGAATCGCCGCGCCAATAGGCGCCGGCGACCTTCATCAGCTTGAAGGCCGATCCGATCTTGCCGGTCGAGGTCATGTGCGGGCCGCGGCAGAGATCGAACCAGTCGCCTTGCTTGTAGATTTTGATCGACTCGCCTTGGGGGATGGCGTCGACCAGCT